>CAIVKO010000122.1 GCA_903906515.1 Akkermansiaceae bacterium
AATCAACCAACCTTGCGAGTATCAATTCCAGCCAGCTCAAGAGACTGCCAGTTCCGCTCCCACCCCTCCCCGAACAACGCAAGATCGCCGACATCCTCTCCACCTGGGACGAGGCCCTCGACACCCTCGACGCCCTCATCGCCGCCAAAGACCGCCGCAAGCAGGCGCTCATGCAGCAACTCCTCACCGGCAAGAAGCGGGTGAAGGGCGCGAAGGGAAAGTGGAAGAAGCTACAGCTTGGCGAACTGGCAGAGAACCGTTCCGACCAAAACAAGGGCAAGCTGGGCACCGAATTGCTTTACGGTGTCACCAAAGCCGACGGCGTCGTTCCGATGCGGGACCATGTCAAAGGCGAGTCTTTCCACCGTTGCAAACTACTGGAACATGATTGGTTCGCCTACAACCCGATGCGCATCAACATCGGCTCCATCGCCCGCTGGCAAGGAAACAAGACCGTCATGGTCAGCGGCGATTACGTGGTCTTCCGCTGCATCGAGGAGCGACTATCGCCAGCCTACCTCGATCAGCTCCGGCAGTCATGGATGTGGCAGTCATTTGTCACACAAGGCGGCAACGGAAGCGTCCGCATCCGCATCTATTTCTCCGACCTTGCGGAATTCACCTTTCCCTGTCCGTCCCTCGCGGAACAACACCAAATCGCCGCCATCCTCGACACCGCCGACCAGGAACTCACCCTCCTCCGCACCCAACGAAACGCCCTCGACCAGCAAAAGCGCGGCTTGATGCAGCGGCTGCTGACGGGTAGAGTCCGGGTGTAACAGCACAATATCCCATGATTGCAATCGCTAAAGAGAAATTCAACACTTCGACAAGCACCAAACACCACTAACGCCATGCCAAAAATTGAAGGTTTCCGCATCCGCAACTTCCGCACCCTCAAGGATGTGAGGTTGGGTAAACTTTGGAATTCCCAACAAGGAAGTCCGCTCACACCCATGACTGTGGTCATCGGGAAAAATGGCGTAGGCAAGAGCAGTTTATTCGATGCCTTCGGCTTTTTAGCGGATTGTCTGAAAGACGGTGTCGAAGAAGCATGTGACATTCGCGGTAGGGGTGGATTCGAACGCATTCGGTCTCAAGGCCAGGATGGCCCGATTGGGTTTGAGGTTTACTACCGGGAGGACGGGAACAGCCGCCCTATCACATACGAACTGTCGATCGCCATGGATAAGGACTCCAGGCCTTATGTTGCGAGTGAACGGCTGAGACAACGACGAAAAGGCCAAAGTCGGGGTTGGCCGTTTTCATTCCTAATGCTGAACTCGGGCAATGGAATTGCCTGGAAAGGTGACGCCTCTGGAAGTCAGATCGACGAAGAGGAACAACCGATGACTCTCGAACAACTCATCGCGAATTTGAAATCAGAGGGAGGTGCAACGGAAAGCGCGGAGACCGAACTCGTTGAGCTGGATGACTACCGGATGTTAGGTATTTCGACTATGGGATCGCTCAAACAGCATCCCCGAATCGCGGCCTTTCGCCGCTTCATCGAAGGCTGGTATCTGAGCTACTTCACGCCGGATGCCGCGCGTGCGCTGCCCCTGGCTGGCCCACAAAGACACTTGAACATACACGGCGACAACCTTGGCAATGTGGTCCAATACATGGAGCGAGAACACAAGGAGCGCTTTAAGCGGATTTTGGACGGCATTGCGAAGAAGATCCCTGGTATTCATAAGATTGAGACAGAGAAGAGTCGCGATGGACGCCTTCTGTTGAAGTTTAACGACAAAGGATTCAGTGATCCGTTCTTTTCCCAACAAATGTCAGACGGAACACTGAAAGTCTTCGCCTACCTGCTTATGCTTGCGGATCCCGACCCGCCACCCTTCATCTGTATCGAAGAACCGGAAAACGGGCTTTACCACCGGTTGCTGGAGAGTCTGGTTCAAGAGTTCCGCTATCATGCCACCGGAGTTAGAGGTGGCTCGCAGGTTTTCATCACCACACACCAGCCGTATCTCGTGGATGCCCTGACCCCTGAAGAGGTATGGATATTGGAAAAACAAGATGACGGTTTCTCGAGTATCCGTAGGGCTAGCGATGACCCGGTAGTGAATGAGATGGTGAAACAAGAACTGCCGCTTGGCGGCTTATGGTATAGCGAATATCTTGACGGGAAATAAGCCATGCACTTTGAAATTCTTGTCGAAGACCAGTCAGGGAAATTGATGCTGAGTCAGTTGGTTCCATCTATCCTTGGTAACGATCACACCTTCAAGGTGCATAGTTACAAGGGCATTGGTCGGATTCCGAAAGGACTGAAAGCCTCATCTGATCCGCATAAGCGCATTTTGCTGGATCAGTTGCCAAGGTTGCTTGCCGGCTATGGAAATACGTTTGCCCATTACGGACCGGGTTATCAAGCTGCTGTGATCGTTGTGTGTGATCTTGATCGGCGAAGCAAAGATGCGTTTGGCATCGAATTGGCACAGATGGCGGCAAAGTCTTCGCCGTGCCCTGCTCACGCATTTTGTCTTGCCATCGAGGAGGGCGAGGCCTGGTTTCTTGGGGATGTGCCGGCAATCAAAGCCGCATATCCCAAAGCCAAGGATGCGGTGCTTAGCCAATATGTAAATGATTCGATTTGTGGCACATGGGAAGTACTGGCCAATGCTGTTTATCCCGGAGGCGCGGAAACCCTTGATGGACAAGGGTGGCAGCGTGTGGGACAGGAAAAATCCCGATGGGCCGCAGAGATTACTCCCAATATGGCACTATCTCGCAACAAGTCTCCTAGCTTCAACCATTTTATGGCCACACTAACCACGATGGCTCAGAGTTGACGCCTAATCTTCTCATGAACACGCCATTTGAAACAATTGACTCCCTGAAGACGGAGTGGGACGCCCTCCAGCCCTTGGCTCCCGAGAACGAGCGGCGCCTCTGGCAGAAGCTCCGCCTCGAATGGAATTACCACTCGAACCACATCGAAGGCAACACGCTCACCTACGGCGAGACGGTCCTGCTCATCCTCCACGGGCAGACCCACGGCAACCACACGCTTCGTGAATACGAGGAGATGAAGGCCCATGATGTCGGCATCGCGCACCTTCGGAACCTTGCTGCCGACAAGGCCCGTTTGATCAACCCGGGTGACATCCGCGACCTCAACAAGATTATCCTCAAGGAACCGTTCTGGAAACCCACGCAAACCCCGGACGGCCAGCCTTCGCGTGCCCAGGTCATCCCCGGCGAATACAAGACCCTGCCCAACAGTGTCATCACCGCAACCGGCGAACTCTTTGAATACGCTTTGCCGCTGGAGGTGCCCGCGCGGATGCATGCATTGGTGGATTGGCTCGGTGAGGCGGTCGCTGATCCAAAGCAAGACATCCTCGCCATCGCCGCGAGGCTCCACCACGAGTTCGTCCTGATCCATCCGTTCGACGATGGAAATGGCCGGGTGGCCCGCATGCTCGTCAATTACGTGTTCCTCCGCGATGGCTATCCTCCGATCATCGTTCCGACGGAACAGAAGATGGATTACCTGACGGCCCTACGCCTTGCCGATGCGGGTGATCTCACACCCTTGGAAGAGTTCTTCGGAAAACAACTCACACGGTCACTCGATCTCGCGATCCGGGCTGGCAAAGGAGAGAGCATCGACGAGCCGAGCGACGTTGAGAAGCAAGTGGCTCTGTTCGTTCGGGGTGCCCAAGCCCGAAAAGAGGAACTCGGCATGCCGACAAAGGAAATTCTCGGCCAGTTGATGGAGATTAGCTTCCGTCCGCTCATCGAAGCGCTAGAGCGTAAGTTGGAGGGGCTCAAGCCAATGTTCGCGAAATATGAGGTGATTACAGAGAACCTGCGCGGCACCGGGGCGACTGGCTCAGGAGTTTCACAGCGAGAAATCAGCTTCCAAGTCCCTGGCGGTCGGATATTGATGACTTTCCATTTCCTGGGTTACAAGGGCGAGGCGACCACTCCATTCGATCATCAGACGGTGGTTGGGATCCATTTCCCGCCGGGAAGATACAGCGTCACCCACGATGATAATGTTGTTGTTACCAAGGCATATAGCGAACCGCTTCTGGCTGAGGAGATTGACCAAGTATCTGCCCGTATACTCGCGCAGACCTTCGGGGCCATTCGTGCCAGCGCAGGAACGTTAGAGTGATTCGATACAAACCACCGTTCCGAGGTGTACCTCGAAATGGTTTCCCAGCGTCCCATCAAACCATGAACCCCTCATTCCAAGAAGCCCCGATCAGCCAGATTCCGGCGCTGCGGTTCCTGCAGCAACTCGGGTTCTCCTACCTCAG
>CAIVKO010000123.1 GCA_903906515.1 Akkermansiaceae bacterium
ACGTCCGGCTTGTCCATGCGGTCGAAGAACTGCCGGACATAAGGCGAGAATGTTTCCACATAACGGCGCTGGCCCTCGGCATAAAGCGTGTGGAAGGCGAGCGAGGATTTCCCGGAACCGGAGGGGCCGGTGACCACCGTCAGCTTCCCTAACGGAATATCAAGATCGAGATTGCACAGGTTGTGCTGGCGGCAACCATGGATGCGGATGAAGTTGGAAAGTTTCGCGTGGGATGACACGCCCTGAATCTAAGCGCTAAAAAACGATCTGCCAGCGAAAGTGTCCGCCAACGTCACGGTTTTTCATCTTTAGACTTCGGCTGGGCGAAGTCCTCTCCCAGCATAAGTTTGGGGAAATATTGCCCGTCCTGACTGACACGGGAGATTTCCGCCTCGATAAGTTCGATCGAAGACTGATCCTTGACCAACTTTAACCGAGCGATTTGTTTTTTGAGTTCCGCCATATAAACGTCTGCAAGTTTGGTGACGTCCGCAAGCATGTTGGAGTCGATATCCCTTTGTTTCCCGAGAAACTCATCGTAGATCTCATCGACTTCCACGACTTTCATTTTATGGAACTTCTCTATCATCTTGCCGGGAATCCGGTTTCCGTTCTGCTCGCATCGCTCGATCAATCGATCAAGCTCCTTGTCCGCAAGTCTTTGCTCGCTCGCTTGCGGTATCTTGAGAATCAATCGTCGCATTCCCCTTCGCAAGGCACCTACATTCTTGGCGAAACTCTTATCGCGTGTATCAACGACCATCTTGACACGTGACTGCATGATTTTTTTGACATTCTCAAAAAATCCGTTCACATCAAACGTCGGAGGCGTCGTCCCCTGAGGTTTGGATTCAGGCTTGGTTTCGGGCTTAAGTTCAATATTGACCTCGGGATCAGGCTTAGGTTCAAGCTTGAACTCGATCTTTGGTGTGGATTTTGGCTCTTGCTTGGGTTCCGGGTGAGATTCCGGGTGAAATTCCGGACGGGGTTCCGGCTTGTGTGGGGTTGATGAGGGGGTATCCGGTGTGTTTTCCGGAAGTGGGGGAGCCTCCTTGGGGGGATGCTCTTTCACGGGTACTATGGTCTTATCAGAATTGAAAAACAGGACGTAGACCAAGATTCCAATGACAACGGCAAGGAGCAACCACACAATCGTCGAACTCCCGGATGAGGAGGATTGAGTGTAACGCGGCCTGACCTGGGGTCTGGCCTGTGGTCTCACCATGGGCCTAACTGCAGGTCTAATAGACTGTCCGTAGCGTGCATTGGAAATAGATTGAGTGGCGACCGGCACACGAGTGGCAGGAGACACGGAAATCGCATAAAGATCTCTGGAAATTTCCGCAGCATTTGCATAGCGGCGTTCTGGATCGGGATTCGTCGCACGTCGGATAATCTCGTCAAAGCGCGGATCGCAGCCCCTGCTGACTGATACCGGTCGCGGGTCGTCGGCGGGCAAGAAACCGGTTAGCAACTCGTGGAGCACCACGCCGACCGAAAAAATATCGGCACGAAAACCGACGGATTCGGGGGAGTTGACGACTTCAGGGGCCGTGTAGTGGGGTGTTCCGAAGATTTCATCGCCTTCGTTGTCTTTCCTCTCCACCGGCCGGGCCAACCCGAAGTCGCCGATTTTAGGCTGGGCGTTCAGATCGAGCAGGATATTGGACGGTTTGATATCGCGGTGGACGATCCCATTTTCATGGGCATGGGCGAGTCCGTTGCAGATGCCAGTGACCAGGCAGATGACCTCGGCGGGATCGATGGCGATACCATGTGCCGAATGGAAAAGTGATTTTCCCGGCACATATTCCATAATGATGTAAAGCATGCCCTCGACTTCTCCGAAATCGTAAACTCCGATAAGATTGGGGTGATTGAGGCGGGCCATGGCCTTGGCCTCCGCTTCAAACCCCGCACAGAACGAGGCATCTTTACTGAACTCGTCGGGCAGGATCTTGATAGCCACCGTGCGATCGAGCGACTTTTGGACGGCACAATAAACCGCCCCCATCCCGCCAGTGGCGATCAGGGACTCGATTTCATAACCTGGAAAAAGCGGTTCGAGCCGGGAAATTTCCGGTGCCAAAAAAGTGGCATGAGAGTGAGAATCGCTCATAAAAAAGTTAAAACCAACGTATAATCAATGATCCGGGAGGAGATTTGCACCAACAGGGCTCGGATTTCAAGGAGAATGACACGAATCTCCATCACGCGATCAAGAGGATGACTCGGGACAAACGGTATGGAGAAGCTCACAACTCACATCTCATGGAAGAACGGACTACTCAATGAGCCCACCCCCACCATCGTTACTCTGCAGAGGCGGAGGATTTTCCCCACTGCCTTTATTGTCCCTGTCGCTATTGCGTCTCTGTTCACTGCTATCGAAACCGGCTCCGGAGTGGTCGGACTTGGATGCGCCCCCCAATGATTGGATCCATGGTTCCAGCTTGGCGGCTTCTTCAAGGGTGTTATTGAGGGATTTAGCGAGAAGACTTTGACCGGCCTGCTGCGCCTGTGTGGCGGACTCACGGACTTTTGCAAGGAAGGCTGCATGGATTTTTGTGGAATAGGCGAGAAACTCCTCATCGATCTCTTTCTGTTTCCTGATGCCGTATTTCACGACCGCCTCGATATTGGTATTCGTATTGATATCGCCAGACTCCAAAATCGTAGGGGGTATGCGGGAACCCACGATGCAACTCTTGAGATTTTCCACTTCCGGTTGCCAGGTAACCTTGGCACTGCCCGGCAAATTGCGGATATAAACGTCGAGATCCGAAGCGAATTTGCGGGAATTTGCCCCGAGTTGTTGAGTGCGTTTTTGGTCCGCGGCACTGATCAATTCCTTGGCTTTGCGAGAAAGCGCCTCGATATCGGCGGGGCCCGATACGGTTGTCGCGACACTGGTTTTGCCGGAAATGGTCGGCTTTGATTTTGCATCCTGACTCCATTCGATGATAAACCCGGATGCGGGTTCTGAAACATCGCGCGAAAACCAGGATTTACCCGGCTGGATGATCAGGGCGGTGTCCGGACTTTCGATTTCGGCATCTTTTGCCCATTTCGCGGCTTTCCATGGCTCCCCTGTGATCCATGTCCACCGTTGGTCCTTCATCGAAGCACCAAGCCAGATACCTCTACCGGCGGTAAAATCGTTGACCATATCTTCCACTGCGACAATTTCCCCCGTAGTGGCAGTGACGGCAAGATATCCGCCGGATTTCTCCGCCAGATTGACGGCTCCCCTCCAATCGATCGGGCGCGCCACAAACAAAAAACTGCGTTTATCATAGGTCCGTGTGCCCGGCGGAAATATCGGTTCGGATTTCCCAAGCGATTCGCGGGCAACATCTAACAACGCATCCAGCGAGCCGGGATTCTTCCCATCACGATGCCACTGAATCACGAAGGGAAGTCGGACTTTCCCACTGGCGGCACGCAGAAAACCGTCTTTATCGATACCGACATAGGCACCCGTGCCACTGGGTTCTCTGGTTGGATTCCACGGCTTACCATCGGCCAGAACCCAATTTGACACGCCGCTTCTTGCCGCTCCGATCCAAACAACCTGTTTTTGAGTGACGTTAGCGACCAACCATTGAAGATCGGCGCCCATGCTGGGGACTGCGAGATGCGCCCCATGTTGCTCGGCGAACCATGAGGCTTCCGGCCAAGACATCGATTCCTTGACCAGGAAATAAAAACTCTCCCCGTTTTGGACGCAGCCTACCGGCATTATGTCGCGCTTGCCTGCGGCGAGAGCTGCTTGAAGGCGTGCCAGAGAGGCTCTGGGATCCTCGGTCTTCACTACAACGGGTCCAGAACGGACTGACGGTGTATCAGTCGAATTGGCAGCTTGAGAGGCCTTGAGCTCATCGGCCTTTTTCTTGGCATCCTTGATCGCTTGTTCCTCCCTCGCAGCCTGTTTGGCGGCCAATTCACGGGTTTGGATCTCCTTATGCGCGTTGGACTGGTAATTTCCCCATACAAAATAAATCACGCAGAGGATAGCGACGATGATGACGAGATTGCGGATCAGATTCTTGTCGGTGTCGTCATGATGAACTGCCCGCCGCTGGACATGCGTGGTCGGCGGAGCATGCAGGCCTTGAGAGCGCCCCGGAACGATAGAACTTCCGGCGGCGGCTTTCTTTGATGAAGATTTCGCCACGGGCCCCTTGATCAAATCTAAAATCTCCTTGTGAAACACATGCATCCCGGCAAACCGCCGAGCCGGATCCGGATGGGTTGCCTTGCGCCAAATGGCATCAAGGGCTGGACCACACTTGGACAAGGAGGATGGCTCAGGAGCCCCGGCCGAGTGATGAGTTCCGGTGAGCAGTTCGTAGAGGATGGCACCCACCGCATAGAGATCGGAGCGAAAATCGGGTTCCGCCGTGCCATCGAGGATTTCAGGGGCGATGTATGGATTTTCTCCGTAGCTCGTGGCATTGGCAGAGTAGCTAAAACCGAAATTGCCGATCTTTGGTTCGGCTTTCTGATTGAGGAGAATGACGGATGGCTCCACCGCGCCGTGCACGATCCCGTGGGCATGAGCGTGGGCAAGACCGCCGCTGATACCCTCAATGAGATGCAATGTCTGCGAAAGCTCGACGCACTGGCCACGGGCGGATCTTTCGAGCGATTTCCCCGGAATGAATTCCATCACGAAATAGAGCATCCCCTGAACATACCCCGAATCGAAAACCCCGATCAAATTCGGATGGTTGAGCCTCGCCATCGTACGCGCGGTGACTTGGAAGGATTGCCTGAATTTCGGGTTTTCACCGACTTCCGGTGAAAGGATCTTGATGGCCACATCGCGATCCAATGAACGCTGCCTCGCGACATAAACCGCTTTGAGATCACCGGATGCGACCACTGCGGTGAACACAAACGCTGGCAAGAGATCGTTCAGGGTCTCCAGAGCAGGCGGGGTGAACGAGGCGGTATGATTCATGCCGAAATGAACGAAAATACAGGAGCTTTGCTTTGATGTCTTTTCGAGAAATCGATAACGTTGGATGCCAGATCGGTCAACCCGACGTTCAAAGATAGATCATCCATGCGGAGTTTTTGATCGGCGAGGAGCATAACACGCGACGGAATGTTATGTTTCCATTCCTGATTGCAAGCATTCCTTGAATTCCATGGTATCAAATCCAATGGATTGACCGGATCCGCATTTTTCCATTGGCGTGCGGGGCCGGGACATCGCAGTTTTCCCCGGAGGAAATCAGCCCATGTCGGACCCCACTCAAATTGTCATCATCGGCGGATTCGCCACAACCCTTGCGTTTTTCGTGGTGACCGCCGTGTGGCGGGCTCGGATCCAGAAAATCACCCTGAATCCCCCGCCAGTGTGCGCCGAGTTGCCTGAGGACGCCGAAACGTCTCCCTACGAAACGCCGTCATGCACCGTCGCCCTCCCCCCAGATATTCCCGTCGGCAAGGTACCGGTTTGGTTTTACCACCCGCTCGACCTGCTCGGTGTTGGCTTCATCCTGCTGATCTTCGGTGGACTCGTGATCGCGTCCTTCAGTGCTCCGGAGCCCTCCTCTACCACGCTCAATCCATCGGTCATGGCCGCTAACATCGCCTTCCAGTTCGTCCTCGCGGGGATCATGGTGGCCATTGTTTCCTGGCGGGTCAACGTGGTGACCTGGCTCGGCCTGCGCTGGCCGAATTGGTATTGGGTCCTGCTGATCGCACCGTGCGCCGTGGTTTCGATGTGGCTGCTTTTCGAATTGCTCCAGCTATCCGGCTACATGAAATGGATGGAATCGCTGGGAGTCGAGACGATACAGGATACGGTGAAACTCCTCCAGGAATCCAAAGACCCGAAGGTCATTGGCCTGATGGTGATCGCAGCCGTGATCGCCGCGCCGATTTGCGAGGAAATTGTTTTCCGAGGATATCTCTATCCGGTCATGAAACGCTTTGTCGGCATGTGGCCGGCAACGATCTGCTCTGCCTTCATATTTTCCGCCGCCCATGGCAATCTCACCGCGCTGCTGCCGTTGTTCATCTTCGGCGGCCTGTTGGTGGTCGTTTACGAGAAAACCGGTTCATTGTGGGCGCCCATCGCGGTGCACTTCTGTTTCAATGGTGCCACGGTGGTGCTGCAATTGGCCGCCAGATACTTCAACCTGCCGCTCGACACCGCACCGTGAAAACACTCCGCGACATCGGTGAAGATCCCCTGATCGAACGCCTCATCGCCTTGGTCCCGCGCGATCCATCGCCCACCGCCGGCCCGGGTGATGACTGTGCGGTGATCGATTCCGGACCGCAGTCGGACACCCTGCAACTCCTTAAAACCGATGCACTCGTCGGCGGTATCCATTTTCTAGCAGATTCCCCACCCCGCGCCGTAGGATGGAAGTCCGCCGCCCGGGTGGTCTCGGATTTCGCAGCCATGGGCGGTCGACCAGAACGTTTCCTCATCACCCTTGCACTGCCCCCGGAAACCCGGATTTCATGGGTGGAGGATCTCTATCGGGGCATCGGCGATTGTTTGAAAACTTTCGGAGCCGTGCTTGCAGGAGGTGAAACTTCCTCCGTTCCCGCCGGTTCCGCAGCTGTTATTTCAGTGGCTGCCACCGGAAGTGTTTCGCGCCAGCATCTTGTCCTGCGCTCGACAGCAAAACCCGGGCAATCGCTGCTCGTCACCGGCACTCTCGGTGGATCAATCGATGGCAAACACCTCGATTTCACGCCGCGCGTTCGGGAGTCCGTCTGGCTGGTCTCAAGTTACAAACCCACTGCGATGATGGACCTATCCGACGGACTGGCCAAAGACCTTCCACGCCT
>CAIVKO010000124.1 GCA_903906515.1 Akkermansiaceae bacterium
GCCACGTGGCGCGGGCATTCTGCCCGACGCCTAAAAAAACAAGTGAGTCAGAAGAACCATGGCAAAAGCGCAGAGTTGAATCGTTGCGGTTTTTTCACTACGGGAATCAAAAAATGAAAAAAGTCCGGAGACGGGGCGCGTTGCCCCTTGTTTGCCCTTCGCGCCTGTGATTGAGTCCTGTGTATGAAGAAAGAAGACCGCGATTTTCTGTATGAATTGTTAGCTGCTCCCAGCCCCACCGGGTTTGAAATGCCGGGTCAGCGGGTTTGGGCGGATTGGATCGGCCATCACGCCGCCACGGTGGAGTGCGATGCCTACGGCTCCACTTGGGCCACCCTGCCTGGCAAATCCGCAAAAATCGTCATGCTCGAAGCCCACGCCGACGAAATCGGCTACATGATCAAACACATCGACGAGCGAGGGTTCCTGCGTCTCGACCGTGTCGGCGGATCGGATGCGGCCACCGCACGTGGCAGGCGGCTTACGATCTTCGGCGACAAGGGGCCCGTGCCCGCGATCATCGGCAACACGGCCATCCACCTGCGCAGGGACGAGGCCGGTGCCGAAAAAGCCCCCGCCGTGCATGATTTGTGGGTTGATGTGGGAGCGTCCAATCCCGCCGAGGTCGCGGAACTTGGCATCCGTGTGGGCCATCCGGCGGTCTATCAGGACGGCCCGATGGAACTTGCCAACAAACGTCTCATCGGCCGCGCATTGGACAACCGCATCGGCGGCTACATTATCGCCAACGTGATGAAACGCATCGCCTCCGGAAAAAAGAAACCGGCTTTTACCTTGGTCTGCCTGAACGCCGTCCAGGAGGAAATCGGCGGCCACGGCGCGATCATGGCCACCTATCGGCTCAAGCCGGATGTCTGCGTTTGCCTGGATGTCACCCATGCCACCGATACTCCGGGGCTTGATGTGGCCAAGACTGGCAGCGTCAAACTCGGCGGCGGCCCGTCACTCACCCATGGCACTGCCAACCATCCGCTTGTGGTCAAGCGTCTCATCGACACCGCCACCCACGAGAAACTCCCGGTCCAACACGAGGCCAGCAGCCGGTTCACCGGCACCGACACCGACAAGATATTCCTTTCCCGCCAGGGCGTTCCTAGCGCGCTCGTTTCCCTGCCGCTGCGCTGCATGCACTCGGTCGTGGAAACCGCCCACCTCGATGACATCCGCCACACCATCGACCTGCTCACCGCCTTCGTTCTCTCGCTTGAAGAAAAGGACGGATTCCATCAAAGCCTGAAGTGAAGAAGTGGAAATTGTAGCGGCGGTCTGTGACCGTCGCTGGAGAAGACCCGTTATTTTAAAAAACCAGCGACGGTCATAGACCGCCGCTACAAAAAAGACGCGCCGCTACAAAATCATGCCCTCCCACGTCTCTATCTTCCTCTCCGGAAGGAAAATGATGTCGCCAGCAGAGCCGCAAAGGCTTCAAATCGCTGCGTGACCGCTTCCGCCCTGAAGTCATGCCTGCTTGCCGCGCGTCCGAAGACGCTGCCCGCCGCCATTGTGCCGGTGTGGGTGGGTTGCGTGCTGGCATGGAAACTCGGTGGCGTTTTTCACGCAGCTCTTGCGTTTGCCACGGTGGCGGGTGCGGTGGCCATCCAGATCGCGACGAACTTTTTCAATGACGCCATCGATGCCCAAAAGGGCGCGGACACCGAGCGCAGGTTGGGACCGGTGAGGGTCACCGCGTCCGGCATGATGCGGCCGCGCGTGGTGATGACGTTGGCGGCGGTGTTCCTGCTGCTGGCTCTGGTCTGCGGAGTGTTTCTCTATCATGCGCGGGGTTGGCCGATCGTGGTGATTGGGATTCCCTCGTTGTTTCTCGCCTACGGATACACCGGCGGGCCGTTTCCCCTCGCGTATCGCGGGATGGGCGAGTTGTTCGTGATTTTGTTTTTCGGTCTGATCGCCGTGACGGGGACGGTGTTCATCCAGACCGGAAACTGTCCGTCAGCGGCGGTTTTGTTAGGTTTTCAGATCGGCTTGCTCTCGGCGGTGCTGATTTCCATCAACAACCTGCGGGATCGTGAGGAAGACTCGACCACCGGCAAGCGGACACTGGCCGTGCGCTTCGGCCGGAATGTGGCGGTGGCGGTGATCATTCTGGAAATCGGGATTGCCGTGCTTGTCGGGGTTGGCTGGATTTGGTTAGGGAATGCATCATGGATCTACGCTGGAATCCCCGCATTGTTGATCGGTATCCGCATCATCCACGGCGTGCTGACGCTGCCGCCCGGGCCGGTATACAACCGCTTGCTCGCACTGGGTGGCGTCCAGATGATCCTCTTCGCCGCCGCGTTTCATGCGATTGCCCTGATTTTTCCGTAAGCCGAACATGGAACCGATTCCTCCCAAGCCGTTGATCTCCCGCTACCGCCTGAAAACGCGCGGTTTCTTGAATTCAATTTCTAACCGTCGAGAATTCGAAGGTGTGCTGATCCAAGTGGATGGCGGCTTTGGCTGCATCCACCCATGGCCGGAACTCGGCGATCCGCCTCTGGAAAAATGCCTTGCCGATCTGGCGGGCGCGCGCCGTTGGCCGATTGTGAGGCGGGCGCTGCGTTGTGCGGAATACGACAGCGTGGCGCGGCGGTTTGATCATTCGTTGTTCGAGGAAATGGAGGTGCCGGAAAGCCATGCGACACTCGCCAAGCGAGACGTCGCGGAAGTGGCGCTCGCTGTGGAGGCGGGATTTTCCACCATCAAACTCAAGACTGGTCGGAATCCAACCGCCGAGGCGGGATTTCTCGATGACATGGTGGCCGAATATCCTTTATTGCGCTGGCGCTTGGATTTCAACGAATGCCTGACGCCGGACGATGCGGCCGATTTTATAACGGGCTTGAAGGAGAAAACCCGGGCGGCGATCGATTTTGTCGAGGATCCTTGTCCATACTCCGATTCCGCATGGTCGGCGTTTCGCCAACGGACGCGGGTGAAGCTCGCGGTGGATCGCGAGGCCGCCCCGCTCAGCACGGCCGCGCAGGTGATGGTGGTCAAGCCGGCGGTCGATGAGCCATTCCTGTTAGCCGAAGCCGCGCTGCGCAACAACCAGCGCGTGGTCGTGACGGGATACATGGACCACCCGGTGGGTCAGACATTCGCCGCTTGGGAGGCCGCACGGCTGGGTCTGCAATTCCCCGGCCTGGTCGGGATGTGCGGGTTGCAAACCCACCATCTGTTCGAGCCGGACGCGTTCACCGAAATGCTTGGTCCGTGGTCGCCGGTGTTCAAGGTGCCTGATGGAAACGGACTGGGTTTTGATGATTTGTTAGATGAGCTGCCATGGACCCGACACTACTGATAAGCCCCGCGTTCTGGAGTGATTCCACGCCTGCCGTCGCCGGGGTTTTTCCGGGCGGGTTGCCGGATGATCCGCGCTTGTCCGGGCAGGTGTTGTTTGAAACTTCCGGGAGTTCGGGAAATCCGAAATGGATCGCGCTTTCCAAGCTGGCGTTGCAGACATCCGCTGCGGCGGTGAACCGGTATCTGGTGGTCACTGCATCTTCGTGTTGGGGGCTCGTTCTGCCGCTCCACCACGTCGGCGGATTCGGGGTGGCGGCACGCGCCTATCAGGCCGGTTGCCGGTTGGAAATATTTGATGGGCGCTGGGATGCCGCGTCGTTCGTGTCATGGGTCGCCGACCGCGGGGTGACCCACACCTCGCTGGTTCCCACTCAGGTTCATGATCTGGTGGCGGGTGGGCATCGTGCGCCGTCCTGTGTCACCGCGATCATCGTCGGAGGCGGATGTTTGGATGAGCGCACCGGCGGTGCCGCGCGTGCGCTTGGTTGGCCGGTGCTCGCGAGTTATGGCATGACGGAAGCTTGTTCGCAAATCGCGACATGTGGTCTGTTTTCGTTAGGTTTTCCCTATCAGGTCGCGCCGCTGCCCGTGCTGCCGATCTGGCAGGTTCGGGCCGGTGCCGACCAACGCTTGATCATCAGCGGCCCTGCGCTGTTTTCCGGATATGTGGTCAGGGAAGGGGAGTGTTGGATCTATCAGCCACGCGCCGGGGAATGGTTTGAATCCGCCGACCGTGTCGCGATCGGAGAAGACGGGCTGACGCCCATCGGCCGCGCGGATCTTCTCGTCAAGGTGCTGGGGGAACTTGTGGATCCGGAAATGATAGAGCGGGAGTTGATGGAAATCTCCGGCGGCAAGCTAGTTTCCGGCGGTTTTGTCGTGGTGGCGGTGCCCGACGCGCGGGCGGAACATGTGCTGGTGGCGGTGTTCGATGCGGGGGTGGACGCGGAAATGGTTGATGGGGTCTTAACCGAATACCGCCGGATGGCGCCGGGTTTCCGCAGGTTGCAGGAGGCGGTTTTTTTGAAGAACTTTCTGCGAAGTCCGCTCGGAAAACCCCGGCGGGCGGAGATTTTGCGGGAAATTTCCGGTTCCTGAGGCAAGGAGTTTTTAACCGCGAATGAACGCGAACCTCCTTCGCCAAGGCGACGGCGGTCAGGATGGACGCGAATGGAGACGTCTTTTGTAGGAGCGCCGACATGCTGTCGGCTGTCGGGTAGGCGACATGTTGTCGCCCGTTTCAGTCAGCGGACAACATGTCCGCTGGCCGGCAGCGTGCAGCATGCACGCGCTCTTTATGGTGTCTATTCGCGGTTGACTCACATAGAGCCGGAAAACCGGAATCTTCACAGCCGCGTTGGACATCGTCCCGATACCGGTTTAGGGTCCGGCCCTCGATCATGGCTGACTGTTGTTCCAATCCACCACCCGAAGACGACCGTGAACGGATGGCGCTCCGGCGCTCGTTGTTGAAATTGACGCCGGAGCCGGAAATTTTCAAACCGGGTGGGAAATTGTTGGAAATAAGCTCCGGGCAGGATGCCCGGGCCACCGTGGTGCGGGCATCCTGCACGCCGCCTGTATCCTCTTGCTGTGGTGGTTCAACACCCGACGCCGCATCTTCTTGTTGTGGTGGAGGTGTCAGCAGTCGTCCGGATTATCTGCTTTGGGGTTCGACGGTGGTGTTCCTTGTAGGAGTCGCGGCTCATTTCCTACTGCCGTCCATGCCGGTGTGGGCGCATGTTTTCGGTCACACCTGCGCTGAGTTGTTAGGTCAATCGTGGTGGGGCCTGTTGTTCGGGATCATCGCCGTGGCGGTGTTGGGTCGGGTTCCGCCGGAGTTGGTGGCTGCCGTGCTCGGTCGGAGTGGCAGCATCTCCGGGCTGTTCCGCGCCGTGGCGGCGGGGGTGGCGCTGGATATGTGCAACCATGGAATTTTGATGGTCGGCATGGGGCTTTACAAACGCGGAGCCTCGCTCGGTCAGACGTTGGCATTTCTTATTGCCAGCCCATGGAATTCGCTTTCGCTCACGCTGATTCTAGCAGCGCTCATCGGTTGGAAATGGATGTTGTTCTTTATTGCGCTTTCCGCAGTGGTCGCGCTGCTGACCGGATGGGTCGCGGATCGATTGGTGGCTTCCGGGAAAATCCCGGCAAATCCCAACACGGTGGATCTTCCCGTGGGATACCGCATTCGACCGGCGCTCGTCGGAACGATGCGCTCGCTGAAACCCGGAGGATCGAACTACGCGCGGTTGTTTCGCGAAGGGGTGGTTGGATCGCGCATGGTCTTGCGGTGGATTCTTTTTGGTTTCGTGCTCACCGGGTTGATCCGCGCGTTTCTACCGGAGTTGGTTTTCCAACAATATTTCGGCCCCACCTTGGTCGGCATGTTGCTCACCTTGCTGGCCACCACTCTGCTTGAGGTGTGTTCCGAGGGATCTTCACCGATCGCGGCGGACCTGCTCACCCGTGCTCACGCGCCCGGAAATGCCTTCGTTTTCCTCATGACCGGCGCGGCGACCGACTACACCGAGATCATGAGCCTGCGTCAAACCACGCGCTCGTGGAAAGCTTCGCTGGCCCTGCCCTTGATTTCGACTCCCCAGGTGGTCCTGATCGGCTGGTTGATCAACCACTTTGCGACCTGATTAGGGGTATCTGAAATTTTTCTTCTAAGGATTGGGCGATTCGTGTGTCATGCACGTGTATGAAAACCATCGCACTTGTTTGTTTTGCTGCGGCAGTGTTTCCCCTCCATCTCGTGGCCGACGACTCAGCCGCCTCGCGTAATGAACGTGACAAGCTGATCCAACGGGGATTGTGGCGGGATGCTTTGGATTTTTACGGGCAAAAGCTCATGCCAATATCGGATGATCTATCGGGAAAGGATCTTCAGCGCGCCATCGAGTCGATGGGACGTCTGGGTGCATGGGTTGAGTTCGATGGATTGGTGGAAAGCGCTGTCGCCGCCCATGCGGAGAATCCGGACCTGCTTTTTTCGGCCGCGATGGTTTATGGCAATGCTCCTCATGCCGGCCGTCTTGTGGCCGGCGATTTCAAACGGGATGGTGGACGATATTACGGGGGGCGCGGCATGAACCCGAATGCCAACCCCGAAGCCTCCGCCGGATCTTCGGTCGATACTACCTACCGCGATCATGTCCGCGCTCTTCAGCTTTACCTGTCCGCGATTTCCAAACAGCAGAATGCCGCGAAATGTGCGGATTATTGGGGAATATTTGGCGGCAATCTTCAGGGCCGGGAAGCTTGGAAACTCCAGACGCTCACCTCATTGGAAAAACTTCCCGAGTGGGGTGAACCAGGTCCTGAAGGTGGCACCGAGGGCGCTCCTTGGGCAAAGGATGGCCCGGTGCTCTACGATGTCCCGAAATCCTGGGATGCCGCGAAAAACGACGGCGAACGCTGGCGTTTCACTCATGCGGAAAGAGTGCGACTGGTCCCCGCTGAAGCGGCATCCGTCACTCTTGAACTCGCTCGTTTTTCGCAATCCCAGTTCGGCACTGAAACGCTCGCGTCCTACGGTTGGTGGCATACTCAGGACCCGGACAGCGCCAAGGGCATTCTCGAAATGGACACGCTTGGCGAAGATGAATGTCTCGCCAAAACCTCGGACGGCGTCCGTCGATTCAAGCTCCCCGCATCCCAGCATTTCATCGCGCTGTATCGTTCGGTTCTCGATCAAAGCCCGCAGGCCGGCGATGTCCTCACCCAGGTTTTTCTTAATCGCCGCCAATATGACAAGGCCCGCGAGGTGCTTGAACAAACCATCGCCAAACACGGCCCGGGTCCGAGTGACTCGCGTAAGAGTCTCCTCAAGCAAATCACCGGCAACTGGGGTCGCTTCGGGGCTGCCGATACAGTCCCCACCGGCACCCAACCGGAAATCCCTCTGGTGTTCCGCAATGCCACCAAAATCTCTCTAACCGCATGTCCGGTGGACATGGAGGCCGTGCTTGAAGACACCATCACCTATATCAAAAGCAATCCCGCCGACCTCGATTGGCAGCGCGTTAACCCCTCGCAGATCGCTCAACAATTGATCCAATCGAAATCCTCAAAATTCATCGGCCAACCCGCTGCGACCTGGGAAACCAACCTCACCCCGCGCGAAAAATACCGCGATACCTCCACTCAAATCAAAGTGCCCCTCCAAAAGGCGGGTGCATGGTGGATCACCGGGAAAATGGCCGATGGCAATGACTTCCACACGCTGGTCTGGATCATCGATTCGGTGCTCGTTCAGCACTGCGTGGAGGGCAAGCTCCAATGGTGGGTGGCCGATGCCGCCACCGGCGCACAGGTCAGCGAGGCGGATCTCGGGTTTTTCGGATACCGCATGATCTATCATGATCGCAAGATCCCGCTCGGTCGCCGCACCGAGGTTAAATACCGCGAATTCCAACGTGTGAGCGATGCCGATGGCAAAACCCTGCTCAAACCCGGCGACTGGGATGATGAATACCAATGGCTCACCATCGCCCGTAAGAAAGACCGCAGTCCGGCATTCTTCGGATTCCAAAATCTGAACGTTAGCGATGCCTCATGGGAAAATGCAAATCGCGACATGAGTTATGGCATATCCGATCGTCCGCTCTATAAGCCCGGTGACAAGGTGCATCTCAAGTTCTACCTGCGCAATGTCGGCTATTTCCAACCCGATGAATCGCGTTGGGCCAACAAGACCGGCACTCTCACCCTGATGAATGGTCGCGGCGAGCAGGCGATGAAAATCGAAAAACTTAAGACCGATGCGCTGGGTGCCGTTGAAGCGGAAATCATTATCCCCAAGGATGCGCCGCTGGGTGCTTGGACCGCTGTCTATCAGATTCCCGACCAGATTTCCGCGCAAGTCGTCTTGCGGGTTGAGGAATACCGGAAGCCTGAATACGAAGTCAAAGTCGAGGCCCCGTCGGAACCCGTGAAACTCGGTGATAAGTTCACCGCCACGGTCAAGGCGAACTACTTCCACGGTGCTCCGGTTAGAAATGCCAATGTCGAGATCATCGTCAAGCGGTCGTCGCTCGGCGAACGCTGGTTCCCTTGCTGGCGCTGGGATTGGCTCTATGGCCCGGGAGCATGGTGGAATGGAGCGGAGGCCTCGTGGCACCCGACATGGAGAAGTTGGGGTTGCGTTCCTCCCAATCCCCCATGGTGGCAGGGCAACCGCTGGACACCGGACGAACTCGTGCTCAAACAAAACGTCGCCATCGGTCAGGACGGAACCGCCAAGATCGAGATCGACACCGCGCCCGCCAAGGAAATCCACGGCGACCTCGATGCCAAGTATTCGATCGAAGCCCGTGTGGTGGATGCCTCGCGCCGTGAAGAGCGTGGCACCGGATCGGTGATTGCCGCGAGAAAACCGTTTGAAGTCGTGGTCTGGACCAACCGCGGATACGCAAAGGCCGGCGACGAGTTGGAAGCCACGGTTTCCTCCGCTACCCTGGCCGGAAAACCGGTGGTCGGCGCGAAAGGAACACTCAAGATCTATCAACTCGTGATGGGCGATGGCGGACGCATCGAGGAAAAGGAAATCCAGTCATGGCCAGCGGAAACGGACGCCCA
>CAIVKO010000125.1 GCA_903906515.1 Akkermansiaceae bacterium
CGACAAGGCATAACTCTTGTCTGCAGCGGGTTTCTGCGATTCGGTTTTAACGGGTTTGTCGTCGGCATACAACTTCAGGAAGACCATGTCAGCGGCGCTGGCCAGCGTGCCGTTGTAAAACAGCGTTCCTTCGTTCTTGTCGTCTCTAGCAAAGAACTGGCCGTCAACCGGCTTCTCATCCTTGTCAGGCACTCTCTGAACCCAGGCGTCCTTTGCGGGTTCCTTGACCGCGATCTGGGCCGTCCGGGTGATCGCACTACCGCCATTGCCGATGCTCGCCGTCACGGTCATCATGCCGCTGTTTTGGGCGCGCTTGAGGATCAGCTTGCCGGGCGCGACCTCCTTGATCACGGCCAATCCCGAAACTTTCAAATCATACTTCAACTCGCCGACATTTTTCGCCTGCATGTCATTCAGGTTGGAAATCTGCGGCACGATCTCGATGGTCGTGCGGCCATCCCACGTCGCCGGGGCTTTCAACGTGAAGACCGGATCCGGGACATCCTCCTTGATGGTGACCGGAATCTCAATATTCTTCACACCATTGGCATAGACCGCCCTGAGCACCAGGGTCATCGACTGGTCGCCACTCACACGGCCCGCATCAATCGTGAAACCGGGTTTGTCCACTGCCACAACGGTTTCAACCCCGCCTCGTTTCAGGATCCAATAAATCTTCTGCGCGCCGCCGGTCTTGGCCGTCACCTTGGCGCTCTTGCCTTCCGACACGGTGATGGCTTTCTCGGAAACCGAGAAGTCGGTGCCGGGCCGCACCAGCGGACCCACCAGCGTCTGCATGGGTTTCTGATTTTCATAGGACATCCTGATCCAGTCGGCAGAGCGCGTGACCTTGGAAACGCGCACTTCGTCGATGTCGCCGATAAACTGGTAATTGCCATACCAGCCACCGATATACATTCTAGCAGGGGTTTTCACATTCAGCGGGAGGCCGCCCTTGTTCTCACCATCGAGCACGCCGTTGACGTAAAGTTTGGCTTTACCATCCTTGAAGGTGTGGACCACATGAATCCACTGGGACATGGCCAGTGGCGTATTGCTTTCAACGTTGCCGGCTGAGTTATAACAATCCATTCTGACACGCGGCGGGCTCTTAAATGCCATCGTCACTTTGCCCTGTGCCTGTTCATTGCCCCAGGCGAACGGGTGGGTGTTAGGTTTCTCAGCCTTGAACCAGACCTCGGAGGAGTGGGGATTGGAGCCGGTGGGAAAGGTGGTGATGCTCTCCCCGCAGTTGATTCCCTTGCCTGAGTCGAACCGCCGGCTCTTGCCGATCATACCGCTGGAGGCAGTGGTCCCGGTATCCTTGACCGTGAGCGCGCCGACCTCGTCCTTCACTGGGTCTGCCATGTGAAAGGTGCAGAGATATCCGTTGGACTCGTTGAACACCGCCGTGCCACTGGACTCGCTGGCAGCGTCGGGCTTACCCCAAAACATCTTGATCGCCTGGTGGGCATTGCCCGAGATAGTGGGCATGCGCACCCAGATGCTGGCTGACCCTGCGGCTGCGTCCCACTCCTCGATCTGATATGCCAGCGGCTTGCCGGAGGCGTCAGCGAAGCGGATATCCTCTCCCTTGGCTTTCGCCTGGCTAAAATCGAACCCGTCGGTATTGAGCCGCACCAACAGAGGAAAACCTTCTTCCGTCGCCGTGGCCGGCAGATTCGCTCCCTCGGGCGTGGTCAGGAGGTACATCGAACCCGAATGCTGCCAGCCCGTGTATTGGGCCGAAGCTGTTTGAAGCAGCGCCAGAAAGACGAGTTTCGTGATTGTTAATTTTATCGTCATGGTTATTTGGTTATTCCTTTACGTTAAATCACTCTCTTTCAATCGATCTACTTAGGGATGGGCAGGACCGGACCTGCATCCTGGGTAAAGCGGTCCTGCAACTGCTTCCAGCGGGCGACCATGTCGCGCACGCGGTCCGGCTGTTTGGATGCCAGATTATCCTGCTCGCAACGATCGGTCGCCAGGTTGAAGAGTTGCCAGGCATTCTGATCTTCGGGGGCGGTAACCAGTTTGTAGTCGCCCATTCGCAGGGCACGGTTGCCCAAGTGGTGGAAAAACAGCTCATCGCGTGTAACGCTGCCGTCCCTAGCAAACGCTGGCACCAAGCTGCGGCCGGGCAACGCCGGCGCACCCACTGGCAGCGCCGGTTTGACGCGGGCGAGTTCTAGCAGCGTTGGGACGAAATCAATGACGTGGCCGACATTATGCCGCAGTTCGCCCCGCGCAGCGATGCCCTGGGGCCAATGCACGATCATCGGAGTGGAGATGCCGCCTTCGTGTGTCCAGATTTTGTGACGATGGAACGGGGAGTTGCCCGCGCTCGACCAACCCGGGCCGAGGCAGAGGAATGAACCCGCAGAGCCGGCTGCAGCGGTTCGGTCATGGCCGTCGCCGCGCACCATGACGGTGGCATCGGTGCCGTTGTCGGAGAGGAAAAAAATCACCGTGTTGTCCCACGCGCCCATGGCACGCACCTGATCTAACACCCTGCCGATTTCCCGATCCATGCGGTCAATCATCGCGGCGTGGATCGCCATCTTCGTGGCCTGATAGTGCTGTTGTTCGTCGGTCAATTGCACCCAGGGAACAGCATGTTCGATCTCGCCGGGGCCGAGCTTGGTGAGCACACCCGGCTTGAAATTACGCGGCGAGAGGGCCGGTTCGAGCGGTGCCAGGCCACAGTTGACGATCCCCATCTTGCGCAGATTCTGCCAACGTTCCTCGCGCACCTTGTCCCAACCTTTGAGATAATGGTCGCGGTAGCGGGCGATGTCCTCCGGCGGCGCCTGCAACGGAAAGTGCGGCACGGTAAAGGCCAGATATGAGAAGAACGGTTGCGCCGCATACTTTTCCGCGTGTTCCTTCAGGCAACGGATCGCATGATCGGCGAATGCGGTCGTCGTGTAGAAACCGCTATCCTTGGCCACCGGCGGCAAAGGACGGTCGTCTTCGAGAATTTTCTGCGGATTGAAATTCCGATCGTGATCATCCAGTTTATACGAATGATCGAACCCGCCGTCGGCCACCGGTTCCGGGGCGCCGAAGACGTGCCACTTGCCGGATTGATAACTGCGATAGCCGGCCGGCTTGAGCAGTTGCGGCAGCGTGCGCGTCCACACCGGCATCAGGCCTTGCGGCGGGTCCATGTGGATTTGTTGCGGATAACAACCGGTTAGCAATGCGCTGCGTGTCGACCAGCAGCGCGCGGTGTTGTAGAATTGGGTGAAGCGCAGCCCCCTGGACGCCAACCGGTCGAGATTCGGTGTGGCAATGTCCGACCCGTAACAACCGAGATCCGAGAACCCCAGATCATCCGCGAGGATGATGATAATGTTAGGTTTTTGAATTTGCGCGTCAGCCGCGTGCAGCGCGGCCGGAAAGGCTAGCAGCAAGGCGGCGAGGATTGTGAACAGGTGTTTCAAAGTATTTATGGGAATTCGTGCATCTTGATACTACTTTTCAAACGCCTGTAAGTCGCCACACGACGAGAATGCCTGTTTTGGATTTTGGCCGCACGCCGGTTTGCCCACGACCCGGACACCGAACACCTTCACCGGGGCCGCTAACTGGCAGTTGAAACTATCGCCATCGCGCAGTGGGCCGGCACAGGTGGCGGTGGTGGCGGGATAATCCTTGAGTTCGCCCGCGTCCTTCCACTCTCCGCCTTTGTTGGTCTGGATCTGGATGCGCGGTTTGCCGGCACTGGCATCGAACCAGCCGCCGTCTTGTATGGTCTTGCCATGGGCATAGAGCACACGTGCGATCGTGATGGAGTCTTCCATGGTTACCGCATACCAATCCTCTGCGGCCGAATTGCTATCGAAGGTGACCACATAGGTAGAGAGATTTCCGTCATTGATAGAGCCATCTATATTTCCCTGGCGCGAGCGGCTCTCGCGCCCTTCTAGCAGCAGATCGCCTTTGCAGTGTGCATACTGAAACTGCCAAACCTTATAGTTCTCGCCAAGGCTGCCCGCATCAGCAAATGGGATGAGGCGGATCTCCTTGGGTTTACCCTTCGAGATGACATTGATACGAAATACTTGGGCGTGTGGCCAACTCTTCTTCGCATCCGGTGCCGGTTCCGGGGAAATCGCCAGTGCGTTGACATCCGTGGACATGCTTATTCCATTGAGTTGCAATCCGCTCGTTCCCAGCAGCGCCTCATCCGTCGCCAACACGAGCGGGCCATACATAATCGCCTCCTTGGCGTTGTTGGTGTGGTCACCGACGACCACCCGCGGCTCCAGTTTGATATTCAACTCCACCTTGTCGCCCTTGGCCCAGATCCGCTTGATGGCGGCATAGCCGTCAGTACCTACCTTCGCTGACACCGGCTTGCCATTGACTTTGAGCGACGACTCGCGACACCAGGTCGGAATGCGCGCCTTGAATGTGAACGGCGCGTCCGAGCTGGTGTCCACCGTGATGACAATTTTGCCATCGCTGGGATAAATCGTTTCGGTGGTTAGGACGACCGCATTGCCATTGCGCAAGGTCAGTTTGGCGGTACCGGCATCGTAGAGATTGACCACCACGCCATCGGCATCGACGCTGCTAGCAAATGTCGGGATCAAGGCGATACCGCGCGGTCCGCTGGAAAGACAACAATGACCGTCAAGCGCGTTGCTGTAGGGTTTCTTCCCTTCCATCTGCACGTAATAGCCCCAGGCTGTGCCGTCGGGCTTCTGCGCCCCAAACAATTGATTGAGCACCACCCGCTCAAGTTGCTCGGCAAAGCGGGCCTCACCCGTTAGCCGCAGCAATTGCGCGTTGAATTGCAGCCACGAGACCGTCACGCAGTTCTCGCCGACATTGCTGGTGTTGGGCAGATCGTAATCGTCGTGAAACGCCTCACCCCAACTGGCAGCACCCGTGATATAGAGGCGCTTGTCAACGATGTCCTGCCAGGCGTTGCGGCAGGCCTCCAGGAGTTTGGGGTCATCCCCCGTTGTCCGATACAGTTCCAGGATGCCGTTGAGGCAGGACAGCATTTCGTACGCCTTGCCGTTGCCGACCTTGTCCACTCCTTTCAGTTCTAGCAGTCGCGAGACGATTTTTGCTCCGTTCGGTTGTTCGTATGCCCGCAGCACATATTTCGCAAAGTCGAGGTAGCGCGGTTCACCCGTCAATCGATAGAGCAGCACCATGGGCTCGAGCACGCTGCCTGGTGCCAGGCCGGCATGATGGCCCGCGTTGTTCAAGTTGCGCTTGCCCGGTTCATCGCCGAAGGTTGTACAGAGCAGATCGCCCATTTTTCGGCAGGCTGGCAGTAGCTCCATGTTCCCGGTATAGCGGATGTAGGTGATGAGGCCGATGAGGTTATACTTGTGCGCCCAGACATCCCATTCGGTCCAGCGCGCCCACGGTTTGCCGTCGAGGTTATAGGTCCCAAGATAGCCATCGTCGAGCTGGCA
>CAIVKO010000126.1 GCA_903906515.1 Akkermansiaceae bacterium
ACCCATGAGCGGGCTCTGATTTTCACACAAATCCCACCCAAACCTCGATTCTTAACTGAAATCAATCAATGCCATGAATAAATTCCTCTATTCAATTTGCGCCGCGATCCTCGCATGCTGCATGGCACATGGCCAAACTACGGCTTATACCACGCCGGTGGGGTACGTGACTACGGAATGTAAAGCGAACTCTGATACGATTGTGGGGGTGCCGCTGCGACAATCTGCGGCCTTTGCTGGCACCATAACAGTCAATCCGAATATCAATAATCCTAGTGGATTTGCACTACTTTCTCTAAGTGGCACCCCAAATCTAAGTGTAAATGCATTCGTCAACACCCACTATGTGAAATTTACCATTACTTCTCCGACTCCAGCAGCAGGTGATGGTCAGTGGTTCATAATCACTGCAAATACGGCAGACACCATCACTGTTGATCTCAACGGTGGGACGATTAACGCAGTTGCTGGCGCAGGGATCGAAGTTATCAAGTTTTGGACACTTGGTGAATTGTTCGATCCAGCAGTTTCCACCACGATCGCAACCACCACGGGAAATGCGATAGTTTCCTCTACAAGCCCCAACGCATTCGGGAGGCGCACCACCCTTTTAATACCCAATTATCTTGGCACAGGCATAAACCTGTCATCAGCTTATAGCTATTATATTCTTGATAGCGCTAAGCAATGGCGTACGCAAGGCGACGCCACAACCAATATGGGCAGCTTCGTTCTTTGGCCTGATTCCTACTTTATAATTCGACATGCAAGCTCAGTTACGGCGTCTACAAGATATACTGTGAGTGGACAAGTTGAGCTTGGAGATTTTCACATACAGCTTAACACCTTAAACTCTGGCGCACAAGATAACTTTATCGCCCTTCCTCGACCGGTTGATCTTACGCTGGCAAGTTTAAATTTGGGAGGAACTGACGCCTTCATGCTTTCAGAGTCCACTAACGCATTTGGGAGAAGGGATCAGCTATTTGTTTTCGATAACTCAGCCGTTGGAATAAATAAATCCTCTTCCGCTACTTATTTTTATCATGGTGGCATGTGGAAAAAAGCCGGTGATGGCAATGTCAACCACAACAATGATGTTATTTCTGCCGGTGCAGGCATCCGCATACGCAAGTATCAGACGAATACGGGAACTGCATCTTGGGATGAGAAGTCTCCTTATTAGTCGACCTCCCCTCGTTCGTAATATTTCCTTATTCCGCTTTATGAAGAATCGCTTAATATTGGCAGTCCTGCTCTTTTCGGCAATGCAGGCGAGTGCAACTCTTACTCTAGGATATACATTTGGTGTTAGTTATGACAGTGCAAACACATATGTGCCCGATGGAACATTGTGGGCACTCGTGGTTGACCAGGGTGATAATCAATTTGCCGGTTTTGGCTTGAATGATAGCTTATATGCGGCGAATCAAGTTACTCTCGGTGTGGCCGATTCATTTTTCACAGCAGGCCAATCAATATCGTTAGGCAATACTTTGGGGGGCGGGACTGTTTTTGCAATGGGAGGATTTAATGATGGGGCTGGAGGAACAAGTGGAACGTTGCCCGGTTTGACATTGGGGCAATATGGTCTTGCCGCATCAAGAAATTTTGCGTTTTACTGGTTTCCAGGAGCAACATTCAGTGGTAATCAAAACAATCCTCAAACAATTTCTAATGAGGTTGGCGGGATTCATAATAGCACTGCTGACCTCACTCCAGTTGGTCCTTTCGACACAGGAATGATTGTTCCAGCTGACGGCGCAGACGTTCAAATAGGAGCTGCTAACATAGCATTTGGCGGCAGCATGGCCAATTCCTCCTTCCAAGCTGTCACTCTCGTCCCCGAGCCCTCCGTCGCACTTCTAGGAGCGTTTGGAGCCCTTGGGTTGCTTCGTCGCCGCCGCAACTGAGGCGGTGCGAACAATGAACTTCGAACGTTCAACATCGAACGTCGAAGTAGAAGAGGTGAAAGTTATCGGTTATCAGAATCCTGCGATCCCGTCTCTGCGAGTGGTCGATCCTACGCCATCGCGTGGACGGCATCCCCTGATAAGAAATAACTGATAACCCTAGACCCACCGCTCAAAATTCTCGCAATCGCCGTAGAATATGGGACCCTCCATTCATGACAGCGAAACGGTTCTATGACTGGCAGACAGCGGGCGGCACGGACGATGTCATGCGCTTGGTCAATTGCCTCGAACAGGCTGACATCCAGTGGTGTGCCATTGGAGGTGTCGCCGTCAACCATTGGGCGGAGGAACCGATGGTCACTCAGGATGTGGATTTCGTGGTCGCCACGGAGTCGATTGAAAAAACCGTTGAACGACTCGAAGCCGAAGGTTTCGCCTGCTCACGCTTCGAGTGGTCGGTGAATTTCAAAGGGAATTCAAAAGTGAGCCTGCAACTCAGCACTGAGGATTTTTATCAGGATTTTGTCTTCCGTGCGGTGCCAGCGGACGTGCATGGAATCCTGCTCAGGGTTGCCTCGTTGCGCGATACGCTCGCCGGAAAAATCAAGGCATGGAGCACCATCGACCGGAGACAGAGCAAACGAATCAAGGATCTGGGCGACATTTCGCGCCTCGTGGAGTCCCACCCCGAGCTTTGGTCCGAACTCCCGCCCGCCCTACAAACCCAAATCGAGCGGCCCGAAAGCCAAACCTGTTAGCAAATCCTGCGGACGTACGTCCAAATGATTTGTAAGTTGAAAACAGATTGATGGCAGTGGGAAATCGAGGAAAAATTTGATGAAGAATTTGATCGAATGGCGGGTTGATGGGCGTATGGTCGTGCACGCTTATGAAAACCATCAAATCCCTGTCTGTTTTATTATTCTGTGCCACCGCCTGCGGTTCTTTGATGGCCGCGGAAGCCTGGACCAATCTTTTCGATGGCAAGAGCCTCGATAGCTGGGTGAAGCGCGGAGGCAATGCGACATACACCATCGAGGGTGACAGTATTGTCGGGACATCGACGCTCAATACCGAGAACACCTTTCTTTGCACGCCCCGTGATTATGGCGATTTCATCCTCGAATATGAATTCAAGGTCGATCCCATGTTGAACTCGGGGGTCCAGATTCGCAGCCAGTGTTTTCCGGAAGCCAAGGAGATTGTCACAGTTGGAAAAACCATCAAGGTGGGAGCGAATCGCGTGCATGGATACCAAATCGAGATCGATCCGGAACCCCAAAAAAACCGCTGGTGGAGTGCGGGAATTTATGAGGAGGCCGTCCGTGGCTGGCTTTACCCCGGCATTTGCGGCGGTGATGCCAAGCAGTTCACGGATCAGGGCCGGACGATTTTCAAACAGGGCGATTGGAATAAAGTCCGTGTAGAGGCCATTGGGGATTCCCTCAAAACCACGCTCAATGGCGCTCCCTGCGCTGCGATCAAAGATGCGCGTGTGGCAGCGGGTTTCATCGGCCTGCAAGTCCATGGCATCGGTAAGGATAAGGACAAGGACGGCACCCAGGTGCGTTGGCGCAACCTGCGGATCCAGGAAGTCGCCGCCAGCAAGGCGAACACGCTGAGCGATGAGGAAAAAGCCGCAGGCTGGAAGCTGTTATGGGATGGTAAAACCACCGATGGATGGCGCAGCGCCCGTTCGGAAGCCTTCCCGAAAGGCGGTTGGCAAATCAAGGATGACATGCTCATCATCAATGAAACCGGCGGAGCGGAATCCGCGTCGGCGGGCGACATCATCACCCGTGAGAAATTCTCGGAATTCGAGCTCAAAGTGGATTTCAAGATGACTCCCGGTGCGAACAGCGGCATCAAGATGTTCGTGGATCCCCTGCTCAACAAGGGTGCGGGATCGTCGATTGGTATTGAGTTCCAGATTCTTGACGATGTGTTGCACCCGGACGCCAAACTCGGCCGCGATGGCAACCGCACCATCGGATCGCTCTACGATCTGATTCCAGCGCCCAAGGACAAGAAGGTGAATCCTCCCGGTCAGTGGAATCAGGCCCATATCATCTCGAAGGGCAAACACATGGAGTTCCGCCTCAACGGCATCAAGACCGTGGAATTCGACCGTGGGACACCGGAATGGCGTGAACTGGTGAAAACCAGCAAATACAAGGGCTGGCCGAATTTCGGCGAATTGTCGGAAGGCAATATCCTGCTCCAGGACCACGGCAACCAGGTTTTCTATCGGAACATCAAGATCCTCACGAAATCAAATTGATCCGCCTACCACCTGCCGCGGCGCTTTGATAGATGGCTTCGATCAGTGCCACCGCCTTGCGCGCCTCCCGCGCGGAGGTCGCAGGTTCGCGGTCCTCGTGGATGGAGCTGACGATTTCCTCGAAGTTCCGTTGGTGTTGCGCGCAGCCGATGGATGACGGGTTGTTGGCACCGAGTCCGGGCGTGCCGATCTTCATCAAGGAGGCGCGGATTTCCGCATCTTCCGGGCGTTCGTCTTTGAAATCCCAGACTTCGAAGGATTCGTCTGCCAGAAATACGGATCCATCCGTGCCGCAGAGTTGCACGCGTGCCGGGTGGCCGTCACGTGACCATGCGCAGGTGGCGCCTTCGACCACTCCACGCGCGCCGTTTTCAAAAACCACGATGGCGACTCCAATGTCCTCGGTTTCCATATCGGTGTGGGCGAGACAGGCGGTATCTGCTTGGACGAAGGCCGCTGGACCCGCGAGATGGAGTAGGGCGTCGATGGTGTGGATGGCCTGGTTCATCAGCGCGCCTCCGCCGTCAAGCGAGCGTGTGCCGCGCCATGCAGCGGAGTCGTAATAAGCTTGGTCGCGGAACCACTTCACTTGGCATGATGCGGAGGTGAGCCTGCCGAAGCGCCCTTGATCGGCGGCTTTTTTGAATGCGACCATCGCCGGGTTGAATCGGCGGTTGAGGACGGAAGCCAGGGTTTTTCCGCAGTCTGCGGCAGTGGCGATGAGTTGGTCGATCCGCACGCTGGTGACTTCCAGGGGTTTCTCACAGATGACGTGTTTGCCCGCGCGCAGTGCCGCCATGGCCGGTTCGAAATGGGCTCCCGATGGAGTGCAGACGGTGACAATCTCCAATTCCGGATCTGCTAGAAATTGATCGATGTCCGCGTAGGCCGGGACGCCGTATTCCGCAGCAAGTTTCCTCGCACCCTCTGCGCGATGATTGAAAACCGAGTGGAGCGAACTCCCGTGCATTGAGCAAATGGCCTTGGCGTGGAGGCTCGCGATCATCCCCGAGCCGATGATTCCGAATTTCATCCGGGGATGCTGCGATCATAGGCATGGCCGGACAAGGGAAATCACAGAATTGCCCCTGTCGGGAAATGGCTTGTGAGATCAATCTTTCAGCTCGCGGATCCAGACGTTGCGGTAGCGGACGGGATTGCCGTGGTCCTGTAAGGAGAAGGGCATCTTGTCCGGGTGGGCCTTGTACTCCGACGCGGCGTTTGGTCCCATCCAACCGGTGCCACCACTGAGAACGGTATGATCCTGGACGAGAACGCCGTTGTGGAGGACGGTGAAGGTGGCACGACGGGTGACCTTGCCACTTTCGTCGAAAATAGGGCGGTGGAAGACGATGTCATAACTCTGCCACTCACCGGGTTTGCGGCAGGCGTTGACGAGAGGTTTTTGGCGTCCGTAGAGGGCACCGGCCTGACCGTCGGCGTAGGTGACGTTGTTGTAACTGTCGAGGACTTGAACTTCGTAGGTGCCCATGAGGAAGACGCCGCTATTGCCACGGCCCTGGCCGTCGCCTTGGACGCTTGCGGGAGAGGCCCACTCGATGTGGAGTTGGCAAGAGCCGAATTTTTCCTTGGTCTGGATGTATCCGGCTTTTTTGACGGATTCGAGTGCGCCATCGACGACTTTCCATTGGCTGGGGCTGCCTTTGGTATCGGTCCAGTTCTCGGCGAGTGCTTTTTCACTGCCATCAAAAAGAACGATGGCGTCGGATGGCGCGGCACCCACAACCCCGACGGGACCGGGTGTGACAACGGGAGGAAGCGTCTGCTTGGTGGTGTCGAGTTCGTGGACTTTGACGCCATCGATGTACATGTAGAGCGCGTCCTTGCCGTCGTCTCCTTTTTTCGTTTCGGTGGTGATGACCGGTTTACTAAAATCCTCGTGGCCGAAACTGACGGAGGTGGAGCTGCTGATGGCGAGGATGAATACGGCGGTCGCAGGGTTGAGCAATGAGAATGCTTTCATGGGATTGTGTGTTATGGGATCGGGGTTGGATTAGGGGTTCTTCCAGTCAGGAAAGGAGGTTTTGAGTTGCTGGCGGTATTTTTCCGCTTCGGTCTTGTCGCCTTGGGTTTCCAAGGCATTGACGAGTTTCCAAAGGGCTAGCGGCTTGAGCTCCTTGTCATCGTGGAAATTGACGACTACCAGATACTCGGCGCAGGCCTTTTTCGAATCGTTGGCTTTCAATTCAAGGTCGCCGGTGAGGATGCGCAGCGCAGCGCTGGTCCGACCTTGCGGGCGCAGGGCCATGGCGTCATCGACGGCCTTGCGGGAATCTGCAGGGCGGTCCAAGGCGAGCAGGGCGCGGGCACTGTCTAACAATCCATCCGCCTTCCACGCCGGATTATCTTCGACGGCAAGCACGTTCGTGGCTGCGGTGAGCGCGCCCTGGGAGTCACCGGTTTCGAGTCGTGCTTTGGCGAGGTAACGCCAGACTTCCTTGGGAGTGGCCCTGGCTTCATCCGGTTTGGCGATGAGAGCAAGGCACTTGGCGGCCAATGCGTAATCTCCGGAGTTGTAAGCCTGCATGCCGGTCCACTGGAGGATCTGATCGGGGATCTCCTTTTCGTATTCGCCATCGATGGCGAGTTTGATTTCCTCCGAGATTTTAGCGACGTCCTGCGATGAGAAATAACCGAGCACGAGAAGAATGCCGGCATGTTTTCGATAGGCGTCCGGTCGCAGTGAGCGGGCTTTTTCGAGGTATGGGATGGCGTCCTTGGCGGTATTGGTTTTCACCATACCCCAACCGATCCAATAGTTCGCTTCTCCCTGCAGGTTCTCGCTGAGGTCATCGACGTGTTTCAGCAACCCTTGGTAGCGTGTGATCATGTCCGGGATATTGCTTTCCCCACGGCGCATGCGCGCGGATTCCAGCCATGCAAATGACACCAGATCCGCAGGGGAACCGGCGGCGATGAGTTGGTCAAAATCCGCGATGGCCTTCTGCGGCTCCGCGCTTTCGACGTAGGCTTTAGCGCGTTTGGCAAGTGCGGACGCAATGCGCGGGTCCTGCGGATATTTGGTGATGAACTCGCCGAGCGAGCGGATGGCTCCCTGATGGTCGCCCGCCTCACCAAGGCACCAACCGCGCTGATAGAGAAGGCCAGGACGGTTTTTTTCGCTGATCAGAGTGGCATTGATTTCACTGTAAACCTTGGCGGCTTCTGGGAGTTTTTTACTGGAGTAAAGAGCCTCCGCCTTCATCATCAACGCGGTGTGGATGCGTGGATCCTCCGGACGGGATTTCCGATAGAGTGTGAGAAAGGCATCCACCTGGTCGGGTAGATGACGGCCCTCGATCTGGAAGAAACAAAGCAGGCGGTAATAGGACGCCTGAAATGCCAGGTCGCTCTGCGGCTTGACGGTCTTCTCGACCTCCCGGAACAAGGCGAGCGCCTCGTTAGGCTGCTTGAGACGCATGTAGGAACGCGCGGCATACATCAGGCGCACGGCTTCCTTTTCACCGGTAGCTTTGGTCGAGTTCTCCAAATAAACCGAGATGACTTCCTTGTATTGATCTTTTGCGAAATGATTGCCCATCAAGGCGGTTTGCGCATCCGTTCGGAAATCTTCCATGCCCGGCGTGCGGAGGATCAGTGACAGATAACGGTCCGCGAGATCGGTCTTATCGAGTTTGGTGGCGGTGAGGGCGGCGTGAAGCGCTGCCTCGGCCCGGACCTTGGGCGGATAGGGGGCGGCGATGACTTCTTCAAGTTGCGCAAGCGCGTCATCCAGTTTCCCTGCCTTGATGGCCAGATGGCCGAGGGCGACTTTGGATTGAGGGGCGAACAATTCACCCTGCGGATCCGCGATGACTTTCTTGAAAGACGCGGTCGCCTCGCGGTCACGGCCTAGCAGACGGTAACAGTTGGCCGCGAAGTAGTGACCACGCGGGCGCTCTTCGGGTTTCGCTGCGTTGGCGGCGTAACGCTCGAACATCGGAGCGGCAAATGCATATTCCCCCTTATTGTAGCAATCCGCAGCCAAGGTGTATGACGCGGCGGCGGCCCACTCGCCATTTCCATATCGGTTGATCAGACTGCTGAAGCAGCGCTTGGCGTCATCAATCTGGCCGGCTTGGTAGTAGCTATTCCCCAGATACCACCATGCTTTCTCCGCGTTTGAATGGCCGGAAAACTCAGCCACATATTCGGCGAATTGTTGGGCGGAGCGTTGGAAATACTCCTTGCGGTTATCCAGGTCGGTGGCGGCTTGCGCGGTATCGTAGAGGTTTTTCGCCCGTTGGAACAAATCGTTACCCGGATCCGGAGCCAGCACCGGATTGACCGGCTCCGCCCGCGGGGCCTGCGCGGCCGCGGGGTGGGCAAAAAGGAGGATGAATGCGAGTGAACGTTTCAAAATATGTGGGATTTTGCCGATTTCAGAGAATATTGCCGGGACTTAATTCGTCGGTTCCGGGCGTTGAGTGGCGAATGAAATATTCCATACACCTGCCTTTTGGCAGGTATCGATCACTTCGACAATGCGTTGATAGGGGACTTTTCCGTCGCCACGGATGCGGACGGGCTGGTTTTTATATTGTTTCGCGATGGCGGCGAGTTTGCTGTGGAGTTGCGTCAGATCCACGGTGCCTCCTTCGACCCGGAGGGTGCCATCGGGCAGCACATTGATGATGATTTCCCCGCGTTGTTGTTCAGGTTCCGCTCCTTCCTGGGCGGTGGGAACTGAAACGTTGAGTTCGGTTTCCGAGCGGCTGAACTGCCAGCTGATGATGAAAAAGCTCAGCAACAACAACAGAATGTCGATCATCGGTGCCAACTGCATCGTGATCGCTGGGGGTTGGTGACGGGAAAATTTCATCCAGCAAGAAAGTGTTAGAGCCCACGGACATCCGGGCGATCACCGGCAAGTGGGGAGACGATAGGTGAGGCAAAATCCTCGCGGGTCCAAGGTGTGGGTGCTGAGAATGACTGTGGCGTCTCACGCACGAACTCCGCATGCAACAGGGCAACCAGGTGCGTCGCCGCAGCCTCCAGTTCACAAATATATTTCTGCACTCGCGAGCGGAAAAGGGAGTAAAACACGAACGCCAGAATGCTGATGGCCAGTCCGGTCGCGGTGGCGATCAAGGCCTCTGACACGCCCTCGGCAAGACCCATTTCACGGACACCCTGCTTGCCGCCGGTGGAAATCTCGATAAAGGCCTTGATCATGCCGATCACGGTGCCGAGCAGGCCGATCATCGGAGCGATCGCCCCGATTTCAGACAGGTAGGTGATGCGGGACGTGAGCATGCTCGCTTGACGGGACCCCTCGGTCTGGGTGACTTCCCGGACGTTTTCAAATGGCATGCCGGGATTGCTGGCGATGAAATCGAGAGTTTTCTGGACGATGCGCGCCATGCACTCGTTATGCCTGTGGCTGAAGGTCACCAGACCGAGGTAGTCGCGCTTGCGGATCATCAAATCCGCGGAATTCATGAATCGATCGCTGACGATCGAGTTGCGCCGGATGCTTAATGAAAAAACCAGGATAAGAAGCACCGTGACGATTGAGAGGATCCCGAGGGGATACATCATGGGGCCGCCCTTGGCCAGAACCTCGAGGAAATCGATTTGCTTCGATGTCGTTTGAGCTTCCGCCGCAGATGCAACGGACGCGGAGAGAGCGAACCCCGCAGCGGCTAAGGAAAGGAACTTCATGGACGTGGGCGGATTCTAGTCGATTTCTCAGCCAAGGCAAGCACAGGCAAGCGGGGTTATTACGCTGGAAAACCAGGGGTTTTTCGGGGATTTCTACCGTTTCCGTCTATTTCCCGGCAAAAGCCGCTTTTTCCATGACCGATACGAGAGCGCGATCGTCAGAACGCGGGGTCTTCACGTGGCAAAGCTTGCCGCAAGAATCCACCATGGTTGATTTCTCGGTTCTGCTGAAAAATAGGGGTGGAACAACCCATGTTTTTCAGCAAACCCGCCAGACAATTAATACTGATAGTTCAGATAGAAGTTGAACTGGCCGCCCTTGTCGGACTTGGGATCAGGTGACGAGACGGGTATGGCGTAGTCGAGCGCCAGCGGCATCGGGCTGATGGGCAGCTTCAAGCGCAGGCCAATGCCGAAGTCACTGTAGAGATCTTTTGGCGAAGGATCCCAACTGCCTGGGTTCACAAAGCCAGTATCATAGAACACTGCGGCGCGGACGGTCTCGATGATGGGAATGGTGTATTCGACCGTCACGTAGCCGAGCGAGTTGCCGCCATAAACTTCATCGGTGTAACCCGTGTCACGTGGTCCGATATCGCGGAATTGGAAGCCGCGCAAGGTGCGTCCGCCGCCGAGGAACATACGTTCGAAGATCGGGATATCACCGCTGCCATCGACAAAGGCCAACTCGCCGTGAACCGAGAGAATCGAGTCCCACTTGAGGTTCCAGTATTTTTGTCCTTGTGCGGAGAATGTGAAGGTATCGACGTCTCCGCCAAGACCGGCGTAGGTGATGCCTAGGTCGATCTTATGGCCGGTGCGCGGGAGGATGCTGCTGTCGCGGCTGTCATAAACGTAATTCAGGCTGAGCGCGCTGCGGAAGAAGTCGCCGCCGATGTTTTCCTGAGAAAGTGCGGAGTTGGAACCATTCGCCGGGATAGGCGAGTTCACAAGATCCGGATTGGACTGTGACGCTCCGGCAAACGTGTCGTTGGAGTCCACTTCGGAATTGATATTCACATTTTCAAGACGGAGTTCGGCTTTGAGTGAGCCTTTCGGGCCAATCGGTTTGCGCAGCGAGATCGCGGCACCGGCGTTGGTTTGTTCGTAGTAGTCGCTGAAATAGGTCGATTGCTTGTAGAAAAGCTCGGTTCCCAAGGAGAGTTGTTGGTCGAGGAACCATGGCTCCACCAGCGAGATGCTGGCTTCGGAGCGTTGGGAGCCCGCACGCAGACTCATCGAGAACCGTTGGCCGCCGCCAGTGAAATTCCATGGGTGGAAGAGGTCGAAGTTCGATTGCTCGAGCGTGAGGAAGCCGACGATGCTGTCGATCGAACTGAAGCCGAGGCCGACGCCGACTTGACCGGTGCTTTTCTCTTCAACAAGTACATCAACATCGCGGTAGCCGGCACCACCGGGAGTGCCCGAGGCTTGCACTTCGCTGAAATACTGGAGGTTGGTGAGGCGGGCTTTGGTGGTGTCGAGTTCCACCGAGTTGAACCAGTCGCCCGGCTTGAGTGGGATTTCCCGGCGGATCACCTTGTCTTTGGTTTTGGTGTTGCCGGAGATATTCACGCGTCCGACACGATAGCGTGAGCCCTCGGTGATGCGGTAAACGATGTTCACACGGTTGGGGCCGGCATCGCTGATGTCGGGGGAAACCATGGCGTCCGCATAGCCGCGGGATCCGTAATAACTGCGGATCATGGTGATGTCCGCGCGCATTTTCTTCGAGGAATACGCGTCATTGGTGTTGAGCGAAAGGGCGGGATAAAGTTCTTCGGATTTGAAGACGGTCATTTTGCCGAAGCCGATGCCGGCCACCGTGTATTTTTCACCTTCATTGATCGGGATGACCAGATCCACGCGGCCGTCGCGGACGGGTTCCCGGCGGATACCAGGGCTGCTGGCGCGGAGGTAGCCCTTGTCTTTGTAATAGTCGAGAACGGCGTCCAGATCCGTATCCAGTTGGTTGGATTCAAAGCGACCGGACTTGGTCAGCCAGGAAAACCATCCCTTTTCCTTCGTCTTCATTTCCTTGCGGAGTTCGGGATCGGTGAACGCATTATTGCCTTCGAAACGAATCTTGCGGATTTCATTTTTGGATCCCTCGTCGATGACGAAGATCAGGTCGGCGTGGCCTTCGCGCCCGCTAGGCTGCGTGCGGTGGGTAACCGCGACATCCGGATAACCGGATCCTTGATAGTATTTCTCGATATTGCGGCGCGCCTCGATGATCTGCGCATCGCTCATCACGCCGCCAGATTTCAGCTTGGATTCCTTAGCCAGTTTTTGGTCGGTAAAGACCGAATTGCCCATGAATCCGACGGCGTCCATCACTGGACGGCTGCCGATTTCGGCGATGATTCTCACCTTGTTGCCAACGGGTTCCGCAAGAAAACGCACGTCGTCCACCAGTCCGGATTCGTAAAGGGCGGTGATGTCCTTGTCCAAGGACTCGGCGTGATAGAGCGAACCGGCCTTGGTGGACATTTGGTCGCGCAGACGAGCTTCATCCACCGTCTTGGCTCCCCGATAGCGGATGGCCACATCGGAAATGGTTTTTCCCTCGAAATCCTGTGCGTGCAGCGATCCGGTGAAAACCAAAGCGACAACGGATGCGAGTGCGGCGAATCGACTCAAGCCCTGGGGCTTGAGGAGGTTGAAATCGGTGGGTATGCGCATATGGGACTGGTTGGTGCTCGGATCAAACCCTCCGGCCATCCGCCCCGTCAAGGTCAATCGGCGAGATTTTCCTCTGTTTTGGAATTAGCGGAAATTTACTTTCTGGATGTGGAAAATCAGGGGTGATTTATTTTCCACTTTTCTGCTGTGGGTTGGTGCGGATTTCTGCGTTTGAATCCACCTTAATGGCCTTTGTCAGTTCGATATTATTCGAGATTTGTGGTGGCAGCCCGCTGGTGGTTTTAAGGTTGCGGATCGCGATGGTTTCCGTCAGGCGGTAGGGGAACGGTCGATTGTCGAGTGCCTTGCCGATGGGATCGTTGAAAAACGTGATTCCCTGATAATTTTCCGGATGTTTCGCGTCATCAACAACCAATCCATCGATCCGGATCGTGCGCGGCATGGAACACGGGTATCCAAAGTCATGGGTACCGTCGTTTTGCATGTTGAACATCACCGGATTGCCCCCGGACGGAATCCAGCGGCAGTTGCGAATGATGACTTCTCCATCCCATGTCGATCCGTAGTCGTTGCGAAAGCTGACCAGATTTCCTCCGTGCAGGGTGGAGTCCTCGACAATCAGTTTTCCTCGACCGATGGCGTTGATGCCGCCGTGGCCAATGGTCGAGCGCCGGATGATGTAAGTGCCCGAGATGCCCTGATGCACGTCCACCCGCGAGAGCACGCAATCCTCGACCAGGAAGTTCTTCATGAAATTGGTACCGATCACACCCCAGCGGCTGCGGTCCTGGATGTTTTCCATCGTGCACTTGCTCATCTGGAGGTTGATCACGAGGTCGGCTTGGTATCCATATGTGCCCATGGGGACCGGTTTGTCGGCATTGCCGATTTTTTGATAGAACTTGCGGTCGTCGATCCGGCAATTGCGCAGGATGATATTGGCGCACTGGTGCGAATTCAAAAACCCGCTGTATGGCGCGCCGAAATCTTTCTCGCCGGTAACGTGGTGCGTGATTCCATCGACTGTAGTATTGGAGCGGCAGATCCGGATATTTCGCGCCCAGTAGCTGGAGTCTTTTTCCGGCTGGGTCTGGTTGGCGATATTGGTGAAAATCCCGCCGCGGAGAAGCAGTGGTTTCGGGTCGATTGGTTGAGCCTCGATGCGTGTGATCACGTCGTAGTCCCAATCGATCGTGCCTATAATCGAGCCATCCCGGCGTAGAATAAACACCTCCTGTTGGTTGGCTCCCGAGTTTTGATTCAGGCCTTTCCGGATGAAGATTTTCCGGTTTTTGTTTTCGACATAGACAAGGCAGTCCGTCGCGGGCCGGAGACCCAGGCGTGTTTGTCCTCGTGCGAGATGGTCAATCTTCAGCGGCAATGGTTTGAGGAGTGAGCGAACTTCGAAAAGTGGCGGCTTGTGGTTATCGACGTCCTTGCTGTCGTCGATGATGAACTTTGAAGTTCCCCAGTCGGTGTCGGTCGCAATGATTGCGGTGAGCGCCTTGCGGCCGAGATGATAGGTTGCATCAGGTTTCGATCTGACAGGCAGGCCGTTCTGATTCGCGTGCTCATGGGCCTTGCAGATGGCTGGCAGGTCATCGGTCATGCCGTCGCCCACCGCGCCGAAGGATTCATAGGTGACCACGGTGGTGGTCGTGGCGGGATTGGCGGCCATCACTTCCATGGTGCAGGCCGGGATTGTCAGTAAAACCATCCATCCAGCGGCGATGTGTGAGTAGAGTGGGAAACGTTTCACGGTAGATGGGACGTGGCGTTGGTGGATACAGTGGCGTGTCATGAACCTTATCTTCCTATTGTGCAAGCCCCCCTCTGATATTTGGAAATGAGAATCAAAGAACGCTGCCGGTTGGGAAAGAATGCCGTTGGGCTTGCGTTAAACAATCGAAAAAAAATCCCCGTTGCCTGTTGCGAGCGAATGGTTCAAGGTTTCTCCGCCGATGGTTGAAACACTCGCTGCCGTTGAAATCCGTGACTTGGTGAAGGACTTCAAGACCTCCTTTCGCCGCAAGCCGTTGCGTGCCGTGGACGGGGTTTCGATCCGTATCATGCCGGGAGAGGTTTACGGTTTGATCGGGCCGAATGGCTCCGGCAAGTCCACCACCATGAAGGCATTGCTTGGACTGGTGGCACCGACATCTGGACAATGCTCGATTTTCGGCAAGGATTCGCTCAAGGTGGATTCCCGCAATGACGTTGGATTCCTGCCGGAGAATCCGTATTTCTACAAACACCTCAGCGGAGTGGAAACCCTGCGGTTTTACGGAAAACTTTGCGGGCTCGGCGGACGCAAGCTCGCGGATCGTGTTGGAGAACTGCTGGCTCTCGTCGATCTCGAAGGCGCGCGTGATCGCCGGATCGGCGGATACTCGAAGGGCATGCTGCAGCGCATCGGATTGGCCCAGGCGCTCATTCAGGAACCGCGTTTGGTCATTCTCGACGAGCCGACCGCCGGGGTTGATCCGTTGGGGTCGCGGCAGATCCGGGATTTGATTTTGAAACTGCGGGAACGCGGCATCACCGTATTCCTTTGCTCGCACTTGCTCGAACAGGTGCAGGAAGTCTGCGATCACGTCGGCATCATTTTCCAAGGCCGGATGATCCGCGAGGGGCGTTTGGACGATCTCATTGCCATCGAGGACCAGATGGAGATTGTCCTTCGCAACGCCAGCCCGGAACTGATCTCTAAAATTGCCGCGCTGGTGAAGGATGCGCCTGATGCCGAGTTGGTGAGAACAGGGAAACCCCGCACGACACTTGAACGATTGTTCCTGCGTGAAATTCGCGACGAAGAACGATGAGCACCGCCACCCACATTCCGCAGAAGGGCTCGCACACGGGCCGCATCCTGATCATCGCCACCCATGCGTTCACTCAATTGGTGCGCATGAAGGTGTTCTATTTCCTCGCGATTTTCGCGATCATCACCATTGCCAGCAATTTCTTCAACCTGCCCCAGCATGAGGGGCCGGAGTCGGTGGGCACCAACGTGCTTTCCCAAATCAAGGGCTGGTCGTTCGGAACGATGCACATTTTCTCCGTGGTTCTCTCAATCGTGGCCACCGCGCTGCTGCTGCCCAAGGATGTGGAGGATCGCACGCTCTACACCATCCTTGCCAAGCCGGTGCCGCGTTTCGACTACCTTGCGGGAAAATTGTTAGGTGTGATGTTGCTGATCTTCATTTCACTGGCGTTGATGGATGGATTGATGACTCTGGTGCTGCAGATCCGCACCTCCATGGTGGCGAAGGAGCAGATGGAGATGGCAACCACCTTGGGCTGGCCGCAGCGGGAGATCGACGCCCTGCGTGCCGAAACCTTTTCCAACGGCCCGAGTTGGTCCATGCAGGGCGCGGTGATCGCGGTCTTTCTGCGGGCGTCGATCATGGCTTCGCTGGCGTTGTTGATCTCCACGTTTTCGACCAGCACGTTGTTTACCACCATCGTGAGTTTCATGGTGTATTTCATCGGCCATTTCCAAGCGGATGCCCGCGATGTCTATCTCCATGGCGGGCAGGCAGGCGAAGGCATGATCGCCAAAGTGACCTCGTTGTTGTTCGCGCTGGTGCTGCCGGATTTTCAGATTTTCAACGTGATCGATGCGGTGATCCAAGGTGAAACGATGCCAATCATCGCCTTGGGAAAACTGACCTTGGTGGCGCTGTATTACGCGATGTTCTTTACCATCGCATCCTGGTTCATCTTTTCCGACAAGGAATTCTAAATCTGTGAAACTCTGGAAAAAATCGGTGGTTCTGAGCATCGCGCTGCTTGCACTGGGCGTGGCACGGATGCCTTACGAAGCCGGATTGACCCGCGAACTCCGGGACGCACGCCTGCTGCCGTCCGCTCTCGATATCGGCACTGTTGAAAAAATCGGCCAAACCAGCGCAGCGGTCGCTTTCGGCGGACTGCGCACCCTGATCGCCACCTTTCTCAATCTGCGGGCTTTCACGTATTTCACCGAAAAACGCTGGGATGATGTGGCAGACACCTACGATACCATCGTGGATCTGGCTCCGCACACCCGTTATTACTGGGATTCAGGATATTGGCACATTGCCTACAATGCCGCCTCATACTACATGTATGATTCCACACTCGCGCCGGTGCGGCGCAAGGAGGCGTGGCGAACCTCGATCCTGAAGGGACGCTCGTTCCTCGAACGCGGTATCCGCAACAACCCGGACGACTGGGTTCTTCACGCCGACCTCGGATACCTGTTGTCCGATCCTAACAAATTTCCGGCGTTCAAAGACCAGCGTGAGACCTTCTCCGCTGCGGCGGATGCCTATCAAAAGTCGGCGGAAACCGGCAAGGCCCTGGGTTATGTGAGGCGATTCCGGTTTTACGCGCTCGCCCGGGTGGAAGGGAGGGAAGCCCAGGCCCTTGCGCTTGCACGGGAACTCTATGCGGAGGGCACCAAGAACCGCACCCCTACATTTTTGTCGTTGTTGCTGGTGTTGGAAGCCCATGAAAACCCGTCCATGGACACCACCGCGCGAGCCATCGAGTTGTTCGGGACTCCGCAAAAAGCATACTCGGCTCTCTCGGGTCACTGGCAGCGAATCAACGAGCGATTCCCGATTTTCGGCATCGCCGAGGCCATGGCCACGCTCGAAAACCGTCTCAGCATCCCGGAAAAAGACCGAGTCCTGAATCAACCGCTCCCCGCACCCCGGAATCTGGAGAAGTCGTTCAACGAGTAATCTTTAAGCATTTCGTCTCGACATGCGGGTTCGTATCGTCAAACTCTCGTGACACAATCTCCCGTTTAAACCCATGCGGATCGCTCTATTCGGTGACATACATGCCAATCTGGAAGCTCTCGAAGCTGTGCTCGAGGATGCGGCCACTCAGGAAGTGACAGACTATGTCTGCATGGGCGATGTCGTCGGATACAACGCGGATCCAGTTGCGTGCCTGGAAAAAGTCCGGGCCATGGAATGCCCAACCGTCAAGGGTAACCACGACGAGGATGCGTCCGGCAGTCACTCGCTAGACGCGATGAATCCAGTGGCGGCCTCCGCCTTGGAGTGGACGCGCCAACAACTCTCCGACGAGCAGCGCCAATGGCTGAGCCGTTTGCGCATGGTTCGCCAAGTGACGGACTTCACCGTTGTTCACAGCACGCTCGATCAACCGGCCCACTGGAACTACGTGACCAATCGTTTCGACGCGATGTCGAATTTTTCCTACCAGTTCACCCAGATTTGTTTTCACGGACACACCCACGTTCCGCGGGTTTACATGAAGAGCGACCGCGTGCAGGAAGTGCCTGCCGAGGCCGTGGTCATCGAAGCCGGGGCCAAGTATTTCATCAACGTGGGCTCAGTCGGCCAGCCGCGTGACGGTGACTGGCGCGCTTGTTACGCCATCTATGATCTCAATCACAAAATGATCGTCTTTCGCCGGGTCGAGTATGACATTGAGAAAACCCAGCAGAAAATCATCGATGCGGGCCTGCCACAGATGCTTGCCGAGCGCATCGCGGAAGGGCGTTAACAGAAGCGATGTGCGCTCCTTGAGAGCCATGATGGAATGCGATGATTTTTTGCGCTGCCTGCCCCGTGCGATCCATGGCCATTTTTTCTTGACCTGAGAGGAGTTACGAAGAGTCTCCATACTTCAACCTCGTAATCCTCACCATGTCCCAACCCCCACCCGATGAGAACAATTTCATCCACAGCGAGGAATTCCTCCGTGGCTTGATGAAGCGCCAACTTCGTTTGTCCGTGTCCTGTGCATCGGCCTTTTTGCTGCTGCTTTTCGGACTGCCGTTGCTGAACTATTTCGCGCCCGAACTGATGGCGCGGCGGATAGGCGGATTCACTTTGAGCTGGTTGGTGCTGGGAGTATTGTTCTTCCCCTATGTCTGGATCATCGCCCGCTTGTTCATCACTCGCTCGATGGCGCTGGAGGCGGCCGAGGTTCGGCTCGCCGCAGAGGGGAACAAAAAGCTTTCCTGAATTTCTAACATACCCCCCACATGGACTTCTCACAAATCAATCCCTGGATTCTCGCTCTTTCCGGCATCACCGTGGTGGTGACAATTTGGATGGGCTTCCGCTCCGCGAAGACTTCGAAATCCGCCTCCGACTTTTTCGTGGCAGGCCGCTCGGTTTCTGTCGGGTGGAATGCCTCGGCCATTTCCGGTGAATACCTGAGCGCGGCGAGTTTCATGGGCATCGCCGGCATGGTGATGTCGATGGGTTATGACGCGCTCTGGTATCCGGTGTGTTATGCCTGCGGCTATTTGTTCCTGCTGCTTTTCATCGCGGGGCCGTTGCGGCGTTTCGGAGCCTACACGATTCCGGACTTCGCGGAGGGGCGCTTCGATTCCCCTTTGTTCCGGCGGATCGCGGTTTGTTTTGTCTTGTTCATCGGGTTTTTCTACACGATGCCACAGATGAAAGGCGCGGGAACCACGCTTTCCTACATCCTGCCGGGGCTGCCGTATTGGGTCGGCGTGGTGGTGGTCGGCGCGGTGATCACCCTGAATGTCGCGATGGGCGGAATGAAGGGCATCACCCTGGTTCAGGCGGTCCAATACTGGATCAAGATGTTCGCCATATCCGTACCGATCTTCGTGTTGTTGGCAGTGTATGGCGGGTATGGGAAAAACCTCTCGCTCAACCAGGCTTCCGGTGAACCGGCTCCCGCAGCACAGGTGATGGTAATGGAATCCATCGACCACGGCCGTCGCGCCCTGCCGGAAAAAGCACCCAAGGACGAGGCGTGGATCGCTCCATTCGGCCCTCTAACATCCAAAGCCGCGAAAGCCGCCGGACTTTCTCCGCAGGAATCCCGCCCGCTCTCGCTGCTTTACACCTACTCGTTGATCATCGCGCTGGTCTGCGGCACGGCGGGACTGCCCCATATTCTCGTCCGGTTTTATACCAATCCGGACGGCGCTGCGGCGAAAAAGACCACGATGTGGGTGATGATCCTGATCGGCGTCTTCTATGTGTTTCCGCCGGTGTTCGGTCTGCTCGGGCGCAATTTCATGCCGGAGCTTTACAATGCCACCGGCTCCAAGGGGCCGGACAAGGTGGTGCTCGAACTCCCGACATTGTTAGGAAAGAACAGCGTGCTCGGTTCTGTGCTTAGCGGGATCACCTGTGCCGGCGCCTTCGCCGCATTCATGAGCACCTTCAGCGGCCTGCTCGTCTCGATGACCGGCGCGGTGGCCCATGACATCTACGGCCGCATGCTGAAACCGGGCGCCACGCCGAAGGAACGAATGCGCATGTTCAAAATCGCGGCGGTCGTCGTCGGCGGGTTGGCCACATTGTTAGGCACGCAGGTCGAGCTTCTGGAAATCAACTTCATGGTCGGTCAGGCCTTTGCCATCGCGGCGGCGAGTTATTTCCCACTGCTTTTCATGAGTGCATGGTGGCGCGGCATGACCATGGCGGGTGCCGCGACCGGTATGCTTGGGGGAGGAATCCTCGCGCTGGCTTGCGTGACGCTGACCAGTGTGGGTGACGTCATCGCCAAGACCGGTCAGGCCGCGGCCCTGAAAGCCGGGACTGTCTGGGCGCCGGACGCCATCACGCTTTTCTGGAAAGGCCATCCGTTGCTGCGCATTCTATCAGAGCAACCGGCGATCTGGACGGTCCCGACCGCTATTTTGCTGATGATCATTGTTTCCAAAGCCACCCGTGAAAAAATCCCGGCGGACGCCCGTATGAAAATGCTGGTGCTTCACGCGCCTGAGTCGCTCGGCCTGAAACAGGAATACATCCAGGAGCAACAAGGTGCTGGGCATTGAGAAGTTTGTTATTACCCGATTTTCATGAAAACCAAAATCATCGCCACGCTCGCGACCGTTCTTGCGGTCATGCCATTCCATGCCCAAGCCGAACCCAAGGTTGGTGATGGAAAATCCGCTGTTCAAAAAGCGGGCGAGGATGCCGAAAAAAGCGAGAAGGAAGAAAAGGCGTTCGCCACCAAATTTGAAGCGCTCGATGCCGCCATCGACGCCAAGGATTGGAAGAAGGCCGAAGCTCTTGTTGATGAGATTGCCAAAGCGAAGCCCGAGATGGCCACTTCTATCCGCTTCGGTCTGGCCGTGATGAAAAAGGATTCCGTGGAGGCCGTGAAACAGGCCAAGGCGATGGCAGAAGGAGAGATCAAGGACGACTCCGAGGGACTCAACGCCGTGGCGTGGGGATTGGTCACCGAGTTTGACAAGCCCGGCAAGGAATTGATAGATACTGCGGCGGATATTGTCAAAAAAGCGTTGGGTTTGAGCAAGGATGAGCCCGCGTTGCTCGATACCCTGGCTAAAATCCAGTTTCTCCAAGGCCTCAAGGAGGAGGCGATCAAGACCTTGGAAAAAGCCATCGCAAAAACCGATGACGAGGATCTCAAGGGCCAGTTGAAGCTAAGCCTGGAGTCGATGAAAAAGGGCGAGCTTCCGAAGACCCCGGAAGAGGTCATGGAAGCCGAGGGGGAATGATCCGATCCATTGAAATTCAAGATACAGATCAGCGCTTGTTGCCATCACCATGAAGGATTTTCCTGATGCCGCCGCGCTTCACCGGGTCTTGCGCGGGACTTTTGGAATCGATGTTTTCCGCGCCGGGCAGAAAGAAGTGATCCAGGCCTTGTTTGCAGGGAGGTCCGCGCTGGCGGTGTTTCCAACAGGATCAGGAAAATCGTTGTGCTATCAGCTACCCGCATTGTTTTTCGAGGGAGTGACGTTGGTGGTTAGCCCGTTGATCGCGCTGATGAAGGATCAGGTGGAGAAGCTGCGCGCCCTCGGGGTCGGCGTGGCGCGGATTGACTCGACCCTTGCGGATGACGAGGTGGAGGAGGTTTTCGCGCAAATCGCGGGCGGTGGAATCCGCCTGCTTTATCTCTCGCCGGAACGGTTAGCGGGCGGCGCGTTCCGCAAGCGCTTGAAAGGCATCCGTATCCCGCTGATGGCGATCGATGAAGCCCATTGCATATCCGAGTGGGGCCACAATTTCCGCCCGGATTATTTGAAAATCGCCGGATTGAGTCGCCGCATGGGAGTGGAGCGGATTCTCGCCCTCACCGCTACGGCGACAGTGCCGGTGGTGCGCGACATCCGCCGTAATTTCCGCATTGCGAAGGCGGATTGTTTCCAGACCGGCGTGCTCCGGCCTAACCTGCGGATCACGGTGACGGCCTGCGCGGAGCATGAAAAAGACGGGCTGTTGGTGGAAAAACTCCGGGAGATCGAGGGGCCGGTGATTGTTTACGCCACCACGCGCAACGCCACCGAGGCCGTCGCCACTTTCCTGCAAAAAAACGGCTTCTCCGCCAAAAGCTATCACGCCGGACTTACCCCGGAACTCCGCGGGCAGACGCAGGATTCATTCATGCAAAATACGACGCGCATCGTAGTTGCCACCATCGCTTTCGGCATGGGTATCGACAAGCCGGACATCCGTGGAGTCATCCACTATCACCTGCCGAAGTGTCTGGAAGGATACAGCCAGGAAACCGGGCGCGCCGGGCGGGATGGCCTGCCCGCCTGTTGCGAGCTGCTGGCGTGCATGGACGATACGCGCACGCTGGAGAATTTCATCCACGGTTCCTCGCCCTCGGCGCAGACGCTCAAAAACCTGCTAGACCGCATCCTGCGCATGGCCGCACCGGGGAGGATGTTCGCCGTTTCTCCCTATGAACTTTCGATCAGTCATGACATGAGGGAGGAAACCGTGCGCACAGTGCTGGCTTATCTGGAACTGGGCGGCAACATCCGGCGCGGCGGATCCTATCACGATTATTTCCGGGTGCGGCTGCTGCGCCCGTTGGAAAGCATCCTGGCGGGACGCGCGCCACGGGAGAAGTCGCTTGTTAGAAAACTCATCGCCGCCGGAGAGTCCGCTTATGGCTCGCTTCATTTCAGACTCCATGAAATCCAGGAGAAAACCGGCATCGCACGCGACAAGGCGGCGGAGACCATCAAGGAACTCGCCGCTGCCGGGGACATCCGGATGGAACAGCGCGGGCTGCGTGAGATCTATCTGATGGAGAAATCCTGGAAAGAACCGCCAGCCGGGGTGATCGCCGGCATGTCAGTACGTTTCGATTCACGCGCGGCTTACGAACACGAGCGCATCCGGTCGGTGATCGCTTATGCAGAAACCCGCAAGTGCCGGGCTGTGCATCTATCAAAATATTTCGGCCGTCATGGAACGGCACCCTGCGGCGTGTGCGACCTCTGCCGTGGCGAAAAACCGGTGAAACTCACAGCGGGCGAGGCAGTGGACATTCCGGATGGCGAATGGGCGGCGATGTCTACGCTGCGGGCGGAGAATCACGCGGCACTGGGCACCCCGCTGCAGATGGCCCGGTTTCTCTGCGGAATCCCCAGCCCGGCAGCCGCCAAGGCGAAATTGCAGCGGCGCGCGGAATTCGGCGTCTGGCAGCACCATCGGTTTTCCAACGTCCTGCAGATGCTGGAGGCGTGATCCCCGGATGCGCGGAATCAATAACTCCTGCCCCAGATGGCAAAGGTCGAGGTTTCTTTCCCGGTGAGGAAACATTTACCGGAGCGATTCGCCGTGAGGGACTTCGACAGGGATGCGGTGGCAATGGGCAGGCAACGGATGGTGATCTTGTGCTGCTTAGAAAGCTCGTCCTCCTGTTCTGGCGTGCCGGCCCAAGGCGTGTAAAGCCAGCCCGGGTTTTCCTGTGTCCAGTGGGAGAGGAAGTCTTCCAGCGCGGAGCACGGTTGGATGTTGGCGTTGCGGAACTCGGTGGCGCGGTTAAGGAGATTGTGGTGGATCTCATCAAGGATTTCCCCGGCGCGGCGGATGAAATCGTCTTTGATCGGGAAATCCTTCTCGGTAACCGCCTGGTCGCGTCGCTGGACGCAGACCTTGCGGGTCTCGATGTCGCGCGGGCCGATCTCGATGCGGATAGGCACGCCCTTTTTGATCCACTCCCATTTTTTCACGCCACCGCTGATGTCACGGGTATCGACGTGCACGCGGAGAGGATCTCCCCGATACACCTGGTGGCGGAGGGTTTCCGCGAGGGCATGGCAGGATGCGATGACCGCCTCGCGGGTGTCATCCTTGGGCGTGATCGGCGTGATTACGATTTGTTGGGTGGCCACGCGCGGCGGGAGAATCAGGCCGTCGTCATCCGCGTGCGCCATGATCAGCGTGCCGATCATGCGGGTGGAAACGCCCCATGATGTGGTGTGGGCGAGTTGGACAGTGCCGTCGCGGCCGGTGAACGCAATATTCTGGGCTTTCGAGAAATTCTGTCCGAGATAATGTGAGGTACCGGCTTGGATGGCCTTTTTGTCCTGAACCATCGCCTCGACGGTGAGCGTCATGTCCGCGCCGGGGAAACGCTCGTTTTCGGTCTTTTCGCCGGGAATTACCGGGATGGCGAGGTGGTCGCGGAGAAATTCCTCGTAAACCCCGTGAATCAGCCGGGTTTCCACCATGGCTTCTTCCTGGGTCTCGTGGGCGGTGTGACCCTCCTGCCAGAGAAACTCGGCGGTGCGTAGGAACAAGCGCGGACGCATTTCCCAGCGCATCACGTTCGCCCACTGGTTGATAAGCAGCGGTAGATCCCGGTATGATTCGATCCAACGTGCGAAGGCGGCTCCAATGATCGTTTCTGAGGTCGGCCGGATCACGTAGGGCTCGGCCAGCTCGCCAGTGGGGATCATCTTGGTCTTGCCGGTGACCGGATCCTTCACCGTTTCCAAGCGATGATGGGTGACTACGGCGCATTCGGTGGCGAATCCTTCGGCGTGTTCAGCCTCCTTTTCCAGATAGGAAAGCGGGATGAGCAGCGGGAAATAGGCGTTCTGGTGGCCAGTGGCCTTGAATTTCCGATCGAGCTGTTGTTGGATCAACTCCCAAATCCCGTAGCCCCACGGCTTAATCACCATGCAACCACGGGTCTCCGAGTTTTCCGCCATATCGGCGGCTTTGATGACTTGCTGATACCATTCGGGAAAATCCTGGGCACGAGTCGGGGTGATGGCGGTTTTTTCAGTGGACATGGTCGGTGACGAAATAGGAACCACGACTTAAGCCAAAGCACATTAAAAAAATGTAAAAATTCCGCTTTGGGTGTTTGACAGGTAAAGGGCAAGTTGCCTTACTTGCCGCGTTAGGAATCAAAAAAGCCCGAGCGCGTATGAGCGAAAACGACAATCTGCCACCTTCTCCGTCCAAGCAAACGTCCAGCGTGCCTCTGAAAAAGGAAACGATCCGAGTCACTTTGAGCGACAGTGTGCCGGTTGCTGCGTCCAAACAAACGTCCAGTGTGCCTCTGAAAAAGGAAACGATCCGAGTCACTCTCAAGGCCGCAGACGCACCGCCCGCAGTTCCATCCGCCACTGTATCTTTGGCTCCTCCGGCGCGTCCGCCTATGCCTAGTGGAGCGCCGCCCACACCCACCGCCCTCGCGACCGCTCCTCCCCGCCCCACGACTCCCGCGCCAACGATTCCGTTGCGCGCTACGCCGACCACGCCTGCGCCGACGATTCCATTACGCACGGCCGGTGCTACGCCAACCACACCTGCGCCAACGATTCCATTACGCACGGCTGGTGCCACGCCAACCACGCCCGCGCCGACGATTCCATTGCGCACCAGTGGCGCGCCTACATCTCCGTCGCCCGTGCCGACGATCCGTCTTGCGACTTCCAAAGGTCCAGTTACACCCGGCCCGACACCGACATCCCCGCTCGTGGCTCCCGGTCAAGCCACAGTAGGCGGTGCCCCGACACTGCCGAAAGCGACCGTCCAGCTTCAGGCACCCACCCAACCGCTGGGCTCCTCCTTTCCAACCGGTGGATCATCGGCAACTTTCCAAATCGAGGAAGAAGAAGAGCAAGAGGCCCATGCTACTTTGTATAAAGTCCTTTCTGGAGTCGGATTTGCCGCCGCCCTTGTGGTGTTGGTTTTCCAACTCATGATCGCCAAGACTTGGATCGAGGTGGCAGACAATCCCAAAGTCGGCGATTGGATGCAGCTTTTCGAATAACCTCATCAACACCACCTCCCACTCCCATGGCATTACCTATCCTCAACGCTCTGTTGGCTGGCGCAGTCCTTTATCTGGCATATATTACCGGAGCCCTTCCCATATAGAGCCATCCCTGCTCTTTGCGATTTACAGATCAGAGCCGTCCCACATTCATTGCAGGGCGGCTCTTGACGTTTCCCCTCTCCTCTGCAAACTCCCTCTTGCCATGTCATTGAAACTTACCGACACCAATTTCCAATCCGAAGTGATCGACTCCAATGTGCCAGTCCTCGTGGACTTCTGGGCCGAATGGTGCGGCCCCTGCAAAATGCTCGGCCCTGTGCTCGACCAACTCTCCACCGAGCTCGAAGGCCAGGCTAAGGTCGGTAAGGTCAATGTCGACGAAGCCCGCGAACTTGCCGTGAAATACAGCGTGCGCTCGATCCCCTATCTCCTGTTCTTCAAGAACGGCGAGGTGAAGGACCAGATCGTCGGAGCCAACGTCACCAAGGACCAACTCAAGGCGAAGCTGCTCGCGCTCGCCTGAGTCAGCCCTCATGTCCGCACTTCTGTCCGCCAATGAAATCCGTCTGAGCTTCGGTTATCAGAATTTGTTAGATGGAGTCACGCTCGCCGTGGCCGCTGGCGAAAAGGTCGGCATGGTCGGCCGCAACGGTTGTGGAAAAACCTCGTTGCTCAAGATCCTCAGCGGTGTGCAGGCACCGGACTCCGGTGAAATCGCTCGGCGTCGCTCTCTGCGCATCGGTTACCTGCCTCAGGAATTCGAGATAGATCCGGAACTCAGCGTTCAGGAAAATATCGCCTCCGGCGCGGCGGATATCGTCGATGCCATCAAACGCTACGAAAACGGCGAGGGCAGCGAAGCCGAACTCGCCGAGTTGCTGCACCTGATTGATCACGCCGACGGCTGGAATCTCGATGCCCGCATCAAGGCGACAGCCACCGCGCTCGACGCACCCGCGCTGGAACTCACCGTCGGCCTACTCTCCGGAGGGGAGAAACGCCGCGTCGCACTTTGCCGTGCGCTCGCTTGCCAACCGGATCTGTTATTGCTGGATGAGCCGACCAATCATCTCGACGCCGAGTCGATCCGCTGGCTGGAAGATTATCTTCGCGGGTTTCCCGGTGCGGTTATTTTCGTCACGCATGATCGCTATTTCCTCGATGTCATCGCCTCGCGCATCATTGAGATCGACGAAGGACGTGCGTTTTCCCATCCGGGAAACTACACCGCGTTTCTCGAATCCAAGGCGGTGCGCCGCCAGATCGCCGAGCAGACCGAGCGCCGCCGCCAGCGGTTTCTTCGCGAGGAACTTGATTGGGTGCGCTCCGGCGTCAAGGCGCGTGGCACCAAGTCCCGCCACCGTATGGACCAATTTTATGAAATCGAGGGCATGGAAGCCCCACCGGAAGAGCGCGAAATGGATCTCCTCATTCCACCGCCGCCGGATTTGGGAAACATCGTGGTAGATCTGGAAAACGCCGGCGTGAATGTTGGCACTGCGACCTCACCCCGCTGGTTGTTCCGCCATCTCACGCTCACCCTGCGACCCGGCCAGTGCACCGGCATCGTTGGCCGCAACGGCGTTGGAAAAACCACCTTGCTGAAACTCTGCCTCGGCCAGATCCCGCCCACCGAGGGCACCGCCGTCATCGGCAAGCGGGTGAAGGTGAACTACATCGACCAAACCCGCATGGTGCTCGACGGCACGGGTTCGTTGTTAGACGAGGTTGCCGATGGCAATGAGAAGCTGATGTTCGGCAACCAGTCGCTCGGTGCCCGCGCCTACCTGCGGCGCTTTCTCTTCAACGACCAGCGGATCAACGAGCGCGTCGATCTTCTATCCGGTGGCGAGCGCGCCCGGCTGATGCTTGCCAAGGTGCTCAAAAACGGCGGCAACCTGATCATCCTTGACGAGCCGACCAACGACCTCGATCTGCCATCGCTGCGGATGTTGGAGGAGGCACTCGCGGATTTCGAAGGCTCGGTGATCTGTGTCTCCCACGACCGGTATTTCCTCGACCGTATCTGCGACCAAATCATCGCCTTCGAGGAAAATGGTCTGATAGTGCAGCCTGGAAATTATTCCTACTATCTCGAAAAACGCCACGCCCGCGAGGCGGCGCAACGCATCCAAGCCCAGTCCGCGGCGCGCGATGCCGCCGCCCGCCGCAAGGCCACGACGGAAGCGGTTTCCACCAAACCGCGCAAACTCACGTTCAAGGAAAAGACCGAACTCGAAGGCATCGAGACCACCATCCTTGCCGCCGAGCAGGAAGTCGAGTCCATCGAATCCCGCCTCCACGATCCGGACTACCAAGCCGCACACTTCGAGGAAATACCGGAGCTGGTAAAACAACTCGACCAGGCGAAAGCCATCGTCGCAACGTTATACGAACGCTGGGAGGAACTCGAAGCCCTACGCGGTGATTCCGTGTGAATCTGTTAGCAAATCCTGCTGACGATCGTCCGAATAATCGGTACTGGAGAACACTCAAGGAGCGGCGATGCATGATCCTGACGCCCCGCAAGATCCAAAGAATGCTTTCGTAGGACACACGTCCCCCGGATCTACCAATTAGAGCCGGATGGAGCCGGTCCCGTTGGCTGTCGCTGTTTATCGGGTGGATGAGAATGGCAAAGTATGGCTGGAGGAACTTGACCCGCGGAGACTGGTGAACACTCTCAGCACTTCCGCAGCCTGCCACCATTGTTCAGCCCGGCTGATTCCCTTGTGTATCGTCGCGGCTGTGGCATTCGTTTGCCAGCCTCAATGAGGCTCTATCGGCACCATTTATTCAATCTCCTGACCACTGGTCATAACTTTCCTGGCCGCTTTGTCAAGATTTCGATCGGTTGCGGATTTTTTGGCCTATCGGAAATTCCGTCGCGAGGTGATTCCATTGCTGATGCCTGATCGATGAACACTCAGCGTTTTTCGGCGTGAAGGATCTTGTAGGTTTTGTCTTCCACGGTTTTGCGCCAAGAGAGATTGCAGGCATCCAGAATCCCTTCGTAGGGGAGTTGGCGGTTGGCGACGAGCAAGAGCCTGCCGCCGCGTTTGAGCGCGGGGACCGCGTTGGTTAGAAATGCGCGCCCCAGGCCGGTGTCGGTCGCCTGTCCGGTGTGGAACGGCGGGTTCATGATGATCGCGTCATACGTGGCGGACAATCCGGTGGTGACGTCGTGCCAGAGGTAGCGGATGTCCACGGACGTGGTTTCATCGGGGGAGTTCCATCCTGCGAGGTTCCTGCGTGCGCAGTCCAGCGCGCGGGCATCCGCCTCGTAGAGATCGATGCGGGTGATGTTGGGGCATTTCCGCAGGGCGGATTTTGTTAGGAATCCCCAACCCGCGCCGAGATCGGCGACGGTTCCGTGGAGGTGTACCGGCAGGTGATCGGCGAGGAGCTGCGAGCCGGGATCGATGTGGTCGCAACTGAAGATGCCGGCGCGGGTGACGAATCCGGTTTCGGGGATGTTCTTAAAATCATCGAGGGCTGTCCATTCGGAGAAAAGCGCTTCGTCCCAGGTGCCGTCTTCGGCAGAGTGGAAGGCGCGGCATTTGTTTTTCTGGATGGAACCGAGGGTTCCGGTGGCGCGTGAGAATTCTTTTTCAAATCTGGCGGCACCAGCGGTATTGGGCATGGCGACGAGGATGGTGCCACCAGGAGCGAGATGTCGGCGGGCCATGGCAAACCATGCCAGCGTCTCGTCGCGGGATTTTCCGGGCAGGATGAGCACCAGTGGCCATGTGTTTGGTGGTGTTTCGTCGATGCGTGGGAATCCGGCGCGGTCCCATGAGTCCGCCAGCGGCTTGAGCGGCTGCCAGCCGGTGATGTCCGGCCATTCGCGCAATGCGGGATGCGGTTGGGCCCCGAGAAAAAAGGCCCGCGCTGGCACAGGAAGACCCTCTTCCGTAGAAAATGCGGACATCAGGGTTTCAAGGGCGGGGTTCACGGCTGGGGTTTATCGTTTCAAGCGCCTTGTGTCCACAGATTCCACAGATCCACCTGTTATTTCGCCTTGCGGGTGCTGGGGAACTTCTTCAATCTGAAAGAAGCTTCACCATCATGCGCTCACCACCGTCCGTCAATGTCGCGCGTCTCACCTATCTTCTGATTTGTGAGGCGGCAGGGGTGGCGATCGCGCTGAGCACCAAGGGAACGATGTTCGAAGTGCCGCTTTCCACGGGCGTCATGGGAGGAATGGGCGTGGCCGCGCTCTTCATCTGGATCGAGATGCTGATGAAAGGCTTTACGCTGCGCGGGTTTTCCACAGCCACCTTCGGCCTCGCCGTGGGATTGGTGTGTGCCTGGTTGCTCACGCGGGTTCAGATTTCCAATTTTATAGAACTCACGTTCCGCGATCATTTTGAAAGAAAGGAATACGGAAACGTCGATGTCGTCATCAATGCGATGCGCCTGGCGATCGATGTGACCTTGTATGCGAGTCTAGGGTTTCTCGGTGCGACACTTGCGTTGCGTGGCAACCGCGATGATTTTGCCTTCATCATTCCTTATGTGAGGTTCCGTCAGGATGCGTCGTCCGGCCAGCCTATCGTGTTGGACAGCGAGGCGGTGATCGACGGGCGTGTGCAGGGCATCCTGCAGTCGGGCTTTCTGCACGGGCGCCTGATTGTTCCGCGCTTTGTCCTTGATGAGCTTCAATCCATGGCGGATTCCGCTTCCAATGGTGCCCGGCAGCGCGGCCAACGCGGGCTCGACTGTCTGGAAAGGATGCAGATGTCGCCTGATATCCAGATTTCCGTGCATGACTCCCGCAGCACGAGAGAGGATGAGCCGCTGAATTCCAGATTGATCGAAATCACACGATTGTTAGGTGCGCGCCTCATGACGGTGGATGAAAATCTCAGCAAGGTGGCCAAGCTGCAGGGAGTGGATGTGTTGAATATTCATGAACTGGATGAGGCCCTTAAGCCCACGGTTGCCGTGGGCCAGAGGTTGCGGCTTGCGTTGGTGCGCGCGGGCAAGGAGGAGCACCAAGCCGTAGGATACTTGCCGGATGGCACGATGATCGTCGTCAATCACGGAGTCGCCCGCATCGGCACGACTGTGGAGGTGATTGTAGGCAGCACTTTGCAAACCACGGGTGGGATGATCGTGTTTGGCGAGATATACGTGCCGGCCTGAATGGAACACGGCGAGACTGCACGCTCACTCGGGTTTTACTAGACGGAGGCCGCGAGGCTCGATCAGAATTTCCTGTTTCTTAAGGAGTGACCCGACTGCCTGTTTGAAGGTTCGTTTTGAGACACCCAGTTCATCGTGGATCTCCGCGGCCGGACTGTGATCGCCTAATGCCCAGAACCCTCCGCGCGCCCGGATTTCCGACAGAATCCGCTCTTCAAGATCCGTCACCCGTGCTCGTCCGGGTGCGTGCAAAGTGAGATCGATTTTTCCGTCCTCACGGAGGGTGGAAACATAGCCTTTCACGCGCTCGCCGGGTTGGAGCGGTTGGAACACGCCCTCGGAGTAGAGCAGCCCGGTGTGGGTGTTGTTGATCACGGCTTTGTAGCCCAGGTCGGTCTTTGCGAAGATCACCAGATCCACCTCATCGCCGGATTTGAAGGTGTGTGGCGTTTTGTCAAGGTGGCGGGTAAGGCGGCCTGAGGCCATGATCCTGCCGGAGATTTTATCTAACAAAATATGAACCAGGTAGGTTTTCCCGATTTCCATGCGTTCTTTCTGTTCGCCGAACGGCACGAGAAGTTCCTTAGGCAGGCCCCAATCGAGAAACGCGCCGACGCCGGTGACGGCCACGCATTTGAGGCGGGCGAATTCGCCGGGCATGGCCATGGGAGTTTTACAGGTCGCCACCGGTCGGTCTTCGGAGTCCGTGTAAATGAAGACATCGAGGGAGCCGCCGATCACATTGTCGGAAGGAACTTCGCGATGGGGCAGCAGGACTTCGCCCAGGTCGCCTCCATCCAGATAAAGTCCGAAGGATTTTTCCCGGATGATTCTGAGGGATGTGCGTTCACCGATGTTGGCCATGCCGGAGCATGGACCCGTCCGGTGCGAGAGTCGATGGCGATCTTGCCGGGTGGGCCGACGCATCAAAAAAGATTGGAATGACAGAATCGAAACGCGGAGATGCTGAGAGCGCAAAGGACTTCGCGGAGTAATACGGAATTCCCATGATGTGGCAAAGAATGACTTCCACCCCGTTCCGATTCCAAAATTGGATCACCTCAGCGCTTTCCTCAGCGCTCTCCGCATCTCTGCGTTTCGCTGAATCATTTTTGATGTGTTACCCTGATCTTGCCGCGTGGTTTGTTACTGGAACAAATCCCTTGCGGTGTAGGCCATGCCGATGGCGGCGGCGGCGTCCCCGCCGATCGCCCACTCAAAACGGGTGGTTTCCTTTGTGGAGTCGAGCGGACTGTAGCGGTAAACCGGCCACGCGCGGTCGGCGAATCCCTCCATGATCCATTCCATGTATTGATCGCGAAACGTGGTTTCCGCAAGGCCGCCGCCGATGACGACGAGGCCGGGGTCGAGAGTGCGGACCATGTCTGCAATGGCATAACCGAGGATGAAACCCTGTTGTTTGAAGATGCTGATGGCGAGTTCGTCTCCATCCGTTGCAAAATCGCGGAGGCGGAAGGCTTTTTCAGCGATGGGAGCGTCGGTTTGATTGAGCGGATGGGCCGCCCAACGCGGTTTGGCGAGTTCGATGCCCAGACGGCGGCGCAAGGCCATGAGCGACACCCATGATTCGGCACAGCCTTTGAGTCCGCACGAGCAGGCGGGTTGTTCACCGTCGTCCTCACGGAAGGGAACGCTGATATGGCCGATTTCCAGGGCCAAGCCATTGGCACCTTCATAGACGCGACCGCCGGGAAGCACTAGACCTCCGCCAAGGCCGGTGCCGGGAGCGACAAGGAGCAGGCTTCTGGCGGTGTGGTATTCCCTAACCGCGTATTCGCCGAGAGCCGCCGCATTGCCGTCATTGGTCATGAAAACAGGTATTCCGATGCGTGCGGAGAGTTGCCCGCGGATGTCGGTGCCCACCCAGTCATCACCGAGATTGGCGCGGCCCCAGATCACGCCGTCGCTGCTGGGTGCTGGAACATCGAGTCCGACACCGGCGATATCGGACCGTGAAATACCGGCTCCAGCAGCAAGCTGATCCAGAGCGTTTTCCAGTTGGTCAAAGGTAGTTTGGTAACCGTCCTTGACCAAACTGCGGACCTCGACAAGCGGACCTATTTGTTTTGCGCAAGCGTCAACCACGACGGCTTTCAGCGTGGAGCCGCCAATGTCGAGACCCGCGAAAAATTTCGGATTTTTGTTCATTTTTGCGAATCAGGCAGGCTGGTTGCCTGTGGCGTTGCGAACTTGTTCGAATGTTCCTTCGATGAGGTTTTTTCCTTGTTCTCCGAGGCTGTGGTAGATGGTGGCCATCGTCTGGATGACGCTGGCGGCCGGGCCGGCGAAGGTGAATTCGCAGTTTTTCACCTCACACTTGTTGAGAGCGAAGGCACCGTAGCCGAGCACGACGAAACGGCAGTTGGTGAACTCACAGGTGTCGTATTCGTGGAAATCAAGGACGACTTCTTCGTTGCTGAAACTGTTATTGCTGATTTTCATGGATTTGGATGGATTTGGATGATGTCGATTCCGGACGTTACTGGCCTATCGACGGGCTAAAAAGAGCGTATTTGTGACTGACTGGCAATCCAATTGAGCGAATATTGGAAATTTTGCCATGCCTTGTGTGACTATTTGTTTTGCGCGGCGTCTTCCTCCATTTTTTTGAGCTCCTCGCGCTTTTTGATAATCTCGATTCTTGAATCGATCATTTCCATTCCTTTTTCGAGGCGAGTTTGCTCTTTTTGCGCGTCCATCATTTTTTTCGCGTTATCAAGGTATGCCTTGATATCTGCCTCGGTTTTCACCTTGAGCTGTTTGGCTTCCGCGGAGTCGGGCAGGTTCTGTATCAGGTCATTCAGGCTGCTCGTCACATAGGCGGCTTTTTTCTCCTTTTCAGACAACTCTCCTTCCAGTTCCGCGTCACTTTTTTGTTGGTGAAGTTGCTGGATGAGTTTTTTGTTACCGGCATCGTAGGCGGCGGCAAGTTGTTCTTCAATGGCGCCGATTTTCTGGCGATTGCCGATTACTTTGTTCGCGGCGGCTTTAATGATTTCACTCGCGCTTTCATCGCATTCTTCCAACTTTGCATTTTTATTTTCCTTCGCGCATTTGCGATACTCTTCTGCCGAGCGTTGCATTTCCGCTTTCTCTTCATTGGAATAGACATCGCCCGCGTGGGAAATGAGACAGCAAGCCAATGTAGTCGAGAGGGTTAGAAAGGTCTTCATCGTGATTTTTCTGGTTATTTATTGACCGAATGCCCCCCTCAAGCATGGGAACCATGGATTTTTAAGGGGAAATCATTCGTAGTGAGGTTGGATTCACCATCCGCATTGTCAATATTCATTTGGCAACATGAAACGAGCCCCCTGAGCATTTCATGCGCGGTTACATAGTGTCCTTCACCATTCCGCTGTCACCTCAGGCGAGTGATCCATGACCGTGGCAAGCGAGCACTTCATGTAGAGCTCGCCCATTGGAGGGACAGTGTTCACCCCATAGTCTTGGCCGAAGGTATAAACACCCTGAGCCGGACAGACCGGGTTCTCCTGGATAAAACGATTGGGACCGATAATCTGGGATAACAAGTCCGTCACCTGCTGGCCGGGGGCGAAGTTATAAAGGTTCGAATATCCACGCATCGTCCTCTGGACCATGGAGATATGCATGATACATGTCGTCCGAGATGCTCCACGCATCCAAGCTTGTGCGCCCACAAATAAAACACCCACGATCCCTAGCAAAACCATAATGACAACAGACATCTCCAGCAGGGTCATCCCCGGAGAAAAAGCGACAGATCCGCTATTTGACCGGTTTTGGACAATTCCACGACTGGCTGGGGAGGGGGGCATAAACGCAGCGATTGTGGCATGAATTCTCCTTCAAATGAGATCACTCAAGGGCAATCCTAGCATTTTATTCCGCGTTGCCAATATTTCTTTCAGCAATCCTCGGAGGATTGTCGGATCAGGTCTGCCAGGGCCGATTCCAGATTTGGGAATCGGAAGGTAAAATCGGTAGCATTCAATGCGGCGGGCCGGGCGTGTTGGCTGGCCAACAAGGCACCGCCGAAGCCGCCGAGGGCTAGCTTCAAGGCAAACCCAGGCACCGGAAAAATCGCCGAGCGGTGGAGCGCCGCTGCAAGCTTACGGGTAAAATCGGCATTGCGCTCGGCCTCGGGGGCGCAACAGTTCACGGCACCGGTAAGAGAATCCGACAAAACCGCTTGGACCAGCGCGGCGCGGAGATCACGCAAGTGGATCCATGGCATCCATTGCCGACCCGATCCGAGTCTGCCACCGAGGCCGGATTTGAAAATAAACAGAAGTTTCCCCATGGCCGATCCGCCGTGGCCGAGCACGATGCCGATGCGCGGGCGGACAACACGCAATCCTAGGGACTCCGCTTCGATGGCGACGGCCTCCCACTCGCGACAGAGATCCGCCAGATACCCGGTACCTAGTGCCGATTTTTCAGTGAGCATCTCGTCGCCACGGTCGCCGAAAATCCCGACAGCTGAGGCATTGACCAGCACTTTCGGGCGATCCACGGCAGGAAGCGCGCGGATCGCCTGCACCACGCGGTGCGTCATGCCGACCCGACTCTCGTGAAATCGTTGGCGGTTTTCGGCGGTCCAGCGGCGGTCCACGGACTCGCCGGCGAGGTTGATGACCGCGTGGTATCCGGATAAATCGAGATTTTCGGGCGTTTGCCAGTGGTCGATTCCCGAGACATTGCCTGAGCCGGCGCGGCTGATGCCGGTGCAGGTCATGCCATGTTCCACGAGCATTTCCGGCAGCCCACGCCCGATGAATCCGGTGACTCCGAGGATGGCGACACGTGGTTTTTCGTCCATGGTGGAAGCATGGCCGGATTTCCCGCTTGGTAAAATAGAATTTTAAACAGCGCGCGGGTTTAGCCCTTTACATTCCGGATGGGGGGATTTCTTCTCTTGGCGATGCTGAAATCCGTTACATGGATGATTTCTCCTCTGTGGTTCCTTTTGTTAGGAATCACGGGTGCACAGGTGTTGCCAGACGCAGGCAAGCCGCCGCCGGTGGACATGATTACCCCGGTGCCGATGCCGGAAATCCCGATCGGCGCACCGCCGGTCGTTGAAATGCCGAAGGAACTCAAGATTGAAAACGGCAGAGGAACAATCGAGGGTGACCCAGAGACCGGCGTGCGTCTCGGTGGACCGGTCAAAATCACCGGCGATAACGGCCTGGAACTTTTCTCCGATACCGCGGTGCTCGATCTCAAGGTCAAGTCGGTGACCCTCATCGGCAATGTGACTATCTATCAGGGAAACCTGATGCAGCGCGGCGAGAAAGCGGTTTATTATTACGAAAAGAAATCTCTCGATGCCAGCGGGCTTCGTGCTTCGGTGGATCCGGTATTGTTGGAGGCGGGAAAATTCACCGTTGAGGAGCGTGGTGGAAAACAGGTCTATGTGGGAACGGACGCCGGCATCACCACCCACGACGTCCAGGACCCCAACTACTGGGTGCGCTCGCGCAAGACCTCCATCTATCCGGGTGAAAAAATTGTTTTTAACGACCTCAAACTGTATGCCGGAGACACCCCTATTTTCTGGCTGCCTTACCTGAGTCAACCGCTTGATGGTGAACTTGGATATCACATCAT
>CAIVKO010000127.1 GCA_903906515.1 Akkermansiaceae bacterium
GGTTTCGTGGTCGTCGCCCTGCCAGCTTTTCCACACGCCGAGCACCGGCGGGTTGTTCTTGTCAAGGATGTCGGCGCGGGCGGTGACCCGCGTGTCGGTGCCAGTCTGGCGCTGGAGTTCCCCGATGGCGAGGGCCAGAGCGAGGCGGGCATTGGCGCGGGCGCTCGCCTGGTCATGGGATTGGGCCGAGCCGCGCAGGGAAACGCTTGAAAGCGTTAGCAGCCCGACGGCAATGACGGTGAGCAGGATCATCAGCGAAAGCGTGACGACCAGAGTGAAACCGCGGCAGCGCCAGCGAGTCATCCCATTGCGGCCTTGCAAATGGGTGGTTTCGGTCGGTATCAGGCCTGTCCTTTTGTGGGTCATTGATGGCAATCCAGAAGTGCTGCAAACATGTAACGACATACAATGTAGTGGCACGGAGACAATGTGGCAACCCCCAGAATGGGTGACAAACGGGTGACAAACGGGACTGTGGTGTCGGGTTCCATTCGAGGCGCTAAGGGGAGGACAATACTTTTTTGATCTGGGAGCGGACCTCTCCCACTGCGATTCGATGGGACTGGTTGAGAATACGGGCTGCAAGTTGTGAATTGCCATTCCGGTAGTCCTGACGCTTGATCGATCCCATCCGAAGACGATAACCTATTTGTCCTGAGGAAAGTCCGGTGCGTGTTTGAATCAGACGCGACGAAAATCCAAGACTGGCAAGCATGACACAGTGGAAATCCTCACCGTGGAGGAGATTCACCCGGCGGGCATGAACTGGAGTGTGTTGGGGCATATTGGATGAAGGTGATCATTATGAAAAAATGGAGAGCGCTGCGGCGACTACTTCCACATTACAACCGCATTGGGGACAGAATTTAACCGGAATACTGACTATTTGCTGTCGGGCTTTGGATCTGGTTTGAACCTCCTTAACACGGTTTTCCGATGGTTCATTCTGAGATGCCGAAGGTAACGCTCGATGAGCCGTGCGGCGATGGTGGCTTAGTTGCGACTCGGTCATGAATGGAACCCCCCTCAGCGATTTCCAACAACCGCAGATTTCGCAAGTTAGGACATTGTCAGGCTTGGTCTCCTTATTTTCCCCCGCCGGATGCCTCTTTCGGATGTGATGATTCAAAGCTTTCTGGGTAAATGGTTTACCTCTAGTGCTATGGGTGGTTTCACAATGTGGACACTCTAACTGCATAATGTTCGATTTTGATTCTTGTGGCTTTCTTTGTGAGGATTGCATAAAATGTCGATTGGATGTTGAAATGCCTTCTGTCACGAGTGTCAGGCTAATCGGACCATCCGTGTGTGAATTCTGTTTTAGCGGCAGAAAGCGATACGCTATTGGCGCGGTGGTAAGCCGCAAGAAATTTTACGGGTTACAAGCAGGTTACAAACGGGTGATGAACGATTGCGAGCGCAACTTGGAAATCTGGTCCCGGTTGGCGCGACTGGCCGGAAACAGGCGGCAGAGCGGATAGAGGCCGGAGATGAATCAGGCCAGACCCAGTTCGTGGGCATTCAAGATGCTGGGGGCGGCTTGTGGCGGGGTGCCGGCGAGGAATGGGCGCACGTCGCCGACGGCGGCGACGGGATACCCCCGGAGGGTGGCAGCCACGTTGCAGGCGGCCAGGCTGGCCATGCCTTCGCGTGTCCACTTGGTGGCCGAGGCGATGTGCGGGACCAACACCACATTTTTCAGATCGGCCAAGCCGGGGGCCATGGCGGGTTCGTTTTCGAAAACATCCAGCCCAGCCCTGAATTCCGGATGACTGCGGCAATGCGCGACCAAAGCCGCCTCGTCCACGACCGGTCCGCGGCTGGTGTTGATCAGAATGGCGTCGGGTTTCATCAAGGCCAGACGCTCCGCGTTGATGAGGTGGCGTGTGCCTGCATCAAGCAAGGTGTGCAGACTCACCACGTCGGAATCTTCTAACAAACATGCAAGTGTCTCCGCGCGCTGGCAGGTCACCGCAGGTTCGCCACGCGTGGTTAGGAAAGCACCATACGCCTGGACGAATTCCTCTAGCGGAATGTTCGGCCGCAGGTCGAAGTAAACGAGGTTCATTTTGTGGCCCTCGACCATCATGCGGGCGTAGGCTTCGCCGATGCGGCCGGCGCCGATGATCCCGACGGTTTTGCCGTGGAGGAGGTTGCCGAGAAACAAGCCGGGTAACCAACCCTTGAATTGGCCGTCGCGCATGAAGTGGTCGGCCTCGACGATGCGGCGCGCGGCCGAAAATGTCAGGGCGACGGCGATTTCGGCGGTGGTTTCCGTGAGTACGCCCGGCGTGTTGCCCACGGGAATGCCGCAGGCGGAGGCGGCCGTCACATCGACATTGTTATAGCCGACGGCATAGTTGCTGTAGGCGCGGCCACCGGCGTGTTTCAGGGCGGCGAAGAGTTCGGCGTTCCATGATTCGGTCAACTGGCCGATGGCGGCATGGCAATGATCTCCGATGAGGGCGATGATTTCATCACCTGATAGAATGTCGTCGCCGGTGGCGATCTCAACGCGACATCCGGCTGCGATCAACACATCCAGCCAGTGGGTTCCGGGCAACGGCTTGGTCACGACCACGCGCAGGTGGCCGGTGGGGTTCACGATCTGGAGCGATGGGGTGTTCATGGATCAGGCGGTGGACAACATGGCAACTGCAGGCGCTTAGGTCAAGTCATCAGCGGGCACATAGGTCAAGAGTTCCGCATGTCAGATCCGTCTTGCCGATGACCGGGTGTCGCGTAAGGATGCCTTGGTTGTTTGTTACGCATGAACGAAATCCGAAAAATCCTGATAGCCAGCGACAAGTTCAAGGGCTCGCTTTCCGCTCCCGAGGCCTGCGCCGCCATCGCCCGTGGTCTGGCCCGGCGTTGGCCGCAGGCCGTGATCGAAGTCTGCCCGATCGCCGACGGCGGCGAAGGATTTGCCGCGGCGCTGGAGGGCCCGCTGCACGGGCGCTGGATCGAAACTCCCTGCCATGATGCGCTCGGCCGCCTGATCCGCGCCAGCTATCTCGTGGCGGATAGCACCGAAGGCGTGGTGGCCGTCATGGAAATGGCGACCGCATCGGGCATGTGGAGGCTCTCTAACGACGAGCGCGATATCCTGCTGGCCAACACTTTTGGCACCGGTGAATTGATGCGTCACGCCATCGAGCAGACACGGGCTCAACGGATCATCCTCGGCATCGGCGGCAGCGCCACGAACGACGGTGGTGCGGGTATGGCCGCAGCTCTCGGCGTGCGTTTCCTCGATTCAAATGGGCTGCCGCTGGCCCCATCGCCCGGCATCTGGCGTGGTCGGCTCGCGCGCATCGATGCATCCAAGCGCATTTCCCTACCGCCGGTGACGGTGGCTTGCGATGTGGCCAGTCCGTTGTTAGGTCCGTCCGGCGCCACGCGGGTCTTCGGGCCACAGAAAGGAGCCGACGAGTCCACCATCCCGGTTTTGGAGGCGGCATTGGAGACCTTGGTGAATGCTGCGGGTGGCGCGGTGTCGGCAGTGCGTCCGGGAGCCGGTGCGGCCGGAGGCTTGGGCTTTGGCTTGCTGCATTTTGTCGGTGCCACTTTGGTGTCGGGTTTTGATCTCCTGGCGGACCTAACCGGATTGGAGAAACGGATCGCGGCGGCCGACCTGGTTGTGACCGGAGAAGGCAGCCTCGACGGGCAAACGCTGGCCGGCAAAGGACCTGCCGGAGTTGCCCGCCTGGCGCGGTCGCACGGCAAGCCGGTGTGGGTATTCTGCGGTCGGAGCGATACCGTCGCGCGTGACTCCATGGCCTTCGACCGGGTGGTCGAGCTCGCGTCCACCGGGCTGCCGATCACGACGCTCATGTCCGATGCGGCCCGCTTGCTGGAGGAAGCCTCCGCCGGTTAGCGGTCAGCGTTTGCGACGCGTCACGGTGACATTGCCGATCTTGTCCAACCAGGAGTTGGCTTTGGTGCTGCCGTAGAACCCGATACTCAAAACTCCCGCATTGGTGAGGGTTGAGGTCATCGTATAGGTTTTCCAGCTATCGGCGGCCAACGAGGTGGTGTCGAACTCCATGGGATAAAGAGTCGTGTCAACCTTGAAAAATGCCACCCCTTTGCCCCCGGTCGAGTCTTTTGCCCTACCGAGCGAAAAGGTCACCGAAACCGTGTCTCCAGCCGCTACGCTTTCCGTCAAGGTCTGAACGACCGGAGTGGTGGACGGCACGTTATCCGCGCTGATCAGAGCGATCCAATTGCCGTCGGGCGCATTGGTAAAAAGGCCGCCGGTCACGGCTTGAATTTGCTGGAAATTCCCAGCCAAGCCAGAAGTGGGCCACGGGCTACCGAACATGGCCCAAGGACCACCAAGCCCGTTACCCGCCTTTTCAAAACTCCCGTTGGTCAACTCGATAATCGATGCCGATTTGACGGTGATGGCCATCACGGCATCCGCGCTGAAGGCCGTCGCATCGAGTAACTGGTACTTGAACGAGTCGGGTCCTGCGTAATTCGCGGCTGGCGTGTAGGTGAGCGTCGCGAGGTTGGCCACCGGAATGGCCGCGCTGGATGTTAGAGCGGTCCCGCCCAGCTTGAGCGAACCATGGGCCGGGGGCGAGGTCACCTTGACCGCGCTTAATCTGTCACCGTTATCCACATCCGAGAACGGGAAGTCGATGGCCGTAAACGTCCTGACTGCGTCGTTTTTCACGACCACCGAAGCGCCGGCGGAGGTGGGCGGATGGTTTACATGCGTTACATTCACCGTCATCACTGTGTTGGCGCTGCTCCATAGGTTGTTCGCATTCTTGACCTTGATCCCGATCGTCGTGTAAGCCGTGCCATTTCCATGCAACGCTGGCTGGTAGGTCAGGTTGCCGATGTCGGCCGCCGCAACCCTTAGTGGCAAAGCCGTCACTGAAGTTCCCTTGAACTTCAGTGCGCCTTTCGTCGGGAGCGAGGTGATGCACACCTCGGCGAGCGCGGCGGATTTCGGATCCGCAAAGCCGAAATTGTTAGCAGCCAGCGCTGTTACCTTGTCCTCCAAAGTTGTCAGCGCGGCATTCATTGAGGATGGGGTGTTAGGATCCCCGCTGGCCGTGACGGTATACACTTTGGTGGACTTGTCCTGGGCAGTGAGGGTGTAGGTTTGCGGAGTGGCGAAATTACTGTTCGTGCCGGATGCCGGAGAGCCCGCTGCCTGGGCCGAGACCGTGTAGGCCGGTGCGAGTTTTGTTAGGTCCGTGCCGTGTGGCACGGTCCAAGCCACGGTTTTGGCCGCAGTGTCAATGATAGCGCTGCTGCCGGAGACGTTGGTACCGAAGGTCAGGAAATCCTTGGCCGTGGAGGTCGTCGTGAAACTCAACGGCGCGGCCGCCCAGATCGTGTGCTGCGCGTTGGTGGCGCGGAAGGTATAGTAATAGGTCGTGCCGGGAGTCAGATTGGTGAGCGCGCGGTTGAGGTCGATCGATGCCACTTTGCTTGGCGAGCTGATCGTGGCCGTGTTGGCCCAGTTGGCGGGGTTCATGCCGCCGTTGACGGGCCCCCAGTAGGCGGCCACGTTATAGCTGTTGTTGTTGCACATCAGCGTGGCGTTGAGGGTGGCCGAGGCGGTCGTGATGGCGGTGGCAGCCTTGTTGGCGAGGCTGCCGGTGGCCGGATAGCTCGTGGCGATCCCGTATTTGGCTGCCAGATAGCCACCGACCAGCGCCTCGTCACCTGCCGAGAGCGATTTGCTGTAGCCGATGATCTCGGCAACATCGCAGTCCATGCCAGCCTCACCTTCGGTCCGTCCGATCTGGCAATACGGATACTTTGCTAGATTCTCCGCGCTCGCCCTGTCATCGACGGTAATCTTGACAACCATGTAGTCGGTGATGGGTGCGAGATTGAAGGTCTTGGCTACGCCATTTTTGGACACCGCCGCCGGCATATCCCAGAACTCGGTACCATCACGCTTGACGGTGTAGCTGGAGGCCCGAACCACTAGGTTGTCATAGGATTTGCGGCCGATGAACGCGCCGGTGCCTTTCCATGTGGCGCGGGGCGAACGCACCACGACATACTGCTCTTTGGCGAAGAGCTTTCCGGCGATGTTGAACCATCCCCCGCGGATTTGGACCGCCGGCAGCGACATGATTTGATTTGCGGCCACGGTCGCGGTGCCGCTGTTCCAGACGCTGGTGTCCAAGGTCGCGTGATGCCCATTGCCGGACCTGTCCTGCCAGGTCTTGACCATCCCGGCGGCATCGGTGGTGATACCAACCGACGCGTCAAAGTGACAGGCGAGCCCCTCCGTGACGGGAACCGAGTAGCCGTCCACAGCAATCGCCGCAACGGGTGACGTGCTGACCTGACCCGTGCTGTAAGCGGCTTTTGCCGTTAGACGGTAATCGCCCGCAGCCACATTCTTCCATTGGAATGAATACGGCGCGGTGTCTCTGGACCCGATCAGCGTTTCGCCGTTATAGAAGGACACCTTGGTCACCTTGCCGAACACGTCCGAGGTGTCGGCCGTCAGCGTCACTGTCGTCGGCTGACCGGCCAGCAGACCGAAGCGTGCGCCGTCCCGCGGCGACGTCAGGTTCACGGAATTCACCGGAAATAACAACTCCTGCGGAATGATCGTCGCGGTTTGGCGGGACGGCATATACCAATAGAGCCGCACCATGGCCGGATTGGCATTGTTATAGTATTCCATCTTCACGTTGTACATCTGCCCGGCGGTCAGGGTGATGGCGGCGCTGTCGTTCCACAGGTTGGTCGCCTGGTCTTTCCATGCGTCGATCAACTGCGTGCCGTTGATCCACAAGCGAACCCCGTCGCTGGTGCGGGTGGAAAACCGGTAGGTTCCGGTCTCGGGCACCAGCACCTGCCCGGTCCAGCGCACGCTGTAGGTGCCCGCGGTCAGCGAGGCGGGCGGCGTGGAGCTCCAGTCAAAGTTGATAGATGGATCGATCCGCCTCGTCTTGGGCGCGGTGAAATCCGGGTTGTTATAATAACACCCGGTCAATCCGGTGCCGCCGGCACCCACGACGATATACACCGTGGCAGGCTGGGAGACTGTCATGCTGTCGGCGACGGTGAACGTGAAGCTGTCCATGCCCTGATAGCCGGTGGCTGGAGTGTATGTTAGATTGGGTGGGTAGCCCGTGAGTGAGCCATGTGCCGGTTGGGTCGCGACGGCACAGATCACCTGAGACGTTCGGCAGGAGTAGCCGGTTAAAGTAATGGCTTTGGCCGTTTTGACCGGAGTTGTCAGGATGTTAGAGATGGCCAACGGCAGGGCATATACCGGTGCCGGCGAGGTCGTGGCGGCTTCCAGCGATGTCGCGGTTTTTACGAGCTCGTCGTAGATCTTGCCGTCCGGTTTCCAATTTGCGACTGCGTCCCGCAAATCCGGCAGCGTCCAGCGGGCTGCCTCGCCAAATTTCGGCAATTCGGTTAGGGCGTAGTTCTTATAAAAAGACACGTTATCGTTGATCACCTGGATGCCGTCCTGCACCTTGGTTCTGGACATCGCCCTCATGGAGGCAATCGGCGGATAGCCGCCCATGAACGTGTCCATCGATGTCTGGACTTTGGCGCATTCGACCAATTCCGGGAACAACGCCTGCACATCGGCTTGGGTCAACAAGTTCTCCACGAAGTTGTTGAGTTGTCCGCGGCAATTTCCGGTCGGCTGTTTGAGTCCGACGCGCACCGCCGGATAGAGCAGGCTCTTGTCGGCTTTGAGCATGGTATCCGCACACTTGTTGAACAGCGTTCCTGCCAGAAAGCCGTTGGCCATCTGCAGGAAATCGTTTTCATTGAAGCCCGGATCCCAGGGGAGGGGAGGCGTCACATTCGAGATAAACGCATCCGCCATGCCAGGCACGGATGATGTCAGCGCCGCTGCGTCCATTTGCCCCAGCGCGAGGGCGGCTCTGGCGCGCACCCACATGTCGGGGTCCTTGAGTCGGCGGGTCAGGACGGGAATGGCGCTGGCGGCTTTCAGGTAACCGAGGGCCGTGCAGGCCCCATTGCGCTGATAGATATTGTCTGGCTTTTCCGCCATGGTGATGAGTGCGTTCACCTCGGTGGAGGACACCGAGCGGGTGGCCAGTTCGGCGGCGGCATTCAGCCTGACGATCGGATCGTAATCACCCAGGGCGGTGATGATTTGCTCCTTGGTATAGCCGCCGCAAACCGAGGCGAATTCTCCGGCCCAGAGGGCGCTTTTCACGGTCTCGGGGCTCAGGGCTTTGGCCGGGTCCAATCCTTTGCCTGTGATATAGAGTTTTTTCAATGGCATGGCGGCATGCAGGAGATAATAGGCGGTTGGGCAGCCCCAGTACCCATACGTATTATCCCAGTAGGCGTTGATGGTCTTACCATTGACCGTGCGCTCCTGGCCCTGCCCGGCCCCCCACTGCTCGCCACCTTCATACACAAACGAGCCGTCACAGCGGCGCTTCATGTCCCGGTCCCAGCGCTTTCTTTTTGCGAATTCCGCGCCTGCGGACGGGCCGCCCATGTTGGCGCCCAGTTGGGTCCACAGGTAGGCAAACCCCTGCCCCGTATGCCCGTAGGCCTCGCCCCGGGTTCCCGCCAAGCACATGCGCGAGAAATACTCCGCCTGCGCCGGCTTGTCGTCCATGCAACTGAACAAGACCGCACACATCGCGTCCTTGCCATTGCTGCGGTGATCAAAATACTGCCGTCCTTGGCCCTCGATTTGGTGCTCGCCCCAAAATGGTTGGTGTTCGCCATAGGGAATGGACCCACCATTGACATAATAACCGAAGAAACCAGAGGTTCGCTTGATGGCCGGATCAATCTCCGGATCCACCACGCCCGCCTTTTTGCCCAGCACAATGGTAAGTTGAACGGCCAATCCGGCCGAGTTGATCGCGCCATAGGGAGCGATCGAACCATGGCGCCCGCCCCCCCAACCGCCGGGTGGTGGGAGCGTCGCTAACCCGTGGCCGGCCGTGCCGCACAGATCCGAGTTTTTGGCCGCGCATTTGACATACTCGCTGAGCCCGTGAAACACTTGCTCGTCTTTGGTGATCATATAGTATTCGGCCAGAAAGATGCCGTTGTAGAAATGCCAGGCGTTCCCACCTGCGACATAATCGGCGGGCGCCAGTTTCCGGGCATACTCCTGCAGCATCGGCATGTATGCGGGATCGCCGGTGGCCATCAGGGCGAGCGCGCTGATGGCATCACTGCCATCACAATCCTCGCGCCACCCGGTGGCTTTGAGCCTTTGTGCGAGACTTTTGGCGGCGTTGGCCATGACCTTGGCGGACTTAGGACAATTGTAGGGCGCGGTGTCCGAGTAAGCACCCATGACGGCCATGGTGATGGAAACATCGGCGACGACCCCCGCACGCCAGCGCTTGAATCTGAGAACGCCCTTGTCGGCCTCGGCCTCACCAATCGCCAAGCCCATGGCCTTGCGCGCGTCGCTGGTGAAGAGCGGCACGGCACCCGTGCCAGTGCTCACGCCTAATATCACGTCATCGACGGCCATCACTCCGGCGGCCGGCGTGCCGTCGGCCACGGCAGTCACCAATATCTGATAAGGAGCAAACGCCGTAACATCATCATGATTCATGGTCACCGGCCAGGCGTGATAAATCCATCCGCGCATCCCGGTGGCCCCCAGGTTCCAGGTCCAGGCGCGGTGCACCTTGGCGATCTCACCCGGGGCGGTGAGGTCCGGCGCGGTCCCGGCGGCACGGAGCTGGCATGGCAAGGCTAGCAGGATGATCAGCGAGATCGCCGTGAAAAAGGTGCGAAGGTATCGTGGGGCGGTGATTAGGTACATAGGATTTCGTTGTCCTTCTCGGAAAAAATGATGGTGTGATGGTGAGGACGATCAAATTTTGATCTGTCAGTTCATAGCTTTACGGCGGCGGACCGCCAACAACAAGAACGGGTTACAAACGGGTGACAAATATCTGAGAGCCTGTCTTAAAAACACGCAAAGGCAGGGACCGATTTGCCCTCGCTTCGCTCACGCCATGCGGAATGAGCTTCGCAGAGGGAAATTGCATTCCGAGCGGTCAATGAAGATGGAAAGTGAATGAGAGTCGATGGCTTGATTTTCAAGCATTTCATGGACATCCGCATTCTCATTCCATATGCCGGACCGTTGCGGAGAACGGTCCCTGCCATTATTAAGACAGGCTCTGAGGTCAGTCCTGAATGGCGCTAACTTAAGGGTCATTTGGGATAAAATAATGTTAGATTTTTCGCGAGTTGGCGTGATATTTGCTCATTGAGCATCAATGACTTCCATTATACCGATGTTTCCAGGTTGGCACCGAAAACTTTATGGTAGGAGGCCTCTCCGGCCCGGCATCGCAATACGCCGCAAGCCCGCTGATCTCAGCTCGCTTTGTCTGCGTCAAACAAAAGATCTCTTAGGGGATTTGCTTGCCGTGGAACTACTGCGGGCCGTGATTCCTCCCCTCCGCTTCCGGCCCTCTTCCATTTAGGTTCACACTACTGCCGTAAATGTCCCGATCCAAAACCCCGCCTGCACGGCAGCTAACAGACCCAAAATGTTAATCCGAGCACTCTGACCCATTCACTCTGACCCCATTCACCGACATGGTCACGCTCAAGAGCCAAGCTGTTACGAAGACATAGAGCGTTTGCTCACCTGCCCCTAAACCCAAAATACGCCTTGCCGAAAACAAGGGATCGAATCAGATTGAATCCATGAACATCACTCGGAAAAAAGAACAGACTTGGGAACCAGACCGTCTGCGAATTGAACGGGGTGAAGTCACCGCAATAACCTTGGCATCCAAACTGGGTACCGTGACGCATTTCTCGCCCCTGCTTAGGAAGCTGGCGAAACACGGGCTGGAATCCCCGCAAGAAATGGCGGCATGCGCGGTCCACAGGGGATGCCGCCACTATGCAAACATGCCGAATTGGAAAGACCTCCAGCCGTTTCCCGCCTCGGAAATCTCAAACGAAGAACTGGCCATCGGGTTACTCTCACCCTGCCATCCCTATGAACCACTATTCATTCGAGTCGGCTCCCAACTCCTCAGCGCGCCACAATCCGATCCCAAAACCCTGGTGCGCCTCGCCACCATGGAAAGATGTCTGGCGACCCTGAAATACATTGCCTCTTGCGGAAAAGAAACCGAACCGGACAACCCGTTTTGGGATGCCATCCTTGAAAACTTTCCAACTTCCCAGCACCCACAACCCGAGTTTCCCAAATCCCGCATCCACATCAGCCGGTTCCGGGCAGAAACCGGTATTACCAATCCCTTCAATCCCAACTCGCCGAAAGCCGCATGGCTGCGCCCCCATCCCACACCATGAACAACCCTCTCATCATCCTTAAGGAACTCGACAAGCACCTGCGCGAGGAAATAGAACTCTTCATATTCGGAAAATCCGCCATCGTTCTGGGTTTTCCCGCCGCACCCGGTTCCTATGGAGGCACAATGGACGTCGATGGAATCATCCCCATGGAAATGCTCGAATCCCTGAGCAACAACGAAAGCTTCTGGGAAGCTCTGGAAAAAACCAACGAGGTGCTCAAACCTACCGGACTCTACATCACACACTTATTCCAAGAAGATCAAATCATCCTCACGCCTGATTGGTTGGAAAAGACAGTTCCGCTCGATTTGGGACTCAATCACCTCAAGATCCAAAGACCATCGACTCTGGACCTTATTCTCACAAAAATGATGCGGGGGGATGATGCCGACATGCAGGAAATCGAGTTCCTCATCAAAGCCGACAACATCAAGCCGACCGACCTTGAAGCTGCATATCCAATCGCCCGCGTTCCAAACATTCCGGAAATTTTAGAAATTTTCATGAGGAGTCAAAAGGCTATTCGTGAATTACTCTAACAGGAGAATTGGTGGCAACCTTCTCCTGCTGCTCACACCCGCCTTTTAGTAATCCATGCTCCCATGGCATGCAGATTATTGATGATTTGTCTGGGATCTTGAATTGCAAGAATTACTGCGAGCCGTGATTCCTCCCCTCCGCTTCCGGGCCTCTTCCATTTAAGTTCACACTACTGCCGTAACTGTCCCGATCCGGCAGACCCCGGAAAGGAGGAGAATCTTGAAATCCAAGCTCCCAGCCCAAAAACTAACAGAATCTAATGTTTTACTGCGGGGACTGACCCGAATGGCGCTAACTTAAGGGTCATTTGGGATAAAATAATGTTAGGTTTTTCGCGAGTTGGCGTGATATTTGCTCATTGATCATCAATGACTTCCATTACACCGATGTTTCCAGGTTGGCACCGA
>CAIVKO010000128.1 GCA_903906515.1 Akkermansiaceae bacterium
CTCAAAAAGTGGTGCACCCGCGCCATGCGCAGCAAACTCGCGCCAATGAAAAAGTTCGTCGGCACGCTGCGCAACCATGAGGACCTGCTGATGAACTATTTCAAAGCCAATAAGCTCTACTCCAGCGGTATTGTCGAAGGCTTCAACCTGCGGATCAATCTGTGCATGAGAAAAGCCTATGGTTACCGCAGTTTCGATCTGCTACAAACTTCTCTTTATCATACACTTGGAGACTTGCCAGAACCCAAGTTCACCCATAGATTCTGCTGAAGAGCCCAGATTTATTGCCTAGACTGGCAGCGCTGTCATCATCCGAAGTCGAAAAAAATCCGTAAGGTGACGCTGAGTTAACCACGAATCAACACGAATGGGGCAGAGTAGAACTATGATTCTACCCTGGAATCCAATGTTCGGGTGGAGGCAGGTAGTCCCGCCTGCTGGCGGACCTTCCTGGCACCACCCTCGGCATTCCTGCCAGAACTTCTCGTGGTTCGCCGGGAAGAGGAAACGCAACCCGGATCGCCACATTACCGGATTTCCTAACTGAACGCTAGCAATTTGGTTTGGGCAACACGATCAACCACAGTGAGAATACCAGCATGCCCACAACCTGCGCATCCTCGACGAACCGATCTCGATTCTGGCCAATCCGACCTATCTGCCGCCATGCATCGCCCACCTCCATGACCAACTCTGGACCGAGGAGAGGATGCGCCAGGTCATCGCCAAGGCCGTCGCCAAAGGTGTGGCGCTCGAGATCCAGGCCGGTTCGGATTTCCCCAAGCCCGCGTTCCTCAAACTCGCCAGGAGCATGGGTGCCAAGTTCTCCTTCGGCTCCAACAACTTCGACGACAAGACCAAGGACCTCGCGCGTTGGTTCGCGGCCATCGCACTGCTCGATCTCCAACCCGCCGACCTCGCCTCGCCCTAATTGGCAGCCCTCCCAAATTCCGCAGCCCGCGTGCCGGATAACTGAAGGGGACATGCTCTCAGATATCAACTCCTGAGTTCGGAATAGACCGGATGGAGGCAAAGAATCCACATGACTTGATGCACATCACAGGGATCATGATAATCCCTTCCTCTCTATTTTTTCGGTGGATTTTTTCGCAATCAATCCCTTTTTGCCCGCCCTCTGGTCGGACCCAATGACTGTTTCAGAAGCCTCCCGCAGAAAGCAAATTCCTTGCAGTCGAACTCGAAGCCTCTTGCAACCGCAAGGCAGACGATACCACCCGCGAATACGTCAACGAGTGGCTGGAGCCCTACCGGTTGGGGGTTTGAAATGCTCGCAAGCTGCGGGTGGTTGCAAACGGTCAAACGGCGATCCGTTGAACTCCTCGTTGGTGGAGAGGTCGTTAAGAGGAAGGTTCAACCCTTTGCTCTTTGCTCCTCAATGGAATAATCCCGATCACCAAAATCTGATTCTCACCACATGGAAACCGGTGAATGTTAGAAGAACTTTAAGGTGATCGAAAAGCACTTTAAAAAGTGGCATACTATTGGCATACCATTTTGAATGAACTGCTAGACAATTTACACAACTCATTGAAATTCAGTGCCGCCGGGGGGACTCGAACCCCCACGCTGGTTGCCCAACAACGGATTTTAAGTCCGTGGCGTCTACCATTCCGCCACGACGGCTTGTCCGGACGTTTTTTCGCTCAGAGAGTTGAGTGAAACCGAATGTGGGGGATTCGTCCAGCCTCACGTGAGGTCGGGTGGATTTTATGGTTCGCTGGGAAATGGATTTGCCGACCAGCGGGTTTGGATCTCAGCGGGTGAAAAGTGGTTCTCGGGAGTGTTTTTCGGGCCGATCATTGCCGCGACTACAGCGGCGCTCATGATCCAGAGCGTCGTCAACAAGACTCCTGCTGCGCTCCTGGCATTTTTTGGCCGGACCAGTCTTGCCACACGCAATTCGAGCGATGAGCGTTGTGCCATGGCTATGGCATGGACTGTGGCGGGGGCGTCTTCGGCCAGATCACACAGTACCCTTGCGTAGGTGTGTGCATCCACTCCCTGGTGCATGACGCTCGCGTCGCAGGCGTGTTCGCATTGGAGTGCCAACCTGCGGGACATCCACCAGACCAGCGGGTTATACCAATTGACCGCACAGGCGATTCCGGCGAACCATCTCCACAGCGGATCATGCCGCTGATGGTGCCCGGTTTCATGCGCGATGACGATTTGGCGGGTTACCTCAGACCACTGCCGCCATGATTCCGGCACAAAGATGGTTTTGCGAAAAATGCCAGCCGCCACCGGGCCGTTCAAGGTGGTCAATTCACGGATCTCGATCCGCCCCACATTTTCCAACCAGCGAGAGTCGCACCGCCATTTTTCGAGGGTTGTCGCCGCCGCCAGAAGCCTCAGCAGAACGATGCCTGCACCTGTTAGCCAGATTTTCAAAACCACCCCATGCCAGGGAAATCCATCATGCGCTTCCGTGCCGGAATCCACTGACAGGACTCCGATTTTAGGAAGCGCCGCCGTCAGCAGGGGAAATAATGCCAAGAGCACAAGCGCCACCGTCGTAAGCCGTGGGTCCCTTGCCGCATCCTTGCGTCCCGCATGGAACACCAGTGCAGCCGCCACTACGGAAAATATCAACATGGTAGGCATGATTTTATGGTGTGGGTTTCATGCGGTTCCGAACTTGGACGCGTTCAGGCCTGGTTGTCATCGATCAATTTGCGGATTTTTTCGATTTCCTCATGACTCAGCTTCTGGTCGTCCGGGTCGAGCAGGGCCGCGACAAGTTTCTCGGGACGTCCTTCGAAAAACGTCGCCAGCAAGCGGTTCAAGGCCGATCTCTTCGCTCGCTTCTCCGGAACAGCTGGTTGATAGACATATTTCCGGGATTCCTTGCCGTGCTTGACCATGCCTTTGGCCTCCAGCGTCGCCAGCAGCGCTCTTACCGCGGAATATCCCGGCGGATCAGGCATTTCGTTCATCACGTCCTCCGCCGTCGCCTTGCTTTTGCGAAACAGGATGTCCATGACCTGGCGCTCCCGTGCCGATACCCGGCCCTCATCAATGCTCTTCATAAACACAGCCTGCCACAGCCCGATCCGACCGGCAAATATAAAATGCTGTTTTTTCCGCATTTAGGGGTTGACAGGGCCATTTTTAAATGCTGTTTTTCCAGCACTATGAAACGTGATCTGATGAGATTGTTGGCGGGCATACTGGTGATTGGCGGTTTATTTTCCTGTGCTACGCAGTCTTCGGGGCCTGCGCCATCCTCCAATGGTATGAGGGCCGGAGACTCCGCAAGCAGTCGGAAAAGCATCGATGCCATACTATCCGGGCCTGCCGAGCGTCCTGGTCTGGCGACAGGGTGGGGGAATGAGAAAAACTCACCGGTTTATGGGCGCGATTTCACCCGGGAGTCTTCGAAGCCTGCGGGGACGGACTTGATCTATTACAATAACCCTGCGGGTATCCAGGCGATGGCCGGAAACGCCTCCCGTGTGGAGGGGTTGCAATCCGCCGCCGGTGGTCTGGTGGAGTGGGGGATCAAAGGTGGGATGGGTTTCCTGTCCACCTACAAGGAATGGGGATACGGCCGCCGTCTGGTCGCTGGAGAGAAGGGGAGTAACTACAAGATCTACATCCGCAATCGTTCCAAGAGCACGTTGGAAATCGTTGCCAGTGTCGATGGTCTGGACGTCCAAGACGGGAAAACCGCTTCGTTTTCCAAGCGCGGATACCTCGTCGATCCGGGAGAAACCCTTGAAATCGATGGATTTCGGACCAGTTATGCTTCGGTGGCGGCGTTCAAATTCTCCGGAGTTTCCGATTCTTATGCGAACTTGCGCCATGGAGACACCCGTAACGTCGGGGTGATTGGGCTCGCGGTCTTCACCCGGAAGGGAGTGAATCCGTGGTCATGGAGGCCGGAAGAAGTCCGTTTGCGAGACAATGCGCAGCCTTTTGCCCAAGCTCCTTGGGCTAACTGATAAAAATATGTTAATGTAACTCATTCATAATCAATAATTAATTAAGGAAATCTAAAATTTAACAAAGTATTTTACAAAATACTTGTTTTCTTGTGAGATTGCGCATAATTTGTGCTCATTCGCACACGCTCATGTCACAGCCTCTCAAAACCAACTCGTTGCCCAAAGCCGGGGTGAAGCGCCGTCGAGGTCTTTCTTTGTTGTTTCACGGTCTTAAGCTCGTTTTTTTACGTGGGCCCAAGATGCTATTCACCTCGCAGATTAGTGGTCTTTGCGGGTTGCTGATGATTTTGTCGTGTATTCCTTCCTTGTTGTATTGTGCGATGCTAACGATCCCCGGGATAGTGTTCAACTCACCGGAGCAGCAGGCGTATTTCTATTTTTCCAAAGTGTTGAATGATGATCCGAGCCATTGGATCGTGCTGGCTGTTACTGGCTTATGTACGCTTTTTGCGCTCGCATTGCCTGCCACTATGCCAGCCAAGCCGATGCCTTTGCAGTATTAGTGAGATGACTGAAGGCTTGCAGTGGGTATGAAGAGGCGCACAATCGGCTCTGTGAACACTGGACCATTGGGATTTTTTGATTCGGGAGTGGGTGGACTGACCGTCGTGCGCGCGGTGCAGGAACTGTTGCCCGGCGAGGATATCCTATATTTGGGCGATACCGCGCGTTTGCCATACGGATCAAAAAGTCCGGAGACCATCCGTCAATTTGCGGACGAGGACGCACGTTTTCTTATCGCACGCGGAGTGAAGGCCATCGTGGTGGCCTGCAATACCGCCACCGCACACGCGCTGCCAAGCCTGCGCCAGCAATACCGTGTGCCAATCCTCGGTGTGATCGAGGCCGGGGTGGATGCCGCTCTTGCCAATCCTAATGCCGAGCGCATCGGTATCATTGCCACCCGCGGGACCATCGGTTCCCATGCCTATCAACACGCGCTGGCCCTGCGGCGGACGGGGCTCATCATACACGGTCAGGCAGCACCCTTGTTAGTGCCTCTGGTGGAGGAAAACTGGATTGATCATCCCGCGACCGCGATGGTGCTCAAAACCTATCTGGATCCTCTGGTGGAGAAGGGGATTGATACCTTGATGCTTGCCTGCACTCACTATCCGCTTTTGATACCGTTATTACGGGAAATCCTGCCGGATGACGTGTGTTTGGTCGATTCAGCCACGACCTGTGCGGAGCATTTGCAGAAGGAACTGGTCAATCTGAACCTGCTGGCTCCCGCTGGAAACGAGGGAAAACTGGAAATCCACCTGACCGACCTTTCCGAGGAATTCGAGGTCTTGGCCCGCCGATTTTTGAAAAAAGCGCCCGGACGCATCCACCGGGCGGTGCTCGGCGGGTAGTTGGGTGATTTCAGATAGATCAGAAATTCGATCTGACCATTCTCTTTTTTGTGTAATACGCGGCGATCATGAGCATCCAGATGCCGATCCACGTCAGCGGAACGTAAACCACGGAGCGCCAGTATAGTGACCAACAGGCACCAATGTCGGATTGTGAACTCTGGCTAGAGGTTCTCATTCTTGAGTGTTTTTCGGTTGGTCCGGCATCATACAAGCCCGTCCCGAGGCCAAGGTATGAGCGGGATGTGTATTCGTGTGTTTCATCTGCTTAGGATTATGGAGATTCCTTATCTTCGGTAATGTCGAGTTCGACATCGAAATCGGAGGATCTTCCGGTTCCGCGTCCGACCAGCCAGAGGAGAATGCCGCCCACCGAAAGGCCACCCAACAGGATGCCCCAGAACATGGGTTTCATGAACTCGGGGATGTCCACATTCATACCGAAAAGGCCGCCAAAAGCGACTAATGGAAGGAAAAAGCCAGCGAGCAGGTTCAGTCGGAAGGCGATGCGGTTCAAGCGGGCGCCGGAGCGGGCGTTTTTCTCTGCCTGCATGGCGCGCCAGAAATCCAACGTCACCCGCGCATCGATGTTCAGAAGATCGGCGGCGCGCTCGATTTCCCGCGCCCGATCACGATAGCCGCGGATATCCCGATCATCCAGATCCTTTGTCAGCGCTTGTTCCAACGCTTGCACCAGGTTTCGGGTGGAGCGGGACAAGGGGCCGGCATGCCGGAGAATCGTGAAAATCTCCGCGGCCGTATCCGCTTCGTCGATCACCTCCTCGTGGGCGTCGATGGCTCTAGCGTAGCGGTCGAGCAACTCTCCCAGTTGATTGAGGCCCGGGCCGGATGGTTGCATCCAGCTTCGGTCCTGGCGCTTCCAGAAAAACAAGGCGTCCCGTTCCGGGATAGAGGGGCGGGGCACCTCGTGCAGCACCATCAACAACTCCCCCTTGCCCTCCATGCAGCGTTGGTGGCCAGGACGTCCGCTCAATTGCTCGCGGAGCTCGGGTTCGATCTCGTAGTGATCCGGTAGCTTGAAATTTTCCACAACAGCCATGGGCCAAGATTAACTTTCCCATCGTGCTGGAAAAGCCTAAAACCCGAAAAGTTCCATCGTTCGCAACCGTTCTGGTTTGATCCACTCCAGGAGAACCCGCTTCCGGTGCCATAATCACAGATTGAGCATCTAGAGTGAAAAACTGCGCATTATTTCTCAATAGCTTACGTTTTTATCCCAAATCCTTGCTTCCTCTCGAATATACCCATCAAATATCGCACCGAAAGCCCCATTTCTCCTATCACCATTCGTCATGTCATCCACCGATCCCGCGCCTACCCTGCAAGCCCTGCCGTCCGATCAGCTCCGCGCCCTTCAATGGCGTTTTGCCGATCGTTTTGATCTGACCATGCTGATCCAGTCCGTTCGGCCCGTGGCACGTGGACCGGTCGCCCGCCTGGTGGCAGCAGGTGGCCGCAATACCCACGATTGGACGCATGAAAAAAACGCGCTTCTCGCGATTTACGATGAGTCCGGCATCACCGCAGCTTTCCTCGAACCGGAATTCGGCGGCTTCATCGAGGGGCCGAAAAACCTCGCGCTCGCATTGGTCGCCTTCGAACTTTCCTGGGTGGATGCCGGTGCCGCGACTTGCAGTCTGGCCAGCAATCTTGGCGTCGCCCCGATTCATGAACGCGGCACGCCCGAGCAGGTTGCCCACTACATGCCGTTGGTATGCCCGCCCCATCCGGGTGACGCGCGCAAGCCCACCCGGGTCGCATTCGCTCTCACCGAGCCCATTCCGTTCGTCGGGGTGGAAACCGGCCTGCTAGGAGGAAAAATGCGTGTCGCCTCGTGGGAGGAGGATCAGGAACCCATGCTCCATATCGACAAACGCGGGCGTTTCATCACTAACATGGACTTTGCCAATGTGGTCACCGCCGCCGTGGATTCGGCCGACCCGCGTATCAAGGGCAGTTGCATCGTGATCCTCGAAAAAACCGATCCCGGCCTCTGGGATTCGGGCGTGCCGACCCGTAAGATGGTCCATCAGCTTTCCTCCACTTGCGATCCGGTTTTCAACCAGACCGTGCCCGCCTCCCGTATCGTCGGAGGTTACACGATCAAAGACGGCGTCATCATCCCTAACTACACGCACAGCGAGGTCATCGAAGCCGTCTTCCGCCGCACCCGCGTCACCGTGGGTCTGATGACATCCTCCAAACTGCTCTCGGCGGTCGAGCCGATCATCCGCTATCAACGCAGCCGTTTCCGTGGAGGAGAAACCGGAGCTCCCGGTTCGCCGCGTTTTGATCTCGGGTTGCAAACGAAACAGGACGTCGTCCATCGTCTCGTCGATATCTGGGCAACGGGCGAAGCCGGTGCCGCACTCGGGTTTGAAACCGCCCGGCTCTTCGACCAACTTGACCCGCTTGACCGCCAGAAAGATAAGATTTTTGCCGAAAAAGGCCTCACCGGACGCAGCGCGATGAAGGCCATGACGAAGATCCAGCAGGACGCCATCGAATGCGTCGATCTCCGCACTCAATCGACTGACACCCGCGATAACGACCGCCTCGAATCCCTGGAGGCGGATCCGCTCGTTCAATACGCCATTCTCGATGCCCAAGCCAATGTCTTCTGCCCGGCCTGTAAACTCTGGAACACCGGCCACGGTGCCACCATCATGCGTGAGGCCATCAGTCTGATGGGCGGCTACGGCATCACCGAGGATTGCCCTGGATTCCTCCCGCACAAGTGGATGGACGCCCAGCTCGAAGCCACATACGAAGGCCCGGAAGCCGTGCAACGCCGCCAGCTTTCGGTGACCATGACTAACAGCCTGTTCGTCAAACAGTTCGAAGTCTGGATCAACGAACTCAAAGCCATCAACTGCGAAACTCCCGGCACCGGTGCCTGCGCCGTGGCATCCGCCATGGAACTGTGGCTCTGGACCGTGCGCCACCTTCAGGACGCCACCGATGCCAATGGAGCAAAACTCTTCAACTCCAACCGCCACGGCATCACCTTCCCGCTTGCGGACGCCCTCTGCTGGCTCCTTGCATCGCGCCAACAAATCCTTGATGTCATCAACCTCGGCGTCACCGGCGCACAAGATCCGTCCGTCGCTGAGGAACTCCCCGGCACCCTGGCATTCTTCACCGACCTCTGCCACGTTCAGGCCGCCCGCGCCGCTGGCGAAACCGCGCGCATCTGTGGTGAGGTGGTCTTTGGTTACATTAACCCGCCCGGTTGCTCGTGTTGCTCATCGGACCAACAGACATTCCTCCGTACCCGCTCGAAAATCGACGGCTGTCTCTACGGTTTCGGCATTGCCAAAGACCGCGCCGCCAACGCTCTCACCACCGTGATGATCCCGGAAGCGCTGGATTACCCGATGTAAGACCCAAGACAGAAGATAAGAATATGCCACGCCATAGCTCAATGCGAAGCTCTCTTCTCCATCCAGTCTTCTGTCTTCTGTCTTTGAGCGCAGCGTTCTTCGGTCTTTCTTTGAAGCTTGCCTAACACTTTTTATTCACCTCCCATGTCCGAAGCCATCGACCGCCCACAAATGGAAGCCGACATCGTCTGCGTCGGATTTGGTCCGGCATCCGGCGGGTTCCTGACGAGGCTCGCCGCCGCCGCGTTCAATCCGGATGGCAGTCCGGCCTTGGAAAGCCCGTCCATGCCCGGCATGCCGCTGCAGGTGATGTGTTATGAACGTGCGGACGACATCGGCTTCGGCGTCTCCGGAGTGGTCACCAATGCCAAGGCCATCCGTGAATCGTTCCCGGATCTCGACCCCTCACAAATCCCGATGGCGGCTTCGGTCGGTGAGGAAAAAATTCTCTATCTGCTGGATCCCACCGGTGCCAGTCGCAGACCGCTTGCCATGCGTCTTGCTGATACAGCAATCCGTGCCGCTGGAAGTTTGTTAGGATTGAAGAACGATGCCATGGAACTCCCGTGGACCCCCGAGTTTCTCCACAAAGACGGCGGCATCATTCTTTCCATCGGTCAGTTCACCCAATGGGTCGGCTCGCAAGTCATGGCGACCGGTGCCGTGCAAATCTGGCCCGGTAGTCCGGTCTCGGAGGCCATCATTGAAAACCAGGCTGTCACCGGCGTCCGCCTGATGGACCAGGGAGTCACCAAGGATGGCGCGTCAGCCGACGGCTATATGCCCGGAATGGATGTTCGCGCGCCTCTAACCGTCGTGGCCGACGGCCCCGTCGGTGCGATTGGGCAACAACTCGACAAGGAATTCGGAGTGCCGGATGGCCACCACCTCCATGATTGGGCGCTCGGCATGAAATTCGTCGTTGATCTGCCCGCCGGATGCGAGCTCAAGCCCGGCACCGTGCTCCACACCATCGGATTTCCCGAGCCGGAAATCTTTGGATTCCTCTACGTCCATCCCGACAATGTCGCGTCGTTCGGCATCTTCGTCCCGTCGTGGTTTGATAATCCCACGCGCACCGGATACCGCTACCTCCAACACTGGATGCAGCACCCGTATCTCTGGCAGTATCTCAAGGGCGGCAAGCTCCGCTCATGGGGCGCCAAGACGCTTCAGGAATCGGGGAAACGCGGCGAACCCCACCTTGCCGGCGACGGCTTTGCCCGTATCGGCGAGGGTAGCGGTTCCACCAATGTTCTTACCAACTCCGGCGTCGATGAAGCATGGGCGACCGGAGTGCAACTCGCCGATGCCGTGATCGAACTGCTCAAGGCCGGCAAGCCGTTCACCAAGGAAAACCTCGATGCCACCTACGTCAAACGCCGCCGGGAAAGCTGGGTGGAGGCGGAGGGACGCATCGCTGAAAAAGCCCGCGATGGTTTCCAACGTGGAGTCATCCCCGGTTTCATCGGCACCTTCCTAACCGGTCTTACCCAGGGGCATATCAATATCCCCGGCAAGCCCGGTGCCACCCATACCCGCGTTCCCACCCTGGAAAGCTACTATGGAAGCCGTATTTCCTCCGATGAGATCGCCCGCATTCGCAAGGACTGCGACACCAAGGGCATCGCTGCCAGCGGAGTCCTCATGGACAAGGTCGGTTGGCCGGAAATTCCTTTCGATGGCGAGTTGCTCGTTTCCCACCAGGACGCGTTGCTCATGGGTGGGAAGGTCCAAGCCCCGCACGGCTATGCCGACCATGTGACCTTCCCTTATTCTGCCGACTGTGAATCCTGTGGCTGCAAGATCTGTGTGGAGATGTGTTCCGGCCAAGCTATCACGCCCGGCGAAAACGGCCGCCCGGTTTTCGACCGCGAAAAGTGCATCCACTGCGGCGCCTGCCTCTGGAACTGCGCCAAACCCGATCCCAAGAATCCCGAACTCACCATCGTCTCATTCCAAGCCGGTGCAGGCGGCCTGCACTCGGGGGAAAACTAACATCACCAACAACCCCATCATGAACATCATCGTCTGCGGCTCGCTTGTGCCCGATCCTCTTCAAACCCTCGAACCCATCACCGGTCCCACCGGCCCGGCTCTCAAAAACGAGATGATGCTGCCATCATGGCTCGATCCATGGGCTGGCCACGCGCTTTACGAGGCCTCCAACCTCGCTGCAAAAAATCCCGGCAGCAAAGTCTATTTGGTTAGCCTCGGCCCGAAGGCCAAACTCCAACAGGTGATGATGACCGTCGCTCAGAAGGTTCCCTTCGAGCTCATCGCTCTGGATGGCTCCGCCGGCGGATTCACCGATGCTGCTGAAACCGCCGCCGCCATCGCGGAGGCTATCAGCGCGATCCCGGGACTTGATCTGAACAACACGCTAATCTTCGGTGGCTGGGAATCCGCTTCGCGCGGTGCAGGTGCCACCATGCAGATTGTCGGCGAACGTCTTGGTATCACCGATCAATTCGAAGGCGTGGACTCTCTGGAGATCCAAGCTGATGGATCACTGAAAATCATGGAGCGTGTGGAAGGCGGAAAACACCAGATCTCGGTTTGCACCGCGCCACCTGCCGTGCTCGGTTGGGCCACCGGAAATCTGCCGGAACCCCGCAACAACCCACAAGTCGGCATGGCCAACATGCGCGGCATCATGCCGTCTCTGCAAAAAGCCAAACCTTCCCCGGTCACCACCGGAGACATCGCCTTCGCCAGCGTTTCTCTTCCCAGCCAGACCCGCACCACCCAGGTCGTCAAAGACGTTCCGCCTGATCAGATCGCTGCAGAACTCGTGGCGTGGATTAGAGGATGAAGACTCAAGACTTCAAGACACAAGACGCAAGATCAGAATTTGCCGGTTCATTCGCCATCCCATTGGAATCCAACTTCAAGCACAACTTGATCTCGTATCTTCCCGATAACATTTAACTGATAACTTCTAACTTTTATCGCCATGAACCTCATTCTCCTCCACACCGAAGCAGACGGAACACTCTCCAAACTCTCGCTGGAAACGCTTGCCGCCACCATCGCGCTGGGCGCTCCATTCAGCGTCGGCATCGTCGGTGAAAACACCGCTTCCGCCGCAGACAGCATCGCCACCTGCGGTGCGGGAAAATTTCTCACCATCACCGGACCGGAGTTCGGCCAAGCCCGCTATGCGACGGATGCCGCTGCGGCAGAAGCATTGATCCGCGCGGTTGGACCGGACCTGGTCACGACCCCGGCCACATCCCGGTGGAACCGCGTGCTTCCCGGTGTGGCACACCGCATCGGTGGCAAGGTGGACAGCCACGTCACCGGACTGGTCATGGCCGATGGAAAGCCGCAGGCGACCCGCTGGTTCTACCGCCAGCGCATGGAAGCCGTCTTCTCCCGCAGTACCCGTCCGTGGCTGCTCGCGCTCGAAGGTGGAATCGCAGCGGCATGGACCGGCGCGGCTGGCACCGCCAATGCCGAAGCTGTCTCTCTAACTGTTCCTGTGTCTCGCACCAGCGTTATCGGTTTTGAAGCTCCTGCCGCCGATCAGCAAACCATCCGCCCGGATGCGGACCTACTCTTTGTCACCGGTGCCGGCTGGACCAAAAAACAATCCGATGGACTGGTGAAGACCGCCGAGGCGGAAACCCTCATTCTCGATTTCCTCCGTCTTTCGCGTTCGTCGTTAGGTAGCACCAAATCGCTCGTTGATCTCGGCGGCGAGGGTGTCGCAGTGTTGCCGTTTCTCAGTCACATGAATCAAGTCGGCCAGACCGGTTCCACCCCGCGCCATGCAAAGGGACTCTCAACCTGCTGCCACGGTGAGGAACCCCACACGGTCGGCTGGCGCTTCATCGGTGAGCGCCGCGCCATCTCGCTGGACGCTAACTGCGGATGGTCCCGCGGCAAAGCAGACATCCTTTACGTAGCGGATGCCTTCGCTGTGATGGAGAAAGTGAATGTGCTGCTAGGGAGATGACCGTAAGCCCAAGGTAAGGCCTTCGAGGAAACCGGAGGTTTCAGCGAAAGGCTGATGACTAAGCCCGAAAACCGAAGTTGAATGGTAAACTTTGGCGATTGGAACAACATGCAACCGCTTGACCCACAGGTCCACTACGGGATCACCGATAGGGATTTTCTCGACGTCTACGACGTGCAGATGGATCTCCTGCCGGACAAATTGCATCAGTTGAGATGGAAGCTAAATCAGAAAGCGAAGAACGAACCCAAGTTCCGCTTCAACGCGCTCTACGACCGGGTGTTCCGGATGGACGTGTTAGAAGCCGCATGGAAACACGTCGACAAGAAAGGCAAAGCCAGTGGGATCGACGGAGTGAAAGCCGAGGACATCCTCGCGGAGGAAAACGGAGTGGAGAAATTCCTCGCCGCACTCCACGAAGAACTCAAAACCAAAAGACATCGCCCCAGTCCGGTCAAACGGGTGTATATCCCGAAAGCCGACGGTAGCAAACGGCCGCTGGGCATCCCCACCCTGAAAGACAGGCAAACCCAAACCACCCCGCACGAGTGATGGCAAAGGCACACCGCAATGTGGAGTCATCTCGCCATTGCTGGCAAATGTATACCTGCATTGGTTCGATGTGACGTTTCATCGGCACAACGGTCCGCGACACTGGGCGAACGCTCGGTTGGTGCGCTATCCGCGTAAAGCGTTTCGCGACTTGAGCAACTATGCGCGCAAGCGGATGGTGGCTCACCTCAATCGACGGAGCTAAAGGAAATACCACCGCCCGAAAGGGATGAGCCACTACCAATATCTACAAGAACTTGGACTTCAACGCCTATGACGAAATGCTTGCAGGAAAGCCGGATGCGGGAAATCCGCACGTCCGGTTTGACGAGGGGGAGTAACGGGATTGGAGCAAGCCGCCCGTTGCTCTCTACTCTACTGGTTAATATTTTTCTACCGAGGTTGATAGATTAATCACCGGCTGAGACGCCACGCTTCCATGAGCGTGTGGTATTTCACCAGCGTATTGGGCACCTCCCATGCCGGGACGGGTTTGCCTTGCATATAGCCGAGGTAATCCTTGGTGACCTGGACGAAATGCGCCTCATGGCCGACTTTGTAGGAGTCCGGGACCTGGACTTCCCATTTGCCTCCGGATTCCTTCACCTCAATGCCCGGCCACTTCGCGGACAATTGGCTGACCGCCGCTGCAAGCGCGGCACGCCACGCGTCATCCGGTTTGGTTGCGGGTTCGATATAAAGCAGTGGTTTGTAGGATTGTTCCGCGCCTTGCCGGATGTGCAGTGACGCCTTGCTGCCGCGCATCAGCGAGTCATGGGTGTCACCAGCTCCGGCGGGTGCTTCGAAATTCCACTTCACCGAGACTTTCGCGTGCACTCCGCGCAAGGCGTAGGTGAATTCGCCGTTCGCGGGGATTTTCAGGATGCCATCGGCCCCGACGTAGGATTTGAGATAGTCGGGCCATGTCCTGATTCCGGTGGTTTTGGAGAATTCATCCAGGGTGATGGTCGTCGTCCATTTTTTCGCGGCGAGCACTTTGACATCCGATGTTGCCAGAGGCTGCTCCGGGAAACATTCCCATTGGACCAGATCCACGAGATGCGTCGTCACATCCACGATGGCCTCGCCCTGTTGTGCGGGATCGAAAAACCACGGTGGGCGCTGCAAGGGAGTACCATTCACAAGTTTGGAAAAATGATGCACGCTTTCCTTGGTCACTGCCGGGCTTTCCGGTGTGCCCTTGTCCAGCTCGCCGAACACCTCTGGAAATCGCGAAAACTCGCGTTGCAGGATGGAGGTGATCTCATGGCGCTCGGTCATGATGTCTAACAATAGCAGCTTCTTTTCGCCAGCCACCTTGTAGGCTTCCTGGAGCAACGCGAAATCAGCAGGCGTGATCGCCATCGGCTTGTCCGAAAGTACGTTGAGCCCGGCCTTGACACATTCGAGGATGTATTTGGCTTTCTTCGCGTTGTTTCCGGAAATCACCACCACGTTGCCGGTGCGGTCGCGGAGCATTTCTGCTAGAAAATCCGGGCTGGCATGGACCTTCGTCTCCCAATGTGCCGGTTGCTCGGCGCGGGTATTGAAGCCGTTGATCAATGCGAGGTGACGGTCCAGATCCGGTCCGGCCGCCGTATACACGTGGACGACGGGATCCACACCTTCCAGCATGGATTTTTGGACCAAAGCGGCATGGAAATGTCCCGGATCCAAGGTGATCAACCGGACGGGCTCGGCAATGGCCGCCGTCACCGTTGAAGCGGCGGCGAACAAACTGATGGCATGGGTGTGGAGGTTCATGGTGGGAAGTGGATGCGTGGGCACTTTCGCAGTATTTCCATAGCGAGACAATACATACTCCACTCATTCACGTTCCGTTCCAATTTAAGTGCTCGACTTTGGATGCCCTGAAAAAAATGCAGGATCAACAGATTTATCATAAGCGTCATATGCCTACGACGTTTATGACTACGAATGCCCAATCGATTTAGACAGCCGGATGATTTCGACTGGACTGTCCGATAGAAAAATGTCAGAAGAGTTTCATGCTCTGGATAAAGCCATCAATAGCCTTGCCGATCCAAAGTGAAAATGGCCTGAATGTGAATGCGCGTGGTGTGGTTTCATTCAAGCCGCAAGTGCGGTTCTGGCACTGCGTAGAAGCGGCAGTCATGGAGACCGCGGTGTTGGTGGTGGGTGTTTTGGTTTTCTTCTGCAAAGCGCCCATGGAATATGGACTGCTGCCCCTCATGATATGGGCCGCCTTGCGATTTAGGGTCAGTGGTGCCATCGCATGTGGTCTTACGATTGTCATCCTCTCCACCCTCAGCACGGCTCTTGGCTTCGGCCCGTTCGTTCGATCAACAAGCCGGGACTCCCTCATCTCGCTGTATGCGTTTTTGGCTGTGACGATTGTCTGTACCCTGTATTTGGCGGGTGTCTTTGCCGAGCGCAAGCAGGCTGAGGACGAAGTTCGCAGACTCAACGGCGAACTGGAACAACTCGTTCACAACCGCACCGCCCAGTTGGAGGCGGCGAATCAGGAACTATCCCGCTCCAATGCCGAGTTGGGAGAATTTGCCCATGTTGCATCACACGATCTGCAGGAACCGCTGCGCACAGTCAGTAGTTGTGTGCAAATCCTGCAAAAACGCTACGCCAGCGTACTCGATGCCTACGCGAATGAGATCATCAGCCACACGGTGCGGGGTTGCCAACACATGCGGGAACGCATCAACGCGGTATTGGCGATGGCGCATGTTAATGCCACTCCCGAGTGTGAGGAGAACGTTGACACGGCGGTGCTTGTCGAACAGGTGCGGGCTGGTATAGAGTATGCCATTAAAGAAAGCGGAGCAACGATCACCTATGGAGAACTACCTTGCGTGCAGGCCTCGCCGCATTTGTTGGCGCAGCTGTTTCAGAATCTGATAGGCAACGCGCTAAAGTTCCGTGGCGATGGACCGGCGGTGGTGCATGTGAGTGCCGTGCGCAAGGTCGATGAATGGGAGTTTTCGGTGGCAGATCAGGGTATTGGAATTGATCCGGAGCACTTCGATCGGATCTTCCAGTTGTTCCAACGGCTGCATACGGAGGAGCGTTTTGCTGGCACCGGCCTTGGGCTGGCCATTTGCAAGACGATCGTGACCCGCCACGGGGGGCGGATCTGGGTGGAATCCCAGCCCGGCCGCGGTGCTGCTTTTTTCTTCACCCTGCCGGTAAATCCACATCACGGCCAGGCACCCGGACAAGAACCGGGTCCCGGCCTATCGCTGGTGCATCGCACACCGCAAGGCAGGGACCGTCTCTCCGAGCGGTCCACGCGCATGACGGGAGAATGATTCGGCGAATGCCTTTGCATCCACTAACCACTCATTCTCTAGGTATTCTCTTCCATGCTCATGGACCGCCCGGAGGTCGGGTCCCTGCCTATCGCTCATGGATAGCGCTCTGCAAGGCAGGGACCGTCTCTCCGAGCGGTCCACGCGCATGACGGGAGAATGATTCGGCGAATGCCTTTGCATCCGCTAACCACTCATTCTCTAGGCATTCCCTTCCATGCCTTGGTGCCCGTGGTCACAGGTTGTCTAACCGGTGATGCCGTGCCAGTGCCAGAGGCCCGGGTCGAGTTCGTGGCGGGCGCATTTGGCGAGGGCCTCGGGATCGGCGTCGTCGTGGAGGACGGCGAACATCGTGGAACCGGAGCCACAAAGCAGGGCGGCGGCGGTTTCATTGCGATCCAGCAGCCATTGTTTGAGTTCGGCGAGGAAGCGATGTTTTGCGAAGACCGGGCGCTCGAGATCGTTGACCAGCGGGAGTCCTTGGACTTCCTGTTCTTTATAACAGATTCCAGGAAGTTCCGTGGAGGTGCTCCAGTGGGCGTAGGCTTCCGGGGTGGGGACGACGAACCACGGCTTCAGCAGGAGAATCCGCAGGGCGGCGGGAGAAGGAACGGGCTTGATGAGTTCCCCACGGCCGGTGCAGCGCGCGGCTCCGGGTGTTAGGAAAAACGGGATATCGGAGCCGAGGGACGCGGCGATTTCCATAAGGCGATCGGTTCCGAGTTTGCCGTCGTGCAGTTGATCCAATCCCAACAATGTGGAGGCGGCATCGCTGCTTCCACCACCCAAACCCGCGCCGTGCGGAATGGATTTGGTTAGTGAAATGGAAAACCGGCAGGGGATGCCGGAGGCAGATTCATAGTCCCTAACGGCTTTGACGACGAGATTGTCCGAATCAGCGGGCAGGTTGGGGTCGCTGCATTGAAAGGTGAAGGAATCTGCGGCGGTGAATTCCAGGCGGTCGCACAACCCCGGCAGTTTCACCATCAGGGTGTCGATTTCGTGAAATCCGTCGGCGCGTTTTCCGAGCACGCGCAGGGAGATGTTGAGTTTGGCGGGGGCTTTGAGGGTGAGGGTGCTCATGGCAGGAAATCACGGACAATCAGGGCCATCATGCGGCCGGTTTTTCCCAACTCCTTGCGGTAGCTGTAAAACCGGGCGCCATCAGACGCTGTATTGAGCTCGCAGTCGATGAAATTTCCCAATCCAGCCTCGTTCGCCTGGTTGCCGATTTCCGCAGCGAAGTCGGTCTCGTAGTCAGGCGGGCGGATGCATGGGCCGAGCACGGCGGTCACATCCTGCGGGCAGGTGCCGAATTGGCGGGCCATGGTTTCTAATGCGTTTCCGAGAATATTGGATTCAGTGCCCTTTTTCCCCGAATGCAACAGGGCGATTGCTCCGGTTTTACGGTCAGCCAGCCAGATGGCTCCGCAATCCGCGACGTAGATGGCCAGCACGGTTGCGGTGGTGCGGGTGATCAAGCCGTCCACTCCGGGAACCACGGGCAGTCCGTCCGGGGCGATGATTTGCGGACTACCGGGCACGAGTGCGACCGAATTTCCATGGATTTGTTCTGCCCTCCACCAGGTGCTGGAGGGGCCGCCGAAATTTGAAACCGCAGCTTCGTGAAGCGGTCGCAATTGGCGCATCGCCTCATCGCGATCTCCGGTGATCGGCAGGTCCGGCACGCGCTCCACCCAACCCGCCCGCACGCCGGGGATTTGATTCAATGTTTCCAGAAATGGGAAGACCTCCGTCACCGGGAAACGGTAACGGAGGCGCTGAGATTCGCCAAGCGGGTTTATTGTAACGATTCAGGACGGAAGAGTTCAGACAGAATCATTTGATGGCAGAATCATTCGGATTTTCAGAAGTTTATGCTCGGTAAAAAACTCCCACATTCCTTTCTTGAAAAATGATTCTGTCTAAAATGATTCTGTCATCATCTAAAATCGTAAAAGACTAGGGCTGAATAATTACGGTTTTTTCTTCGCTCACGCCATTGCACGGCCATGAATGGCGCGTTTGGTGTGTTCGACGGCTTCTGCCTGGTCCTCATCCATGCCTGCCAGAATGCCTGCCAGATCATTTGCGATTTCCGAGCGCATTTTCGAGACGAGTTCGACTCCTCTTGCGGTGATGCGCACCATGATTTTGCGACGGTCTTCCGCAGCGTGAACACGCTCGACATACGACAACTTTTCAAGGCGATCCACCAAGCCGGTAGCGGCTGCGGTCGAGTGGCCCATCTTTTTGGCGATATCTGACATGGTCAGGTATTCTTCGCTGGACAAATAGGTCAGCAGAAAAAACTGGGGAAATGAGATATTACCTTTGTTGAGTTCTGTGGACAGGTTGAGGATGCAACTGCGCTGCGTAAACAGGACGAAGTCAGCAAGTCGGTCCGCGTCGGCTTTCACCGAAGCGCCAGGGGCGTTCATTGTTTTCATATTGGCTGGTTGTAGTGTTCATGTTTCAGGACATATCAAAAACACGACTTTGTAGAAAATCGATGATCCTCGGGACTGGATCATCATTAACTCTAAAATTATTTTTTTAGTTTCAAAGACCGTGTTGGGTGGGACAATTTAAAAAATAAACGATCTGGGGAGGTATTGGAAGAAAAGAATTCACGAAAAGCTAAATATTTTTAAAAACCCGCCCCAAGGGGTGTTTGGAAGGCCCTGTTACTCAGGGAGTTCCGGCACTGGAGCCAACGAGGGCGAGGGAGCCTTGGGCTCTGAAGAGGGCTCCGAAGGCTGTGGAACATGCCGGGAATAGACCGCATCGCCGACTTCCAAAGTGCCAGATTTGAGGTCAGCGGCGGCGAATTGGTCGAGCGATTCTCCGGTGACGAGCAGGTTTGCGGTTCGGTCATTCTCGCCACGGGTGGTAAGAATCGTACCTGTTTCGATATTCCACTTCCCGAAACTTTGAATGAGAACGAAGCGTTTGTCGGCTGGAATCGAGGCAATACGGCCGACAAGTTTCGGCGGATCGGCTTTCGGTTTTTCCTTAGGGTCTTCGGTTTTAGCGGGTTTGAGCATTCCGCAGGACACGAGGGAGCAGGCAAGAAGCGCGATGATCGAGAGCGGGCGAGGAAATGGAAAACGATTTAACCCGGATTCCGAAGTTGCAGGGGTGATTTGCGGGAGATTTGACCACGGATTACACGGATTTAACGGATTGAATACTTCACCAAACAGGTGATGAAACCACTGCCGCAACCTCTTCATAATCCGTGTAATCCGTGTAATCCGTGGTTCAATATCGGAATTCAGGTTCAATGCCTGAAATGCCGGTGGCCGGTGAAGACCATGGCCATTCCGGCGGCGTCTGCAGCGGCAATGACTTCCTCGTCACGCATGGAGCCGCCAGGCTGGATGCAGGCGGTGGCACCGGCGTCGATGGCGGATTGGAGGCCATCGGCAAACGGGAACATGGCGTCCGAGGCGACGATGCTGCCCTTGAGGTCGAGTCCGGCTTCACCGGCTTTCCAGATGGCGATGCGCGAGGAATCCACGCGGCTCATTTGGCCGGCACCGATGCCGAGGGTACGGTCGGTGGTCGCATAGACAATGGCATTGGATTTGACGTGTTTGACGATGCGCCAACCGAAGCGCATGGCGCGCATTTCCTCTTCGGTGGGCGGGCGCTTGGTGACCACTTTGGATTCGAGTTTGTCGAGGCCGAGAGCGGTGTGATCGCGGTCCATGACCATGATGCCGCCTGGGCAGGAGCGTATGACGGGAGATTTTTTCTCCACCAGATAGCTGTCGTTCATTTTCATGAGACGCAGGTTTTTCTTTTTCTGGAGCAGGGCGCGGGCGTCGGCCTCGAATTCCGGGGCGATGATGACGTCGGTGAATATCTCAGAGATGATGCGGGCGAGTTCGAGGGTAAGCGGGCGGTTGCAGACGATCACTCCGCCGAAGGGCGCCTGACGGTCGGTTTCGAAGGCTTTCTGCCATGCGATCTTGAGGCTTTCGTCATCCTGACCGACGCCGCAGGGGTTGGTGTGCTTGAGGATGGCCACCGTGGGGCGGACAAAATCGAGGATGATGTCCGCAGCGGCCTCGATGTCGAGGATGTTGGTATATGAGAGTTCCTTGCCTTGGACTTGGGTGAAAAACTCGCGGAAATTCCCGTAGAGCGAGCATTTTTGATGAGGATTGTCGCCGTAGCGAAGTTCCTGTTCGAGAGGCAGGCTGAGGGTGAAATTGCAACCGGTGCCGGTGCGGCACTGGCCGAGATAATCGGTGATGGCGGCATCGTATTGCGAGGTGCGAAGGAAAACTTTCACCGCAAGCTGCTCGCGAAATCCCTTGGTGGTATTGCCGTTGTGCTCCTTCATTTCTTCAATGACCCGGGCGTAGTCCGAGGGATCGACGACGACGGTGACGTGGGAGTGGTTTTTCGCGGCGCTCCGCAGCATCGACGGCCCACCGATGTCGATGTTTTCAATGGCTTCCTCATGCGTGACGTCCGGTTTGGCGACGGTTTCCTCGAATGGGTAGAGGTTGACGACGACGAGGTCGATGGGCGGAATATCGTTCTTTTTCGCTTGGGAGAGGTGGCTCTTATCGTCGCGGCGGTGGAGCAGGCCGCCGTGGATTTTGGGATGCAGGGTTTTCAGTCTTCCGTCAAAAAGTTCGGGCGCCCCGGTGTATTCGGATACATCGATGACCGGCAGGCCTGCATCGCGCAGGGTCTTGGACGTGCCTCCAGTGGACAGCAACTCGACCCCGAGGTCGTGCAGTTCCTTGGCGAATTCGGCGAGACCGGATTTATTGGAGACGGACAGAAGGGCTCGTGTGATGGGCATGACAGTGGCTTTTGCGGGTTATGAGGCCGGCGGGTATCCCCGCACGACGTGAACGGCGTATCCAAGGAAACGCCCGAGAGCAAGCCCAATAGAGGTGAGTGCAGCATGAGCTGATGTCCTTTTCGGGCTCAGGGATATTTCAAAATTTAAGAAAGATTTTTCTTGTGGCGTTCACTAAAAAGATTAACTTGCTTACAAGGTTTAAGAATGAGTTCCTGTAAACAAATCTGATAGAGTGATGAAAACGATTTGGCTGACATCCGGAATCCTGAGCGCTGCCCTGATTGGGACCGCCGCAGGGGTGCGTTTGTCAGAGCGTATCGAGGGATTGCACGAGAAGTTTCTGGAAGATCGTCGTGAGGCTCTGCCCGCGTTGAGTGACCCATATGGGGTTCCTGCGGCAGCACGAGGGGTGCTTGAGAGATCCCGCGATTCGATAAGAGATGACACCCCATGGAAGCGCAATGTGGTGGCTACTGTGTTCTGGGTGGGTGAATTACCCACGGAAAATAATCCGACGCCCAACACCAAGAGCGCATGGGATCAAAATTGGCAGGCCAATTTCGGTGGCTACGATGATCCGGACCGTCGCAATGGCTTTGTGCCGCAGGGGTTCAATCCGATGCTTAACCCGTTTTACGTCGCGCTTCCTTACAATGACGTCGCCAAGGGCGGGATCCACCGTCCGGAAGCTTCGAAAGTGATTCCTTGGTTCTGGGAAGACTATCGAGGCGACGGTATTTCCGTCTGCAAGGGCAAGTGGGTCGCTATCCATCATGAAGGCCGCGTTTGTTACGCCCAATGGGAGGATGTCGGCCCCTTTGAGGTGGACCACTGGCAGTATGTCTTCGGCAACGAATCTCCCCGTCCCAATCGCAACCAGTCCGCAGGCATCGACCTGAGTCCGGCGGCGCGTGATTTTCTGAGACTACGCAGCGGAGCAATCGTCGAGTGGCGCTTCGTCAACGATCACCAGGTGCCGAAAGGCCCTTGGAAGAACTGGTCCGGTGAACTCGCCCTGCCTCAATATTAAATTTTTTCCCCGCAACTCCTATTTCATCACCCAATAACCTCTAATCTTTGATCTCAGTTTCACAATATCCAACCGCCAACCCATATGAAAACTAGCCAATGGACCGCCACGACGGCAGCCGTCATCACCCTGTGCACTCTCGCGTCAACACGTGTCTGTGCTCAATCGACAGACCCATCGATCCCTGTGGGTTCCCTGAGCGCAACCCCGACAATCGTCCAAGCCGGTACAAAACCAACCCTCGCTTGGAACGTCACGTATCCATCTGTTGTGAAGGACTACGTGGATGTCACCCCTCCATCGGGATCGACGACCCCTCCACCGGCTGGTGTCACAGTGATAAATACCACCATCACCCCGAAGGTGAATTTGATCGCGGACATTCGGATTCTTGGAGCCGGGGTTACCACTCAGGATTCCAAGGGTAAAATCGTTTATATTGAGACTCTCGGGCTGCTTAAATGCAACGGCGCGTCATCTTATACGACGATATTCGACGGCAAGAACACGGATACAATCGTGCAGCAACAAGGCATCATCAAGACCATCAATGTTACCGCGAACAAAGCGATGTATTTCGGCGGATACTACAATAACAGCGGGACGCTTGGTACAAAATTCTATTCCACGAGTGGTGACAACGTGCGAACCTTGGTCAACGGGGAAAAGCCGCCCACCAACATGCCGGATTACAACGCTCCATCGCTGGAAAGCTTCCTCAAGCCCTATCTGGATGCTTCCAAGAAAGTGAAGATCGGCCCAATGGATGTGATCATTTTCATGGAGTTAACTCATACCGATAAGACCAATATCGGATATGACCTTCAGGATCTTGTGCTTCTTGTTACCTTTAGAACTCCCTGATCTAATGAAAATATCATTACTCCCGAAATGGGGTGTTCTTGCCATCTTCGTGGCAACCCCCTCTGTTGGTGCCGCAGAGAAACCCGTCATGCGGGATGCTGCGACTCATGAACAACTGGTCCAGTCCCTGCGCCAAGCGGATCAGGCGAACCCCATGAAACAAATGAAGCCAGCCACGGGAGAGGATCCGTCCTTGGTGAATCGTCCGCAAGATCTCATCAGTCAATCCGACATCATAGCGTTCCAAGGCATTCAGACACTCGTTCCAAAACGAGCGGTTCTTCAGATTCCCAAAAAATACAGTGACCGCGTTGCGGCTCAACCAGGTGCGAAAGTAGTGAGTTGGGCTGATTTTTACGCAGCGAACCGCAGTTGGATTACCACCGTGGAAGTCAGCCGGACACAGGCTGAGGGGAATCTCGCGTTGCCCGAAGAAACCCAAAAAATGATGACCAAGTCCGGCAATCTCTTGGTGGCGACCTACATGGGAGGGCCGATCTCGCTCCTTCCGATTAAAGAAACTAAACCCGCAGAAACCAAACCCGCAACAACCCCAAAACCATGAAATCTTTCATCACCCTTCTGATTGCGGTTCTAGCTTCAACGTCCGCGTGGACATGGGCTGACACCGTGACTTATACCAACTTAATCCGTCAGGTTCAATTCCCGACTGGAGTGGCATGGGATGTGCCGGTAGCAGCGGCCGGAACGCAGTTGTCCCAACTTGCGATAGATCCGGGCGGTGCCCGGTTTGAATTGTGGGCTGTGAAGTCCACTCCGCTCACAAACTACCTGCTGAACAGTGTGTATGTGGGGACCTACATCCCGGTCGCTACGGTGGCTATCACCTCGGAAGATCCTTATTCAATCATTCCAAGAACTCGCGCAGATCGACCGTTCTATGTAGATATCAGTGTGGGCGGTTTGCTCAGTGGTGCGACCGATCCGGTGCCGTCGAAGAGCTTGAAGTTCCTGCGGCACGTTCAGTCGTATGGTGTGGGCGGAACCGGTATCAATGTTGACCGGACTCAAGCCACACTGCTTACCCAGACCTCGCTCGCCACGAACGGCTCGCAGCGTCTTACGTTTCTTGTCAACTCCGTTCCTGGTGCTGATCGCTCAAAGGTCTCCGGTGAGGAACGTTTTTCGATGTTCTCGTTGGCTGACTATCAGGCACCGGAATCTCAACTTGCATCGCAGTTCATCCAGATCTGGCCGGTGGCCGATGGTTCGATCAGCGGCATCACAACAGGCCAATTGATCCGTTACACTGCACCACAGGTGACACTCACCGTGAACAACCTGTATCCGAACTCTACGACCTATGCTCAAGTTTACAAGGGAAGTCCCAATCTCGGAGAGGAAGGCACGATCGTTCCGGGTTCATCACTGGTCATCAACGACTCTGTGCCCGCCAGTCGTGTGCTGGTTGTTAAGGGATATGAATCCGCGTTGGCCGAAGACGGAGATTGGACGATGGAGTTGGTCACCAAGACCCCCTTTGGTCTTGATCGTTTGGCCTATGTCACATTCAAACTCGACAGGACCATGAAAATGAACGCATCATTTACCACGACCGAGTGATTTATGGTTTCTTCATTTCCTCTAGCAGTTCTTTTCTGAAATTGTCATTCCGATAGATCAGCGAGAAGCGCGCGTCCTTGGATTTACGCAACAGATCCTCTACCTCGGTGTAGGCCAGGAGGAGGAACAAGCCTTTGACCGGTTCACGATGAAACGATTGAGTATGCGTGACGAATTTGTCCTCCACCAGCCGCTGCTGTTGGTTGGCAAGCAGTGCACCATGCTCCTTGGAGACTTGTTTTTTAAGCTCTTCAAACCGCGCTTCCATGGTATCAGCCGGGGCTTCGTTGTCGAAGTAATGGACCGTCAACTCGAAGAGCCTGCCACCAAGAAATCGCCCCTCTACTGCTGCGGCCTTGCTATCCGGCAGAAAACCCTTGCGGGGCTGGATTTTAAGAATGCGAAAACCCGGTTGATCTCCAGGCAGCGAGATGGTAACGTCCAACGAGTGTCTGCTCGCCCAAACAATCAATTTTTCCGGAGAATCTCCCCAATGCAAACCAAATGGCGGCTCAAGGAGGACTTGGGCAGTACCGTGGCCGGATGCCAACAGGAGAAGTGTGGCGGCCCATGCCAATATCCGGAATCGTCCGTGCATGGCGGGAGCCTCAGTGTTTTCCGTCCGTTCCGCAAGCCGGGATCACTCAAGCGCGGAATGTTTTTAGTCGAAGCGACATTGTCGTTATCGATTCTGACCGTGATTGGACTGGTCTTGTTGAAGCTCTCGCTCAATATTCTGGAACCCCGCCAGTGGACTCTGCAACAAACGGTGACGGATGCATATATGACCTACGAACGCGCCTATGCCGAGCGTGTTCCTTTTGAAATTCTCACCACGACTGGTTCACCATGGCCCCTGTTTCCTACCACCACCACCACCACCCAGGTGGAAATCGGTCGTCTGCCGGGAGGTCGTCCGATCACAGGTACGTTGGTTCGTACGCGTATCCCGGATCCGGGAAACTACCCGACTGACTGTGGCACTGGCACTGTGACCACCAATCCTGCGGCGATGAAAATCTGGCAGGTTCAGAGCGTGCTGACCTACCGCGTCGGCAACCGAACCTACGCAAAATCCCGAACCGTGCTGCGCTCCCAATGAACAGGATTTCCAACCAGCTTCGCAAGGGTTTCACTCTGATCGAGTTGACGATCGCACTGATGTTGGGGATGGCCATCGGCGCGATGGTGCTTTTGCTGTTCAACCAGCAGATCGCATTCATCAATCTTTTCAAAACCCAGAATTTTCTTACCGACGAGGCACCGATCATCAACATGTATGTGAGTAAGTTGGTGAGCCGTGCGGACCGATTTCGGTTGCACGACTCGGTGGAAGACGCGCGTGAAGGGAAAAATCCTCGACTCACCGCATCGCCAGTGGTGGTGTTGAATTATCGGCAACCGGACGGCACGATGCGCGCATCGATTCTCGCATTCCAGAATTTAGGAACTGGCTCGGCCCTGTATTATTACGTTGTGCCGGTCAGCGGCACCTTGCCGGCTCCACAGTGGTCGATCACCAATAAGCCAGCCGATGTTCAGTTCGAGGTCGAGCAGGGGTTGCTCCGGATGATCCTTACTGGACCTGCCGGGGAGCAAATTAAATTCTCAGGCACCATGCAGTAATGAAAACCACCCATACAAGGGCCGGTAAGTCCGGCTACGTTTCATACATGCTGGTGCTTAGCACCGGTATCGTCCTCACTTTGCTGACCGTGTATTTCTACCGCAGTACGATGCGCGCAAATGCCGCGCAAGCCACGGTCCAGTTGCAGGCGGATTATGCGGAAAAGGAAGAATCCATTCTGCGCGCAATCATCGCGATCGCGCCGAACCGTGCCATCCGTGCGATGCAGAACAATTCGAACTCTTCCAGTGCGATCAGCGAACCGCTGCGTTGGCAGAACATTTTTACCGAGGCGCTGGTGCTTGCCAATGCCAGGAATTCTGTTTCCAGCGAACTGAAGGCCTCTCTCAACATCCCCAATCTTAAGGTCGGCAACATGGGCGACTCGGCGCTCGGCACGCCGAGTTTGATTTTCAAATCACTCGGGACTTCCGGTTACGTGTCCGCCGGGATCAACCGCAGCCTGGGCGCTGGCTTTCCCCCCCCGCTCACCACCGGCAGCAGCTCGACGATCACTCAAGACCCGCTCTATGCTATCATCTCTAACGATAAACAATACGGAAACCTCGCTCAGACTTATTTGAATGACCCGAAGTTGAACGGCAATGGGACCACCTATTACGGACTTCCCGTCGAGACTTATCCAAGGTTCAACAGGCTAGCCTATCCGAAGATCAATTTCGGCTATGCCAAGCCGGGTGATCCGTTTGTCGCCAAGCGGAATTGGTGGGCCTTCTCCATGAATGTGGCGCAGCACGACAGCGCCAATACGCTCATCACTCGTCCACCCCGTAATATGGTGCTTTCCATCTATGAAATCCCCTCGCAGTTGGCGATTTCCGCATCCTCTTTTATGTCACTCGGGCAGTATGCTTCCGGCGAAGCTTGGCAGAACGTGACCATCGATGGTGGGGTTTTCGTAGGGAAAGCTGTTGTGGAGGGCAATACCACGCTTCCCGCCCTTGCCAGTCGCCGCGGGATGACGCTCTCCAGCGATGCCGTAGTCGGCGGCCAGAGATTCAGTTCCAGTCCGTTCACGCCGGGGGTTAGGGAAGCCTATCAACTCACCCAAGGCGAGTTTTTTCCGGTGTCCCTGGCCTCGGAAAGTGGCAAAGTTGCATTCATTCCGATCAACCGCGGTGCTGATTTCTTTGATCGTTTTACGCACGAGACGGAATCGAACACCGTATCTCCCACGTCTTGGAACAACTATTCGGTGGGTGCGCTGCAATGCGCGATGCGCCTGGACATCACTCAGGTGGCTGAAGGTAGTAAGAATCCGACCAATCTGCGCTTCTCCTATCTCAAGAATGGCAACCGTGTGAGCCTGGATGTTGATTTGACTAAGTTAGACGCAGATTCTCCTCCGCCGGGTTCACCTTGGCTTTTTGCCTGTAACGAGGACAAGGACGGGGTGACCCCCTATAACTTCGGCACCGCAGTGGTGAATGTGGCCTACGGGAAGAACGGCACCTATGCCTATCAGACCGGAGTGACGGGTTCGGTGATCTTCAACAACTCTCGCTTCGGCGACCCTCTGGTCGGCGTCATTAAGGCGGGATATTATAGACCCAGTTATCCCTTCGAGGTGAAATGGATACAGAATAATACAATTTGTTGTATAGCGATCTATCCGCGGCGTTTCGCTAAGTTCCTCGCAGCGTTGAATGCTGACTCCACGGTCGTGAACAACTCGCTGGTGGTCAATGTTGATTACACCACCGCCACCGGCAGTGTCAGGCTGCACAAGCCGTCAGTCCCCTGCACGGATCTGGATTACGGTGTCATTCTCCAAGAGTGCGCGGATATGACATCCTTCACCAAGGGCTTTTCCCTCGTCACCAATCTACGGACTTATATTGGGGATGATTTCAATATCACGCTTTATAAAGACGCCGTTCCGGCTATCTCAACGCCGACAGGATACACCGGTTCTGCTGATACATATTATCCGCCCTGTTCGCTGTTTATGCCGGAAAAGCGCTACGGTGTGGATTTGGATCCCTTTTCTGTGAAAATTGACGGCCAAGTCGATTCTCTTGCCAAAGTGGATAAGGTCAATGTATCAGATGCCGAGCCTACGATGATCCGCCCTCTGGATTCCAAATCCATGAGCGGAGCAAGTTTCGCAGCTAGTCGGATTAAGGTGAACCTCCGGCCCATCATCCATCCTGCGGACTTGCCGCCCATTACGATGATGAACTGGTTAATCGTATTGGAAGAGCGGAAGAGGGAGTTTGTGGGGTATTGATCAGGCTCAATCCTCCACATAAAGGATGCGCCCGCAATCCTCGCATCGGGTGATTTCCTTGGCGGTTTGCACGGCCACCACGGTGGAGGCGATGAGTTTCATGTGGCAACCGCCGCATTTTCCTTCGTGCATCGGCGCGATCGCCAGGCCGACCTTGGTCTTCATCAACCGATGATAGAGTGGCAAAATGGCCTCCGGCACTTGCTTGGCAAGCATCTCCCGTTCCGCCTCTACTTCCGCGCGTTCCTTTTCCATGCGTTCCCGCCGTTGCCCGATGGATGCCAGATCTTCTGCAATCAAGGTGCGGGTGTGAGCCCGGGCTTCTTCCGCGGCCCGGTGTGTGGCCCGAAATTTATCAAGCTCCTCCATGAGCTCCAGTTCCTTGGTTTCCAAATTATCCACTTCTTTTTCGTAGCGGACGATTTCATGTTTCAACGCTTGGAACTCCTCGTTCTTGCGGGTTTCAAACTGCTGGATCTTGAGACGCTGGATCGTGGTATGGCGCGTGCCGGCGTCCAGTTCGAGTCGTTTCAGGCGCAACTCGCAGTCGAGTACGGCATCATGAGCACGGGTGACAGCCGTCTCATCGGCGGCCATTTTGGTTTTTGCCCGCGCCTCATCCTGTGGCAGTTTTTCAAGATCCTTCGCCAGCGCCAGCAGGCGGCGGTCACGGTCCTGGAGAATCAATAACGCACGAACTTCATCAAGCATGTCCGTGGGTTAGCCAACCACAAGACCGACGGCAAGCATATTGATTCAAACCCTATCCCTCCGCTCGCGCTTGAAGGCATCCGCCGCATAGATGCCCACGGCCAGCCAAATGAGGGAAAATGAGAGCAGTCGGGGGCCTGTCATGGGTTCTCCATAGATTTTCCAACCGATGAGAAATTGCAAGGTGGGTCCCAGAAACTGGAGGATTCCCAGAGTGGTGAGGCGGATCGTGCGCGCGGCGTGACCGAAAAATACCAACGGCAGCGTGGTCGCCAGACCTGTGCCCACGATCAGCGCCGCATGAGACCAGTTTCCACCGAACGCGGTTGACGGACTCGGTGATTGCCAAAGCAGCCATCCGAGCGCGATAGGTGCCAACAAACTGCTCTCCGCCGTAAGTCCCAGTCGCGAACCGAGCGGTGAACGTTTTTTTACCACCGCATAAATGGAAAACGTCAGCGCAAGAGTCAGCGCCACCCAGGGGAAATGCCCTACGGCAGGGATTTGTAAGGCCACTCCACACAACGCCAGGGCAATCGCGGCAAGCTGTAATCGGTTGTGTCTTTCCCCAAACCAGAGCACTCCGAAAAGCATGTTAAAAAACGGATTGAGGTAATAGCCCAGAGCCCCTTCGAGGATCCGCCCGTTCAGGGTTGCCCACACATAGAGCAGCCAGTTGCTGGCCAGCAACGTGCCGGAAAGCAGACACCAGGTCACAGTTCCCGGTCCGCGCAGCCCGTTCAGCAAGGCCTTGCCTTCACGTTTCCACGCGAGAACGACGAGGAGGAAAACCAGCGACCACAGCGTGCGTTGCGCCACAATCGAGGCCGGCGGCAGGAAATAAAGCGACTTCCAAAAAATCGGAAGCACCCCCCACAAAAAAAACGCGGCCAACGCCGCCAATACTCCCGATCGATTCCGCTCCACCCCCGGACGCTGGCGGAAATCTCCCTCAAAACAAAGGAAAAACCTACGCCTGAATCGCTTGTAGCGGCGGTCTGCGACCGTCGGCAACTGGCCCGGTGGCCGGGAGGCGGAAGAAAAGGAGATCGGAAAGGAGCATCTCAATGGCATCGACCATTGACCGCTGCTACAGTCTCCGACGGTCATAGACCGCCGCTACAGTCCGCTCCGAATGCTGTGTTTTTTTGATTTTGCAATTCGGCGAAGTCTGCCAAAAATCGCGCATGTCTGCCGGACGTCTTTCTATTCCCAAATATGCGATGGCTCTTGCCCATGTTGCCAGTCTGCGCTCGGAAGATCCCTACCGGAAAGTGGGTGCGGCGGCATTGGACCACGAAAACCGTGTCATCGGTACCGCCTACAATGGTTTGGCGCCTGGTTACGACCCTCCGCCGTCGTTTTGGGATGATCGCGAGGCCCGCCAGAAATTCATGCTGCATGCGGAAGTGAACTTGTGCAGCCTCTTCCGCCGCGGTGAGGCGAGGATCGTGGCCACCACCACCATGCCTTGCACCGCCTGCATGCAGACGCTCTGCGCCTATGGCATCAAGGAAATCTACTACCGTGATGTTTACATGGCATCGGACGCTCCTGAGATCGCCGCGCTTTATGGTGTGAAACTCGAGCGAGTGACCGATTATCCGGCCATCGACGGGTGATGGCTATTCAAAATCGTAGACGAGCACTTTCGTGCAGTTCGGTTTGAAGGCTTTTTCTACAAACTCGATGTGCAGAGGGTGTATCTGATAGTCGTCTTGAGCCTGTTTGTCTGCAAACATGATGTTGAGAGCCACTTGGTAGCTCTGGTCCACGACCGGGCGCGGGCTTCCAACCATTTTGCCGCAGTGGAATGCCAGCGTGCCAGGAATCGGACGCAGGTATTTCTCTGCTCCGGCCAGTAGATCCGCCACCGCCTCGGGTTTTTCCGGGTCGGTCCAAAAGATGACAACGTGTGAAAACATGGTGGGGTGAGAGTGGCCGTTCTGCGCCCGGTGGCAAGACGAAATCCCTGACAGGGTCAACGCATAAAGAATGATTCAGCGAAACGCAGAAAGCAAAGCGAGCTGTGGCGAGTTGGTTGAAATAGCGAAGCCTAGATGCTTGGACGGAGTCAAATGCAGAGATCGCGGAGAAAAGCGCTGAGGTTATCAAATTTTAGAATTGAAATGGGGCGAAAGTCATTCTTTGCCACATCATGGAAATTCCATATTTCTCCGCGAAGTCCTCTGCGCTCTCGGCATCTCCGCGTTTCGATTCTGTCATTCCAGGTGAATTTAGATGCGTCAGCCCTGACGAAATCCCTGCTTGCCGCTTCGGTCGGACTGGTTTGGAATCCGTCACGTCATGCCAGATGCCACAATTCATGCCGAGGGGCGGGTGTTGGAACAGCAGGGCCCGGTTCTCTACCGGGTCTCGCTGCCTAACGGGAAAATCATCCTCGCCCACCTCTCGAAGCGCCTCTCCGACGAAAAAGCGGTCTTTGCGCCGGGCGAAAAGCTGTGGCTGGAACTCACGCCTTATGATTTTGACCAGGCTCGGATTCTGGGCTATGTGTGAGATTTGGAATGAGGTATCTTCAGCCTGCGTAAAGTCTTTATTGCACTTTTCGCGATGTTCATCAAACTTAGGACATGGAACTTGACCTGATTGACGTGCAATTCGATCTCCGGAGTATCAGGCCCCGGGAATTGGAGGAGGCTTTTGAAGATCCTTTTGCCGTGCGATTTCTTCCAGACAACGATCGTTCGGACGGAGCCAACCGGTTTTACGCACTCGGCCGCACGGTGGCGGACCGCTATCTTTTCTTTGCATTCTGGACGGATGGAAAAACCACCCGTGTCGTTGCCGCGCGTGATATGGCTGAATCCGAACGCAAGTTTTACGAACGCAAATACGCTGAATTCCGCTGAAACCCCTTTCCCGAATTGTTATCCCCATGAATGCCATTACCCGTTGGTCGGAAATTCCCGAATTTGAAGATGAGGCCGCAGAGGCTCGTTTCTGGGAACAAACTGAACTCGATGGCCGCCTGATGGCCACCTCCGTGCATGAGGCGGATTCCCGCGAATCCACCACCATCACGCTGCGCTTCGATCCCCGCATGCTCTCGCGCATCAAACGAATCGCCCGCTCACGTTTCCTCAATTACCAGTCGATGATGAAACAGTGGTTGGCCGAGCGTCTCGAAGATGAAATGCGCAAGCTCTGAGCGGGAGTTGATTGATCCTCGATTCCCTTCTTGAAGTCCTAGCGAATCGACCCTGCGCGGTTGCGGCACTCTTTCCTTGCTCCGCCAGCTAATGGTGACCACGGCGACATGCGTTTTGTCGGGACTCACGAAGCAACCGGTGATGGCGAGGCTGAATGGAAACAGGTAATACGGTCTCGCGAGCTAAACTGTTACTTGCGCCGGGAACGGGCTGGGTGGGCTCAATGGCAGGTCGGGCAGGAGTTGAGCTGGGTGAAGAAGTCGTTGCCCTTGTTGTCCACGAGGATGAAGGCTGGGAAATTCTCCACGGTGATTTTCCAGACGGCTTCCATGCCGAGTTCGGGGAAGGCGACGACTTCCTGTGACTTGATGTGGTCCTGGGCGAGCAGTGCGGCGGGTCCACCTGCTGAGCCGAGATAGAATCCGCCGTGTTTTTTGCAGGCGTTGGTGACATCGACCGAGCGGTTGCCCTTGGCGAGCATGACCATCGAGCCGCCGTGGGATTGGAAGAGATCGACGTAACTGTCCATCCGTCCGGCGGTGGTGGGGCCGAACGAGCCGGAGGGCATACCTGCGGGAGTCTTGGCGGGGCCGGCGTAATAGACCGGGTATTTTTTGAAGTAATCCGGGAGGTCGCCTTCTTTTTCGAGGATTTCCTTGAGTTTGGCGTGGGCGATATCGCGGGCGACAATGATAGTTCCTGTTAGAGCGATGGCTGTGGTCACTGGGTATTTTGATAGAGTCTTGAGCGTTTCCTCCATGCCGAGATCGAGGTTGACCGGGACGCCTTGGAATTTCCAATTGCGGTATTTTTCAGGGATGAACCGACCGGGATTCTTTTCGAGTTTTTCGAGGAATATTCCGTCCTTGGTGATCTTCGCCTTTGCCTGGCGGTCGGCGGAGCAGGAGACGCCGATGCCCACTGGGCACGAGGCGCCGTGGCGCGGCAAACGGATCACGCGCACGTCGAGAGCAAAGTATTTGCCGCCGAACTGGGCGCCGATCGAGGTTTCGCGGGCCATGGCGAGCAGTTCTTTCTCAAGTTCGAGATCGCGGAACGCCTGACCGTGCTCGTTGCCGGAGGTGGGAAGTTCATCGAGGTATTTGGTGGAGGCGAGTTTCACCATCTTCAGGCAGTTTTCCGCCGAGGTGCCGCCGATGACGAAGGCGAGGTGATAGGGTGGGCAGGCCGCGGTGCCCAGCGACTTCATTTTTTCGAGGCAGAATTCCTTGAGTCGCTTCGGGTTGAGCAGTGCTTTGGTTTCCTGATAGAGATAGGTTTTGTTAGCGGATCCGCCGCCCTTGGTGACGAAGAGGAATTTGTAGGCATTGCCCTCCGTGGCGTAGAGATCGATTTGTGCGGGCAGGTTGGTCTTGGTGTTGACCTCGTCAAACATCGTGAGCGGCGCGGTCTGTGAGTAGCGGAGGTTTTCGCGGATGTAGGTTTGGTAAATTCCTTTGGAGAGAAACTCGGCGTCATCACAACCGGTCCAGACCTGCTGGCCTTTTTTGCCGACGATGGTGGCGGTGCCGGTGTCCTGGCAAAACGGCAGGATGCCATGGGAGGCAATCTCCGCGTTTTTCAACATCATCAGGGCCACCATGCGGTCGTTTTCCGAGGCCTCCGGATCATCGAGGATAGCGGCGACCTGTGCGAGGTGGGCGGGGCGCAGGGTGAAATTGATCGCCTTCAGTGCTTCCGCCGAGAGTAAGGTGAGTCCTTCAGGCGCGATTTTGAGCACCGGTTTTCCTTCGAATTCGGTGACGGTGACGTGGTCGGTGCTGATGCATTCGTATTCCGTGGTGTCGGGGCCGAGCGGGAAGGGATCTTGGTAGAAAAAGGGTTTGTCGGACATGATGTGAGGCTGTTCGTAGCCATGCCGCCCGGTTCATGCAAACCGATTTCAATCCCACGGCAAAATCAGCGCGGGGAATCGCGGGATTCGCGCAGGTGAGTCGGCGCTAAATACGAATGTAATGGCCGCAAGAGAACGCAAAAAAGAGACTGATGAATGATTCCAGACGATCTGGAACCTACCACGATGCTGTGGCGATTTGTTTGCGGATCACGCCACCGTCCAGGTCGAATCGCCTTGGAGTAGTTCCTGCCAGGTGCCGGTGCCTTTTTTAGCGACAGTGGCATCGGTCTGGGCGGCCACGAGCGATTCGTAAGTCGGTTTTTCGATCTTGCGGATGACGCCCATGGGAGTGGGAAACTCCGGGCCCATGGTGGCGAGGAGTTGCGAGTAGAGCGGGCTCGGATGATCCGGTTGGTGGATCAGGATTTCGCCGGGGGCGGCAGTAGCGGCGTCGACGATCTCCGGGGTCAGTCCGTTGAGGCGGATGCCTTTGGATTTGTCTTTGCCGAAGAGTAGCGGCTTGCCGGCTTCCAAGAAGAGCATTTGGTCCTCGCGGTTTTCCTTGCCGTAGATGCTTTCCCATGTGGAATCGTTGAAAATCACGCAGTTTTGGAAGATTTCCACGAAAGAAATGCCCTGATGTTCATGGGCGGCCTTGAAGGTCTCCACCATGTGTTTCGGGTTGTTGTCCACGGTGCGGGCGACGAAGGTGGCTTCCGCGCCGAGGGCGAAAAGCACCGGGTTGAGGGGGTTTTCCACCGATCCGGTGGGAGAGGTCTTGGTCTTGGTGCCGACCGGTGAGGTCGGGCTGTATTGGCCTTTCGTCAGTCCGTAAATGCGGTTGTTGAAAAGCAGCACGTTGATGTTGAGGTTACGACGCAGCAGGTGGAGTAGGTGGTTTCCTCCGATGCTCAGGCCGTCGCCGTCCCCTGTGATCACCCAGACGGAGAGGTCCGGATTGGCTACTTTCACGCCGGTGGCAACGCTTGGGGCACGGCCGTGGATGGTGTGAAAACCATAGGTGTCCATGTAAAACGGGAACCGGCTGGAGCAGCCGATCCCGCTGATGATCGCGAAGTTCTCGCGCGGCACGCCGAGTTCCGGGAATGTCCGTTGGAGCGAGCTGAGGATGGCGTAATCGCCGCATCCGGGGCACCAGCGGACTTCACAAGTTGGGACGAAGTCCTTGCGGGTGAGGGCCGGGACAGCGGGGACGTTTTGAATGTCGGTGACCATGGGAATCAAGCGGTGATGAGTTTGAGGATGTGTTCGCGGATTTCGCTGACTTTGAAGGGGCGGCCCATGATTTTGTTCATGGAAATGGTATCGACCAGATAGTTGGCGCGGATGATCAGGCTGAGTTGGCCGTTGTTGAGTTCCGGAACCAGGATTTTGTCGAATCCCTTGATTAATTCCCCAAGATCGGAGGGGAGGGGATTGAGGTGGCGGAGATGGGTGCAGCTCACCTCGAAACCTTCCGCATGGAGCGAATTCACGGCAGAGGTAATGGCTCCATAGGTGCCGCCCCAGCCAATGACGAGCACCTTGCCTTTGCGGGCACCGTTGACTTCAAGGGGTGGCAGGGATTTGGCGATACCCGCGACTTTGGCGGCGCGCAGGCCGGTCATGATCGAGTGGTTTTCCGGATCATAACTGATGGCACCCTTTTCGTTTTTCTCGATGCCGCCGATTCGATGTTCCAGTCCGACTTGGCCGGGGATGGCCTGGGTACGGGCGAGGGTTTCAGGATCACGCTTGAAGGCGACGTAGGGTTGGGATTCATCCGCGAAGGGTCTCGAAATGTCCGGTAATGTGCTTTCATCCGGAATCAGCCATGGTTCGGAACCGTTGGCCAGATAACCGTCGGTGAGTAGGATCACCGGAGTCGAATATTGGATCGCGATGCGGGCGGCCTCGAATGCGGCCATGAAACAATCCGACGGCGAATTGGCGGCGACAACCGGAAGCGGGCTTTCTCCGTGGCGACCGTAAAGTGCTTGGAATAGGTCGGATTGTTCGGTCTTGGTAGGTAGGCCGGTGCTGGGCCCGCCGCGCTGGACGTTGACGATGACCAATGGTAGCTCGGTCGTGATCGCCAAGCCGATGAATTCGCCCTTGAGGCACATGCCGGGGCCGCTGGTGGCGGTGCAACCGAGTTTTCCTGCGTAGCTGCCGCCGATGGCCACTCCGATGGCTGCGATCTCGTCCTCCACTTGCAGGGTTTTGACTCCGAAATGCTTATAGTTGTTAAGCGTTTCCATTACGGATGTGGCCGGCGTGATTGGATAGCCCGCAAAGAACAAGTCCCGTCCGGAACGTTTTGAGGCTGCGATCAGGCCGAGCGCGGTGGCTTCGTTACCGGAAATTTTCCGATACACGCCGGGGGCGACATCCGCGCGGGCCACCATGTAGCGGTTGCGGGTGGTCTCTGAGGTTTCCCCGAGGAAATATCCTGCCTTGAGCACGCGGATGTTGGCGTCTGCCAGACCCGGCATTTTCTTCGCCCACTTGGAATTGATATAGTCGATGGTCGGCTCGATTGGCCGGCTGTAAACCCAATACATGAATCCGAGTGCGAAGAAGTTCTTGCAGCGGAGTTTTTCACGGTTCGTCAGGGTGGTGTCCTTGAGCGACTCCAGAGCCAGACCGGTGATGTCCAGAGAGATGAGCGTGTATTTTTCGCTGAGCGAGGGATCATCGAGCGGGTTGGTTGCAAAGCCCGCCATTTTGAGATTTTCCTCGGTGAATGCGGCGGAATTGACCACCAGTAGTCCGCCCTTGGCAAGGTCGCACAAATGGACGGCCAGCGCTGCGGGGTTCATCGCCACCAATGCATCCGGCTCATCCCCCGGAGTCAGCACCTGGTTGGAGCCAAAGTGCACCTGAAAGGCGGAAACTCCGCCGATGGTGCCGACTGGGGCACGGATCTCCGCAGGGAAATCCGGGAAGGTGGCGATCGAATTCGGAACCGTCACGCTGGTGTCGGTGAATCTTTCTCCGACGATTTGCATTCCGTCGCCGGAATCCCCGGCGAAGCGGACTACCACTGATTTCATCTCGTGGAACGCGTGAGTGGGTTGTGTCATGAAGATGGATGGGATTGGTGTGGGCGGAAACTAGAGCGCCGATGAATCCCACGTCAATGATGGACATCAGGAATGATGATGTTTTTTCAGGGGCTTTATACGCGGATTTCCATGCCGAGTTTGGAGGTGGATGGTTTACGTGCGGTGGAGTTCCCCCTGCATCTTCCAGATTTACAAATCCAGTTGGACGCAACATGTTGCTGGCATGACTCGACTCTGGTGCAATGGCCAATGGATTGATCCACTCGATTTCCCGGTTTCTCCTACGGATCGTGGTGTGACGTTGGGCTTGGGATTGTTTGAGACAATTCTCGCAATCGATGGCGTGCCGATCCTTGCCGACAGGCATTTGGCACGCTTGCGCGGGAGTTGTGAGCGTCTCGGTTGGGGGGGTGTCATACCGGATGATTTGAAGCACACCATGGTCGAGCTCATTGAGGGGAATGACTTGAGCAGCGGGCGCTCGCGCTTGCGATTGTCGATTTCGGGTGGCAGTGGCTTGGTGCATAGTCTTGCGCTCGGAACGGATCATTTGGTGTGGATGGGGGCGGTGCCGGCGGCGAATCCTCCTTTGGAGACGGCGGTGACTCTGTCTCCATACCTCAGGAACGAGCGCTCGGCCCTCGCGGGCTTGAAATGCGCTTCGTATGCGGAAAATGTCGTGGCTTTGGAGCATGCGGCCCGTCTCGGGTTTGAGGAGACGCTCTTTTTCAATACATCCGGGCATCTTTGTGAGGCTGCCACCGCGAATATTTTTTTGGTCAAAAGCGGTAAATTGATCACTCCGTCCCTCGCGTCAGGCTGTCTTCCAGGCATCACTCGTGAGCGGGTCATCGGCATGGCGGCCCGTGTGGGAATTCCCTGTGAGGAGCGTGAGGTTACGATGGAAGAGCTGCAATCCGTGGATGAATTGTTTCTAACCTCCTCTATCCGCGGTGTGATGCGCGTTTCCCGCGTTGACGGACTGACATTCCCGCCGGGACCGGTGACACAGTCTCTCCGCGAGGCGTGGAATCAGGCGCTGGTGCGAAAGATTTTCGATTGATGGTGCGTTTTGCTTGATGCCGGTATGATTTTCCGGCAGCTTGCTCGCGTCCAACCAACCACCACGCCCATGTCACGCCCCGTCACACTCTTCACTGGCCAATGGGCCGATCTTCCGCTCGAACAACTCGCGCCGCTTGCCTATGAAATGGGCTACGACGGCCTAGAACTCGCCTGCTGGGGCGACCACTTCGATGTGGACGCCGCCGCTTCCAGCAAAGCCTATGTCAAAGAGAAATGGGAATTGCTCTGTGATCATGGCCTTACCTGTTTTGCCATTTCCAACCACCTTGTCGGGCAGGCAGTCTGCGATCTCATTGATTCCCGTCACAAGGCGATTCTCGCCCCTGACGTCTGGGGAGACGGTGATCCCGAAGGAGTGCGCAAACGCGCTGCGAAAAAAATGATCACCACCGGCAAGGCCGCTCGTGCGTTTTTCAATGCCAAACCGGACCGCAATGGCAGTGATGATTTCCCCGCCGTGGTCAATGGTTTCACCGGATCATCGATCTGGCACTCGATCTATGCTTTCCCTCCGACCTCGCAGGAGTATTACGAAAAGGGCTTCAAGGACTTCGCCAAACGTTGGCTGCCGATCCTCGACGCTTATGAAAAAGTGAACGTCAACTTCGCTCTCGAAGTGCATCCCACCGAGATCGCGTTTGATATCGCCTCCGCGCAGCGGGCTTTGGCAGCAGTCGGCAACCACAAGCGCTTTGGTTTCAACTACGATCCATCCCACCTCGGCTATCAAGGTGTCGATTATGTCAAATTCATCCGTGACTTCGCCTGCCGTATTTTCCACGTCCACATGAAGGACGTCTGGTGGAGCCACGGTGATGGTTCGGTCGGCGTCTTTGGCGGTCACACGGATTTTGGCGATGCCCGCCGTTTCTGGGACTTCCGTTCCCCGGGTCGTGGTGACATCGAGTTTGAAGATATCATCGTCGCTCTGAACGACATCGGTTATCGTGGACCGCTCTCTGTCGAGTGGGAGGACATCCGCATGGACCGCGTTCACGGTGGTGCGGAAGCGGCCTGCTTCGTGCGCAGCTTGGATTTCCCCGGTAGCGCCGTGGCCTTCGATGCGGCATTCGATAAGTCGAACCAATAAAGCACCGGTCCGGATATTGTAAGAAAGTGCGCGGTTTTTCAGCTCTAACGGGCCGAGAGACCGCAGCTCAAACACCGCCATACCAGGTCCTCCATTTGTCGTTAAATGACCCGCACGCGGCCCTTATTTCTGATGCTGGCCGTTTCGCTGGTTCTCGGATCTTGCGCGGAACCGGTAAAAACCGCCGGTTCCGTCCCATCCGCGCCAGCAAAAGTGGGGCAGTCTAAACCGGAGTACAAAAAACCAGTCCGCATGAATGGTCGCGGTAAGATGAGTTCCATCTCATTCGAGGATTTCTTCGCCCTGCATCAATCCGGGAAAGTCCTCCTTTACGATGCCCGCCCGGCGTTTTTCTACAACATCAGCCACATCCCCGGCGCGGTCAACCTGCCGCGCGGAGCCACTGATGAACAAATTGCCGCACGCGAAAGCGAAATCAAGAAAGCGCTGGCAGAGGGCAAAACCATCGTTACCTATTGCACTGGTTACACATGTCCGGACGCGCGGACGTTGGCCGATCACATCTCCGGCTTCGGGCATCCCGTGAGCATTTTTTCAGGTGGCTGGCATGCCTGGACGGAAGCTGAAATGCCTATTGAATAACATAACTGACATATCCCATGAATTCATTCAACAACGTCACCGTCGTTCCCAAAGCCAACGTCTATTTCGATGGACGAGTCGTTTCCCATACCGTGCATTTTGCCGATGGTTCACGTAAAACCCTCGGTCTGATCTACCCCGGTAGCTATCACTTCGGCACGGCTGCGCCCGAGCGCATGGAAATCATCGCCGGTGCTTGTAAGGTGACCCTCGACGGTTCCAGTGAGAGTGTTGTCTATCAGGAAGGCGCGTTCTTCGATGTCTCCGGCAACAGTGGATTCACCATCGTTGTGGAAGACGGTATTTGCGAGTATATCTGTTCCTTTTTATCCGCATGATGCCACGGGTGGCGCTGCTGCGGAACTGTCTCAGCGGGCTATTGATAGCCATGCTCGTTTCCTCATGCGGCATCCGCCTGCCCATCGATACGCGTCATGCCAAGCGGTTGCCTGTAAAGATCAACACCATTCCCGCCGTGCCGGGTCAGCCCGTGAAATCGCCGCAGGAGCCGGATCTCTTGGTCTGGATGATCGCCGATAAATATCACACCGGCATGGTTTTTTCGTATGATTGGCTGGTGGAGTCCGGATACATCGCGCCGGAGGGGATTGGGCATCCGAAATTCATTACCATGAGTTGGGGCAACCGGAATGCCTATTCCAAGGAAGGCATCGATAACTCGTGGAAGATGTTCCGCGTTCTTTTTACCCCGACGCCATCGGTGATGGAAGTGATTCCTTCGGATTGGAACGTAGTGGAAGTCTGTCCGCACCAGCGGATCTGGCGCAAGCTCGTCCGCCGGGATTGCGGTCCGAGACTTGCCGCGTTTCTTAATGATTGCAGCGTCATGACCGCGGCGGGGCGGCCGCAGGTCGTTTGCGCATCAAGTTGGGGGAAGGGTGTGCAGGTGGAGGGTCGCTATTCCTATTTCATCCCAAGGGTCTGCAATGTCTGGACCGCTCAGACCATCGAGTGCATGGGCGGTCGTATCAACCCGTGGCTCGGTCTCACTGCCGACGGAATGGCTCGCCAAATCGAACGTCCGCCCAATGATTTTGAAAAAGTCTGGGATGCCTATCAGAAGGAAGACCACGCGCCAGTGCCTTAGGTGCGGGGCTGGGGTGGACGGAAGTTTCAAAATCGGAAACGAGTCAGGTGTCTTCCGAGACGATCAGGAGTGCAAGGCAGGGACCGTCTCCCCGAGCGGTCTGCGTGTATGAGGTGAGAATGATCGGGTGAACGCCTTGGTTTCCGTGATCCTCTTTCACTTTTCATGTTCATGGACCGCCCGGAGGTCGAGTCCCTGCCTTGCGTGCTAACCCACAGTGGACGATCCGAATGGAGGTGGATTTGGCCATGCCGAGATATCTCGTGAAAATTCTATGACCCCGACTGATTTTCCCTGTTGCCAAACCGCCGGATGTCAGCTTACGCTCCGCCCGCGCGGCTGACAAGGCCCTCAAAAAGCCTCATAGTGTAATGGTAACACTCCGGATTTTGATTCCGTCATTCTAGGTTCGAGTCCTAGTGAGGCTACTTTTTCTCGATGGCGACCAATGTGATGTCGTCCATTTGGGGGCCCTCGCCGGTGAATTGGCGGAGTTCTTCCTGCATGCGGTTGAGGACGGTCTCGGCACCGAGCGGAGCGGCCATGCGGAATGCGTCGGCCATGCGGTCCATGCCGAATTCCTCTTCCTGGGAATCCACTGCCTCACGTACCCCGTCGGTGTATAACAGAACGCAATCGCCGGATTTCATCGTCACTTCGAGATCTTTGGTGACCCGCTCGAAAACCGTGCCGCCATCGACGCCCAATGCGAGGCCTGGCGAGCGCAGGGTTTCCACTTTTCCTGAGTTGCTGTGGAAATGCAGCGCTGGATCGTGGCCGGCGCGGGCCATGACCAGCCCACCGGTGGCCTCATCGAGAATGGCGTAGGCCATGCTGATGAACATATCCTCGCGGATATCGGGGAAAAGCTGGCGGTTGACCGATGAGAGCACTTCCGATGGGGATGAACGGCCGGGCGCGACGGAACGCAGTGCGCTGCGGCACATGGCCATCAGAAGTCCGGCGGGAAATCCCTTGCCGGAAACATCGGCGATCACGATGCCGAATTTACGATCTCCCAGCGGGATGTAGTCGTAGTAATCGCCGCTGATGATGCGTGCCGGTAAGTTGGTGCCGCTGATGCGGAACCCGGAGATGACCGGATCTTCTTGTGGAAGGAGGATGCGCTGGACTTCACGGGCATTGTGCAACTCGCTCTCGATGGCGCGTTTTTCGTGGGCCTCACGGTGAATGCGGGCATTGCCAATGGCGAATGAGGATTGTTCGGCTGCGGATCTGAATACGGCGAGATCGTTGGTTGTAAATGCGCCATCCTCATGACGTCTGGCCACGATGAGCACGCCTAGATCCTTGTTTGCATGACGAAGGGGGGCCAGCAATGCGGCCACATCGTCGGTGTAACGGGTGAAGGCGTCACGGAATGATGGATGGTTTTTGACATTCTCCACAAGGATTGCCTGACCCACCGCCAGGCAGTAGCCGAGAATGCCTTCATCCACGGCCACCCGCGAGAGTCGGAGGTGGCTTTCAAGTGCGCGCGGGTCCCGCTCTGCTTTTTTTCTTACTTCCACCGGGATGCCGATGAGCGGCGGACATTCATCCGAAATATAGGACGGCAACAGGTATCCGTTGCCTGCCCCGACGAAATAGACTGCTCCGCCGCGGGCGTTGAGCACTTTGCTGATGCCATCGACGATGATGCGAGATAGTACCGAAGGCGAGGGTTCGTTTTCAATGGCAAGGCCCAGATCGCGGAGAAACGAGAACATCCGTTGCTCCTCGCCCTCGAGATCGCGGAAACGTTGGCGGATCCGGCGGTTGCGTTTGCGTTGGTTCCTCAGCGCTAACAGCAGGCCGATCAAAACCACCATGCCAAAGGCCAGTGCGATGATTCTGAAATCCTGCAACTCGGGGGGGGTCAACATAACAAAGCCATGCCTGCCGTTTCGTTCATGTTTAGGTTGCTTCGGGATGCGCGTCTTGCCCGGACAAGTTGCTTTTCAGCACGCTGAGGACGCCGCTGAATTCCCGTGCGTTTTTCTCGTTCAAACCTGAGAGATTTTGGTGGGCTTCCAAGACGTGCTTTGCACGCTGGATCGTGTCGATGGCTGCTGCGGATGGGGATTTTAACGCGCTCCGGATGGATTCGATGTCGTTTCTCCATGCCGCATCGGGTGGATCTATTTCCATCAGGTGATCCAAACCGAGGTCCTCCAGCGAGCGGAGGTTGCGGGAGCCGGGTTCTGCGATGTGGAGTGCTCCTCCGTCGCGTGCCGTAATTCTCGCCGACATCCCCGCGAGGGTGCCCATGAAGGTGGAATCCATTCCCGTGCACGATCCGAGATCAACGATTACAAGCGTTTCTCCTGCGGATATCCGAGCGTCACCGAACGTTTTTACGGAGGGACTGTTGAGGAACGATCCTTTTCCTTCGCACCGGATCCAACTGAATCCATTGAAAATACCTACTGAAATGAAGTTATCCGCGGTCACTGTGATTGTAGGGGCTTATTTCGTGCGGCCCGACTCTAAAGAGCATAAAGCAGACATCCGATACGTCAACCATCCATCTGAAAAATCCCGGAAGTCCCGCATTATTGCCACAGATAGGATTGTTTGCTGGCCAGTTCCCGTCCTCCACGCGTGATCGTGGCCTTCCATGTCAGAACTTTGCCACCTTTAAAATAATCATCACCAATCACCGCTAACTCTGCCATTCCATCCACCGTGGATGAGGAGAAATCGCGAGTCATGCGTTTTACGAGGCTGCCGGTGGCTCCCTGTTGATAGAGAAAAACCACTCTGACGTCGCCTTTGCCCACGCCTGCTGGGTCGCTCCAGCGGATGGTGTAATACTGGCCCAGTCTCTGCTTGCGTTCCTCCATACTCACCGCTCCCAGCAGGTGCCGTTCCTTCTCCATCCTCACCATCGGATCGTCTCCGACCCTGCGGACCTGATCCCGTACTTGGAATTGTTTGACCACCAGGGTTTCTGGCGGCCCTGAACAGGCTGCCATCAAAACCACCGCCACAGCAATGAACAATCGTCTCACGCCACGGATTCAAGCACAGCAGGCGGTGGATTCAAGAGTCCTTTTGCCAAACTGACGTATCACGGTGATTTTGGTGATGCGAGACGGTCGCTCGCGTAGGAGCGGAAGTTTTTGATCCTTAGAAATGGCTCAGTATCTTGGCGGCGGCGGCCTGTGGGGTGATGCCGTGGAGATCGCGCAGAATCTCCGGCTTTCCGTGTTCGATGAATTTATCCGGCCAGCCAATGCGCTCGACGGGTGTGTGGATGCCGGCGGTGTGGAGATGTTCAATCACTCCGGTGCCGAAGCCATTGGTCAGGACGTGGTCCTCGAAGGTGCAGAGTATGCGACATTTCCGTGCGTATTGCTCAAGAACGGCTGTGTCCAGAGGCTTGATGAAACGCGGGTTGATCAGGGCGACGGAAAGTCCCTTCTCTTCTAACATGGCCTTGGTTTGTTCCGCCATTTCAAACAGGCTTCCAAGTCCGATGAGTGCGACGTCCGTGCCGTCAGCAACAACCTCGGCCTTGCCGATTTCAAGAATCCTTGGAGTTTCCGAGATGGCAGTGCCTCGGATTGGTCCCCGTGGGTAGCGGATGGCGGAGGGCCTCTCATCATATGCAGCCATGGTGTGGAGCATGTCCACGAACTCGTTTTCGTCCTTGGGTTGCATGTGGACGATGCCGGGAATGTGGCGGAGGAATCCGATATCAAAGAGTCCGTGATGGGTGGGGCCGTCGTCACCCGACAAGCCGCCGCGGTCCATGCAGAGGCGGACCGGTAGTCCTTGCAAAGCCATGTCATGGATGATCATGTCATAAGCCCGTTGCATGAATGTGGAATAAACAGCCAGAAACGGACGGAAGCCCTCGGTGGCAAGTCCGCAGGCGAAAAGCGCGGCGTGTTCCTCGGCAATGCCAACGTCGAAATAGCGGTCGGGCAGTTCTTCCTTGAAAATTTCCAGTTTGGTTCCGCCGGGCATGGCTGCGGTGATGGCCACGATTTTGGGATCCTTCTTGGCGAGGTCGGTGACGGTGCGTCCGAAAATATCCGAACACGAGGGAGTCGTGGCGGAGTCTGTGGAACCATCATTGACCTTGTAAGTGCCGAGTCCGTGGAATTTTCCCGGATTATCGATAGCGGGTTGGTATCCTCGGCCTTTTTCCGTGATGATGTGCAGGACGACGGGTTCGTGGAGTGCCTTGAGATGTTCGAAGGTGCGGATCAATAAGGGAAGGTCGTGACCATTGATGGGACCGTAATAGCGCAGGCCGAATTTTTCGAAAAGCACGTTGGGAAAGAGTAGGTTCTTCGCGCCTTCCTCGACCTTGTGAGCCAGGGTGCGGGCCGCCTTGCCTGCGATTTTTTCTACAAAATCGGCTGCCTTGGCGCGGACCGAGGCGAAGGTGTGGTGAGTCTGTAGCGCGTTGAAGTAACGGGCGATGGCGCCCACATTCTTGTCGATCGACCACTCGTTGTCATTGAGTACGACGATGAACTTGCGGGAGGTTTCCGCGATGTTGTTGAGTGCTTCCAGCGTCGGGCCGCAAGTGAACGCCGCGTCACCCGCGACAGCCACGACGTGGTTGTCACCTCCTGCCAGATCGCGGGCGGCCGCCATGCCAAGGGCGGCTGATAGAGCAGTGCCCGCATGACCCGCTCCATAGGCATCATGCTCGGACTCCGAACGCAGCAGGAAACCATTCAGGCCTTTGAAGGTGCGGATGGTGTGGATCTTGTCGGCGCGTCCTGTTAGCATCTTGTGGACGTATCCCTGGTGGGCCACATCGAAGACGAACTTGTCATCAGGTGTGGAAAACACCCGGTGAAGGGCGATGGTGAGTTCCACGACACCGAGATTGGGGCCGAGGTGTCCGCCGGTTTTTGAAAGGGAGGTGATCAGCGAGTGGCGGATTTCCGCGGCTAGGGCCGTCAACTCCTCATCGTCGAGTCTTTTGACATCGCCAGGGGAGTGGATGGACTGCAGCAGTGGGCCGAGTGCGGGTGGCTCAGAAGAGGCGGATGTCATCGTTGTCGTCGGAATCGTCCGGATCGGCGGACGGAGAGGAAATGTCTGTGGACCGGGCGGCTGCGGGAACCTCGGTGGATTCTATCGGGTCTTTATCGCGCAGGGTGATCAATTCGATACGGTTTCTAGCGGATTGTAGGACCGACTCGCAGCGGTCGAGCAGGAGCGATCCTTTTTCATAACATGCCACAAGTTCCTCCAGGGGAAGTTGTTCATGCTCCATGGCCTCGACAATCGATTCGAGTCCCGCCAAGGCGTCTTCAAATGAGAGCGTCGAGTTGTTTTGATCGGGATCTGGCTTCCTGCGTGCCATGGAATTCATTAGTTGGGGGCCTTGCCCTTCGAGACGATAGGGCGTTCGCTGTAGTAGATCATATCCATGCCGACGAGCGGTTGTCGGTAGGGGTAACGTTTGGTGATCTCTTCGATTTTTTGGCTCTTGTCGTAGAGTGAAAAGCCCGGTGGATAGGTGGCAAGTATGGCTTTGCCGTCCAAAACCAGAGCCGCGAAATCCTTGTAGCGCTCGGTTACTTCGGTAATGGTTCCAGAGCCGTGTGAGGAAGGGGAGATCAGAATGCCGACAACCGGTGTCTGAAGTCCGGTCGCCACATTTTCAAGTGCCCGGAATCCATCGGCAGTAGGCGGCAGCCAGATGCTCATGCGGTCGGCATACCACGCGACTGCCCAAGGTTGGTCGGAGAAAACGATTTTTTTATCGTCCACCCATCCTTTGAGGCCCGTTTTCTTGCTGTTGAGGGCTGGAGCGTAGTAGGGTGGCCAGTTAGGAACTCCACCGCGATCTCGCAAGGTCATGCCTAGTTTTACCTTTTGAGGCAGGGAGAGGATCAGAGGAAGCGAGCAGATGACAATGATCACCATGTGATGGACATTTCTCAACATCGGCGTGGAGGCTACGAAATCAAGCCGACTCCAGAGAATGGAGATAAATGCCAACCCGTAGGCCATCATGATCGGGGCGAAAAGTAGGTGGAGCTGATTGGGCTCCAATTCATTGGTCGTCACCCCGAAGAATGCCAGGCCGAAGGCGGTGGTCACCCACATCAGTAGAATTCCCCACCGAAACATGGCGATTGATTTTCGTTTGAATGGGTGAAGCAGGGAAATGAAAAACAGTGGAGCCACGACGATGCCAGCAAGCAAGGGGACGATGTCGGTGGCTTGCAGAAGGGTAGTGCGCAAGATTTTCGAAATCAGCCCGTCCAACTCCAGAGGCTCTGCTGTCAGGTCGGTGTTGCGCATCACGGCGGCCTCGGAGCGGTTGCCCAAGCCATTGTAGAGTGTAAGGAATGCCGTGCCGAAAGGTGATCCGGTGATGTCCTTATTTCGCAGGATCGGCCCGATTGCGGCGATAATGACCAAGGCGAGCACCGCGATGCCAACAATGCCGCGCGGACGGAAGGCGATCGCGGCGAAAATGATGTAACCCAGGGCGATCCAGACGGTCATCCAGTGGGTGAGGGCCAGCAGGGTGAAGAAAACGCCGGCGATGACGGCTGGAGTCATCGCAATGCGCCCTTCGGATGCCGCCTCCACGGCGCGATATACGAAATAGATGCCGCAGGAAAAAAGCAGAAGCATCAGCATCTGTGGCAATCCACTCAAAGAATATCTCCAGAAGGTTTCACAAAACAACATCAGGATCGCGCTGACTCCTGCGATCTTCGCATCGAATATCCTGGAAATCAGGAGGTAATTCACACCGATTGCCATCAGGAAAAACAAGGTGCACACTGCGGCGATTACGCGATCCAGAGGGTAAACCAGCTCGTTCGCTCCCATTTGCCACCCATTAGCATCATCTGCGCCGATGAGTTTGAGAACTGCGGCGTTGAGCAACGGATTGAGCGGCGAGTGGTAGGTGTCTTGAAATCGGTCGAACGAGACCGAACGTTTTTCCACGCTTGTCGCTTGATAATAGGCGACCGGGCGGATCATTTTGGTGGTAAAACCGTTGCCGCGGGCGATTTCGCGAGCGATTTGCGCCTGATCCATCGCCTGGGGGGAGTTCAACCCGCGAAATAGAGTGAAGAGGTTGCCGAGGGTCAATAGGATCAGAATAAGGAAAAACAGGCTGCGCCGGATGAGAATGCCGACGTCAAGTTGCGAGGAGTTGATACTCATGAGTGAAGTTGAGAGATAGGGAGAATGGAGATTAAAGACCGAGTTCCTTCAGTTTGCGCTGGAGGGTTCTTCGGCTTACGCCCAAGAGCTCGGCCGCGTGCGTTCGGTTGCCACTGGCAGTGGTGAGAGCGGTTCGGATGGTGTTGGTTTCGAGAGCATGCAAGTTGAAATCAGGCGTGGCATCAAGGGTGATTTTTCGGGGGAGGGGAGATTGGTCTGCCGGAACTGATTGGGGAAGCAGGAATTGCGGCAAATGCCGGATATCAATCACCGCGTCGTTGCTCATGACCACTCCATGCTCGATGGCTGTTCGCAACTCGCGGACGTTGCCAGGCCAAGGGTATGCGAGCAAAAGATCCAGAGCGGCATCCGATAGCGGTTTGAACGGGCGGTCATTTTCCTTGGCGAATTCTTGCAGAAAACGATTTGCTAGCAAAACGATGTCCTCCCGGCGAATCCGCAAGGGCGGCATGTCGATTTTGACAACATTGAGCCGGAAATACAGGTCTTCACGGAAATCTCCGCGGTCCACCAGTTCCCGGAGCTTTTTATTCGTTGCGGCAATCACGCGGACATCCACCTTGATCGGCGTGTTCGAGCCAACCCGCTCGATGGTGCGCTCCGACAGCACGCGCAACAGCTTGATCTGGGTGGATGGGTCGATTTCACCAATTTCATCGAGAAAAAGGGTGCCTCCGTCCGCCTGCTCAAAGCGCCCGATGCGGCGTTGTGCTGCCCCGGTGAAGGAGCCTTTTTCGTGGCCGAAAAGCTCGCTTTCCAAGAGTTGTGGGGAGAGGGCGGCGCAGTGGACGATGACCATTTTGGCGGCGGGCCTGCCGGAAAGATGGTGCAACAATCCGGCCACCACCTCTTTGCCCGTGCCTGATTCTCCCTCGATGAGCACGGTGGCCCGTGTCGGCGCAACCTGTTGGATGAGCTCGGAAACTTTCTGGATTTCCGCGGATTTTCCAATCAGTTGGTCGAGCTTATGGGATTTCTTGACTTGTTGGGTGAGTTGTTTGTTTTCGGTCTCCAGGTGGCGGTTGCGCAGCGCTCGTTTAAGCAGCATTTCCACCTCGTCCAGATTGAGCGGTTTGGTCACAAAATGCCAGGCTCCGCGTCGCATCGCCTCGACCGCAGTGTCCACCGAGCCGTAGGCCGTCATCATGATCGCCACCGGAGGTTCCGCCAGCGCCAGCGCCTGATCCAATAAGTCCATCCCGGAATCTCCGCCGAGGCGCAGATCGGTGAGCAGGAGTTGGATGGGTTCGCTCTTCAGGATGGCCATGGCCTCGCTGATCCCTCCGGCCGTGTACACATCAAATTCCTCATCCAAGCCACTTCGCAGGCCCTCGCGGGTGGAGCGCTCGTCGTCAACGATCAGAAGTGTGGGAAGCATGGCAGGGTTGAAAATTGGAGATTTGAAATTTCAAAGATCGATCACAGATTCCGGGGAGCCTAACAATCTGACAGACCTTTCGCTGCGTGGCAGATGGATGATGACGCGGGTGCCTTGGTTTTCCTCGCTTTCGATTGCGATTTCGCCGCCGTGCTCGCGGACGATGCGGCGGACGATGAGGAGCCCCAGACCGGAGCCCGATGATTTGGTGGTGCGGTAGGGTTCGAAGATCGCCCCCATGTGCTCCGGGGAAATCCCGGTTCCATTGTCCTGAATGGAAATGATGTATTCGTAGTCGTTTGCCCGTGTGCGGATCGTGATGTGGCCATTCTCACCGGGCAGCGCCTGATAGGCATTGCGGATCAGATTGTAGAAAACCTGCTGGAATTGGCCTGCATCCAGCACGGCGTGTGGCATGGATTCCGCCAGGTCCAGTTCCACGGAGATTTTTCTGGATGAGAGTTCGGACTCCAGCAGCCCGAGGGTTTCCTTGAGTAGTGTATTGATGTCACGGCGTTCGCGCAGCGGCACGGTCGGCCGGACGGCGTGGAGGAATTGTTTGAGGATTGTATCCAGACGCCGGATTTCGCCGCGAGCCGTTGCCAGGTGGTCTTCTAACGGTTTTTTGTCACCTGTCGGAAGTTTGCGCAGCCTCCTGCCGAGTAGCTGGAGGTGAATATCCAGAGAATTGAGGGGGTTGCCGATTTCATGGGCTACTCCGGCCGCAAGTAGGGTGAGGGCGTTGAGTCGCTCGGATTCCAGGGTTTCCTCGGCCTCTGCGCGGGTGCGGGTGAGATCCCTGACCAACATCACGAAACCCAAAGGATCTTCGGAATTTCCTCCTTCATCGATGGGGGCTAGATAGAAATTTAAAAAACGGTTTTCTGGATAAAAAACTTCGAGATCCCGACTGATCGTGCGGCCGGGTTTGCCAAGCGATTCCCAGTCCAGTCCGCGAACTTGGGATGACAGCAATTGCCCGACCGCCTTGTCCGGATCCAAGCCGAAAAACCGGCTGGCGGCATGATTGACAAACCCGATCACGCCTTGGGGATCGAGGATGATCACTCCTTCCTGTAGGGCCTCGAAGACTTTTTCCAGAAATCCCTTTTCACGGATCAAGCGGGTGACGATCTGTTGGACCTCCCCGTGCTCAACCTTGTCGAGACGTGCGACAAGCTTTTCTAAAAAACCAGATTTCAACGAGTGATTGCGAGTTAGGGGTTTTCGGTGTTAAAGAGAGGGATGAATGATCTGCGTCTGGTATTTAGCACGTTCCCATCCATGGATTCGGCGCGACAGATTGGCACAGTGCTGGTTGAAAAGCAACTCGCGGCATGTGTGAATTTTATCCCTGCGGTGGAATCGGTTTACTGCTGGCAGGGGAAAGTGGAATCCGCTGTCGAGGTGTTGGCGATCTTCAAGACGGTGGAGGCGGTTTTTTCCGAATTCGAGACAGTGCTCAAACAACTTCATCCCTATGAAGTGCCTGAAATCGTAGCAGTCAGCCCGAGCGCGGTTTGCTCGGATTACCTCGCATGGGTCATTGAGAGTGTCTCGCCGCCACAACTCACTCAATAATCACCGGCGTGCCGACCACCACATTTTCAAAGAACTTTTCGGACATGTGATGAGGCATCCGGATGCAGCCGTGGGAAGCCGCATAACCCGGAAGATAGCCGGTGTGCATGCCGATTCCACCCGTGATCCGCATGAAATTGTACATTGGGGCGGGGTAGTAGATCGCTCCCGGCGGGACCTTGTCCACCCGGATATCCACGTTGTCGTTTAGCATCATGCCAGTGGCCTTGTCCTTGAAGCAGCCATAAACCGAAGATGTATGATCCTTGTCCTTTTCGCTGATTTTATAGCGTCCCGGCGGAGTAGCGTGATCCTCCTTACCACTGGAAATACGCGATACACCGACCAAAACCCCGCCCTTGTAGAAAAACGCTTTTTGCTGGCTGCGGTTGATTTTGATCAAGGGGGCGCCTGATGCGGAATCCCCATCCCAATAGGAAACATCGTCCGGAATCGCAGGTGCCGGATGCTTCGGGTCGAGGGAAACCTGCCCTATTGGGTTACCAACTCCCGCCATGTAGCCGGAATTTCCGGGGCCGGATTGAAAACATGCGTTCAGCCCGATCACTCCGGGAAGGAGAATGACAAGCGGAAGGATCGTGAATTTGGGTAAAGTCATGTCGCGTGGAAAGCTGCACGCAGATGACCTATCGGTCAAGCTGGGATCAGGGTTTTGCCGGTGAGGCTGTTGCTGATTTCTGCTGGTTCATCCATTGGCGGAAGAAATTATCCTTGGCCTTCTTTTCCAGGGCTTCAAGGTCCATTTCAAGGCCGATAGAGTCGTCGGCCGCAAAAGGACGCTTGCCCAGTTTGACCACGATGTCTTGCAGGTTGCCGTCTCTCAGAACTTTGAGGGTCACTTTGGTGCCGGGTTTCAGCTTGCGGATCATTTCTTTGAACGGTGCTGACGCCGGGACATCCCTCCAAACCTCCTCGTCCACGCCGGCGACCAGATCATTGGGTTTGAGTCCCGCCTGATCGCCCGCCGAATTGGGAACCACATGCCCCAATCGGATCACACTCCGCGGGTTTTTGTCTCCAGGGACGCGGGCAAGCTCATCTTGCATCAGGATTCCCACATAGCCTTCGCCACTCTTGAGGTAGTCTTCGTTCACCAAGTCCCGCAATACCGCGAGACAACGCTGGCGGACTTCGGGTTCATCCGCGTCTCTTGATTGCCGGAACAATTCGACCATCGCGGCGTCCCTCTGCGTGCGGGACCAATCCAATAATTCCGCCTGTGCCTTCTCTCGGATGGAGAATTTTTCGGAGGTCAGTTGTGTGACCATATCCGCAGGGAGTTCGACGGAATACAATGCAATTGGGGAAATCCAAAGGACGCCCAGAAACACGGCATAAGTGAAGCTCTTAACCCTGTGGATCATGATTCGATGTTTCGAAAATCGGTGTGGCTTGAATCGAGCGACAACGCAGCAGGGTATTGTCTCTCTATCAAGTACTGATGATCAGAGTTATTGGCCCCAGATGTTCTTCTCGGGGATATCGATCGCGTCATCTGGTTCCAGAGGGATCTGCATGTTCTGGGATTGCTTGACATTGTATTCTGTCACTTTCCCGCGTCGTGTCAGTTTCACCCGCCTCATGCTGCCGAACTCGGTGGCTCCACCTGCAGCTTGGATCGCACCCCAGAGTGTGAGACCCTGCGTATATTTTTTGGGGCCCGGGCCACGGACAAAGCCGCCTACCATGACGATCTGCTCCACCACGGTGCTGCCTCCGATCGTGGCAAAAACCTGGAATGTCGGATTGCGGTAAATTCCGGCGCTCTTGTAGCGTCCCTGGAGAACCGCAGCCAACGCTTCAGGTCTCATCCCTGCTGCGGCCACGGCACCAATGAAGGGCATGTTGACGGTCCCTCCGTCTCCTACTGGATAGTCTCCATCAATCCGCCCCTTTTCATCAAGCGGTATGCCGGTGACGGTGATATGGATCGACTGCTTTTTTTGGATTTGTCCGAACGTCGGAACGACGGACAAGACCAGCACGGTCAATAGGGTGAAAATGGATTTGATATTCATGATTTCCAGGGATTTGTGAATATTAATAGAGTTCTGAGTCGTCACCACGGGCGGTAGGTGCTGCCTGTGGTTTCGATGAAGTGGCGACAGAGGCTCCCCCCACCGGAGGTCCGATCTGGGATTCGGCAGGTGCGTAGTAGGTGTAGTAACTGGTGTAATACTGGTATTGGCTGTCGCTGCGGACATCCACATTGTTGAGAACCACACCGATGACATTTCCTCCGACATTTTCCACCGCATGCTTGACCCGGAGCAGCATGTTTCTGGGAAGTTTGCGATGCTGGACCACGATCATTGTGAGGTCCACTTCGCTGGCAAGGACGGAGGCGTCGCTCACGCCCAGAATCGGCGGACTGTCCACCAGCACCAGATCGAAACGTTGTTTTACATCTTGAATCAACTCCGACATGCGCCTGGAGTTGAGAATGCCCGCCGCATCGGACGGAAGAATGCCCGATGGCATGAAATAGAGATTGTCCACCGGTGTCTGGAGGATCACATCCTCCAGCATCAGTTCGGTGGTCAGGTAATTGGTTAGGCCCACCGAGTTGTTGATGTCGAAGAAGGTGTGCAAACGCGGGCGGCGCAAGTCAGCATCGATCATCAACGTGGTATAGCCGCCTTGTGCGCAGATGTAGGCCAAGTTGACCAGGGTCGTGGATTTTCCTTCGCCGGCTCCACCGGAGACAATCGTGATCGCATTGTCTTCCGGATTCTTGCGGTTGAATTCAATATTGGTGCGAAGGATCCGATAGGCTTCCGCATCCGGGCTCATGCCGTTTTGTTTGTAGAGAATCCCCACATCTTTCGGAATTACCCCGAGCACAGGCACCTGAAGGTAACGCTCCACATCTTCAAGGCTTTTCACAGAGGTGTCGAGATACTCAAGGAAGAACGCGATGCCGACACCAAAAATCAATCCAACCACAGCGCCGAGTACAAGGTTGAGTGTCACATTGGGACTCACCGGGCCTTCGGAAATCATCGGTTGGTCATGGACCTCGACACTTTGAAAGGGAATCTTATCCGTGATGGCAGCGGAAATTTGTTTCAGCTTCATATTCTGTAGAAGCTGCTGATCGGTTTCAAAATCCCTCTTGGCATCCACGTAGTCTTGGGCATCGAGACCACGCTTGATCGCATCCTCCCGCGTTTTGTCCTTTCGTTTTTCCACTTCCTTGAGGCGGTTGTCGGCAAGATCCAACTGCGCTTGCAATGTGGCACGCAGGTTCACCACTCCTTCATCGAGTTGCGTCTTCATTCCCGCGATTTGCTTGACTGCGGCAAGCACAGTGGGGTGATTGTCTCCCAACCCATTGATCTTCAGGGTTTCAAAATGTCGCATGGCCTCCTGATACTGAGGGAGAAGATTGCGAATGACGTTGTCCGGCAGATTTAAACCCGCAGCGTAAGCCATCAACTGATCGCTGTCATACTTCATGAGGCTGCTGATCTGGCTTTGTAACTGCATCCTGTCAGACTCCAGTTTTTCGAATTCCTGAAGCGCGGTCCTGGCACCCTGATCTTCATCCACTCCTCCTTGATAGAACGAATCCGTGCCCTTGTAGATGATTCCCTTGGTGTTCACGATGGTGGCGAGCAGTTTGCGCCGTTCCTCGACCTTGTCTTCCTGGTCTCGCACCGCCTTGTTCAGTTCGTGCAGTCCGTTTTCCGTGTCCCGTGTTTCAATTTCATTGCGATATGCCCGATACGCTTTTGCCACTTCGTCCGTGACATCCCGTGCGACCACTTTATCGGTGTGGCGGACGCGGATCGAAATCAAATCCGTGCCGCGGATGTTCTGCGTGTTCACAATTCCCTTGAGGATCCGGATCGCGGTTTCTTTGTCCACGCTAAAGCGGTTCGTCAAATTAAGATTATCGACAACCTTTTCGAGTGCCTTGCGGCTTTTGATTTTTTCGAATTCAGTGCCGAAAAACTGGGGGGTCATTTGCTTGGCGGGTGCCATGAAATCATTCTGCGCCCCGAATATCGATCCTCCCGCAGGACGCGGCTTCACCTCGATGACCGCTTCGCTTTCAAACTTCTTGGGCATTACATAGGTGATGACCGCTGCGGTCATGAATACCAGCAAAAGGGTGAGCAGGATAATACCGTAACGGTTTTTGATCACCTGCCAGTAATCGACCGCATGAAGGACGGCTTCGTTTTGTTGTGGCGTTGATTGGTTCATAAGCTTCAGTTTTTCACAAGTTTGGGAGAATTCTAGTAGAAATCAAAACTCCCGCAATGAAATGACATTGCGGGAGTCCATGACGAAGTAAATAATGGTTCGAAAGTTGACTTGATGTTCAAAGCGCCGCGTCAGGAGGAGGATCAGAACTCCGCACTCAGGCCAAGGCTGATACGGTTGCGATTGTAGTCACGCGAGCTGATGTCAGAACTCGAAGTCGTGAAGTTGTAGGACAGTGAGCCTGTCAGCATTTGGTTGAATTTCATCGATAGGCCGAGGTAGGCATTGATGGTATCCTCATCCATATCCGGAATATTGGGTAAGATAGGACCCTGTAAATATCGCCCGGCGGCATAAGTGGATGGCATGTAGTCGACGCCACCGAAAATCGAAAACTTCGGGGAGATTGCATATTCGCCGGAAACCCCTAATCTCAGGGTCTGGCGGTCGTCATACTCGACAAGAGTGCCGCCAGGCAGCGATTGCACGCTGTCATATCCTTCAATCCCGAAGCGGGCGTGGGCGCTTACGCTGAATTGCTCGTTTATCCGCGAGTTCAGGGCGAACTCAACGTATGGACTTGTGGAATCCTTGCTACCATCACTCACGCTGTGAAGTTGCATGCCGGCACGGACGATTCCGACGGTGTTGGCGCTGAAGCGATGTTCCGCTCCAATTAGGTAATATTGGTCGCTATAGTCGGAGGATAGGGTATCTCCGGCGGTTTCGCTGAAACGAGTGTCAAACGTCAGCACCGTCTGTGGGGTGAGTTGATAACGGCACTGATTGTAGAGTTCCCAAGTGAGGCGGTTGTTATAATCGGTGCTCGTATACTGAAGCCCGGTCAGTCGCAGGCCCGTGTAGGTGCCGAAACGTTGTGTCCAGCGGAAACCGATCGAATTGTCGGTCTGCCAGTAGATATACTCACCCACCGCGCGGGATGATGCGTAACCGGATGCATAATCCGGCTCCATTTCATAGGAAAGGTAATTGCGGCTTGAAAAACGCAGGCGTTCGCTGAAGCGGTGGGTCAGGTTGATACCGGCGCGCGACTGGCTGTTCATGTCATCCATGCCCACAGGGGCATCCAGATAATAAATCAATCCCAAACGCGCGTACACATCCCATGTGGTTTGAGGCGTCATGCTGACGAAGGAGAGTCCGACGTATGGATTGATCGACATGGAGCTCTGTTCAGGCCCGAATCCTGGATACACATTATCATCGTAGGTGACGGTGGTCCCGGCCACCCACTTTAGGGGGAGGGACTCCTCGGGTTCGTTGACGACGTAGTGGAGGCCTTGAGCCGATGCGGAGCCGATGGCCAGAAGGCCTAGGAAGCAGAGTGGCAACTTGCGTTTCATTTACTTAGCGAAGGTGGGTAAAAATGGGTGAATGAGTGATTTATTTGGGATTCACATCGGACACACCCGGAGGCCTGATTGGGGGAGTGGGCGGGGGAAATGGGGGTGGTGGAAAGGGTTCGTCGCCTCTCTCTGGGGGGCCTTCGGGGAAGTCCAAGGGGTTGGGCATAGCGGCGACCTGATCCTTGGCTTCTTTAGAGGACTTGGCGTCCTTCGAGCTGGGGGAGCTTTCCCCACTGTTGGGGTCCAGTTTCGCCATTACAGCCTGAACATTGGCAAGAGCGTCGGGCGCAACCGCGACCGCACATTGGGAAATTAACCGCATCTGCTCGGGAGCAGCGGTGATTGCGGTTTCAACGATCAAAGCGACAGTTTTGGGATTGGCGCTGGAAGCTTCGATGGCGGATTTTACGATTTCGCAAGCACAGGCGGGAGATGCTGAAACTTCTTTGGAGACGATTTCGAGAATTTTGCCTTGGTCTGCGTTGATCGCCGATTTTACGGAGAGTGTGAGCTTGGCGCAATCAACCTCAGCGGATGCGGAAACCAACCCGAGAACGGCGCTGAACACAGTGAAGAAGATGGTTTTTTTCATGTGATTTTAGAAATTTTAGGAGTGTTCTGAATGATCAATGGAGCGGGCAGCGGGAATCGAACCCGCGTGTCTAGCTTGGAAGGCTAGGGCTTTACCATTAAGCTATGCCCGCGTCTCCGGGGAGTATCTAAAGCGACACGGCCCGCGCTGGCAAGTTTTTTTTCGGGTTTTCTGAAAATATCAACCCATTTGTAGAATGTTTCATTTTCTGTCATTTTGCTTGGTAATTCGAAGGAATTCTCATCAGAATCGACGCATGAGGAAATGGATTTTCATGATGATTCTGTCGATCGAAACGGTGTTCCCTTCGCTTTACGCTGACGAACTTTCCAGCGTGGAGGACGCGATTCCGGCTGCGGTCAAGGCCCTTGAAAAACCGGTCATGCGGAGTTTTCCTGGCGGGATTCAGATGGCGGTGAGTTCTTCTTCAGAAGTGGCTCAGGAACATGTCAACCAAGGATTGAACCACCTTCACGGTGGCTGGGAGTTTGAGGCGAGTCGGCATTTTGCGGTCGCGATGAGGGAGGACCCGGACTGTTTGCTGGCTCATTGGGGGATGGTGATTGCTTTGCTCAATCCATCGCCGGAAACCGGTGAGGCGCGGAATGCAGCGACGGACCGATTGTTGGCGCTCATCGAACAAGGAAAAGGGACCGAGTTGGAGCGGGGGTATGCTTATGGATTGGTCAAATACATTGAGGAAGGCCCGTCGGGAGCGGCCAAAGCTTTTGCGAAAATCGCTGAGAAATTTCCCAATGATCTCCAGGCCGGGGTGTTCTGCGCATTGTTCAATCGAGGAGGTTATGACGATGCGGGCGATGCCACGCCGGCCCAAGTGGATGCGGAAAAGCGCTTGCTGGCCCTGATTGCAAAACACCCACAAAGCCCTGCCCCGCTCCACGCCCTGCTCCTGATCAGGGCGGAGGGTCCGGATTTGACGGAATCTATCGATCTGGCGCTGAAACTTTGTCAGATGGTTCCTGATTATCCGCCGTATTGCCACCTGTTGGGGCATTATCTATGGCGATGTGGTCACCATCGCGAAGCTGCATCATTTTTTGGCATAGCCTCATCGTTTTACCAACGGTGGATGAAGGAAGGCAAGGTCACGGTCGCGGATTGTCCGGAGTGGGTCAAATCCGAGTGTTACCGCATTGTGGCTCTGGTTTCAAAAGGCGATTTTGAAGCGGGTTACACTGCTGCCTGCCAGGTGGCGGCCACACCGCTGCCTGCGGGGCGGTTTTCGTCACCCGGTGCCCGGTTTCTGCTGTGGGACGCGAAAACACTACCTGCCCGCATCCTTATTCACCGAGGTTTGCAGGGAAACGCCAATGAAGTCTCCCGTGCTTTGCCCAAAACGGAAGAGATCATGGCGACCCGCAAGGATAGTCTGGCTTATTGGTGGATTGACGGACTGCGTCTTGCTCTTGATGCCCAGCGTTTGATGGATGCCGGTAAATTGGACGACGCCCGGAATGTCGTCACAGCTCTTGCTCAACACGGAGAAATGATGGAGAAAACCCAATCGGCATCCGCAGAGAGTGGAGAGCGTTCGGCGTGGAACCGGGCCTTTCGGGCTTTGGAGATTCTCGCCAGCGATGTGCGGGGTAGGCTTGTCATGGCGGGACCTGGTGAAATGCGGGGAACCGCCTACAATTGGTTCAGTTCCGGGGCCGACCGCCAACGCCCGGCTCCTTTTCTGATGCCTCCTTTCATTCTGACTCCTATGGCCGCGCGTCTCGGTGAATTTTACCTAGCCACTCAAAAACCAGCAGAGGCTGTTGACGCCTTTGAGCGGGCTTTGACCGCTTTTCCCAATGACATGTCCTCACTGATCGGCTTAAAAAAGGCCTGTGAAGCGACGGGGCAATCCGCAGAACTCGAAAAAACCGTGAAAAAAATCGAGTCCACCAAGTCTGAACGCCCCTGATATTTTTTATTCTGCAACTTGGCACTTGGAAACTGGCCTCGTTTTCCTGACGCTTCACGCATGTCGCACAGCCACATCGACGTCCGTTATGTTGCCAATCTCGCCCGCCTTGAGCTCAGCGATGAAGAGGTGGCAATCTTCCAACCCCAACTCGAGGCGATTCTCAAGCATGCCGAGGCGCTCTCAGGGCTTGATGTTACAGGCATCGAGCCCACCGCCCACGCCGCCCCGGTGTTTGACCGGATGCGCGCGGATATTCCTCACGAAAGTCTGCCGTCGTCCGCGGTCTTGCAGAACGCCCCTGATCAAGCCCAAGGACAGATTCGCGTGCCCAAAGTCGTGACCGATGCGTGATGCATGAAGCGCTAAATTCGAAACTCAAGAATCCGATCCTTTATTTAAAATTTAATCATTGATCATTCAAAGTCTTCCCATGTCCATTACATCACTCCGCCAGCAATTTATCGCCGGTGAAACCACGCCCACCAAGGTTCTTCAGGCACTCGCCACAGAAATCGTCGCTCGCGATTCGAAGACCGGCGCATACTTGTCGTATGACTTGGACGCCGCGTTAAACGAGGCCGCCAGCGCCGATCTCTCGTTGCCACTCGGCGGTATTCCGATCGCTCTCAAGGACAACATGAACGTGCTCGGCCAACCCTGCACCTGTGGATCGAAGTTTCTAGCGGAAAACTACAGATCGCCTTACGACGCCACCGTTGTGAAAAAACTCCGCGCGGCCGGAGCTATCCCATTCGGCCGCATGAATCAGGACGAATTCGCCATGGGCTCGTCCACCGAAAATTCCGCCTTGCAAATCACCCGGAACCCTCACGATCCGGAACGGATTCCCGGTGGATCCTCCGGTGGATCCGCAGCCTCTGTGGCCGATGGCACCGCCATCGCCGCGCTCGGTTCCGATACGGGTGGCTCGATTCGCCAACCCGCTTCCCACTGCGGAGTTGTGGGCTTGAAGCCCTCGTATGGCCGGGTTTCCCGATATGGGCTTGTCGCCTTTGCTTCATCTCTTGATCAGATCGGTCCTCTCACCCGCACCGTTGAGGATGCCGCCATGATTCTTCAGGCCATTGCGGGTTATGATCCTGCGGATTCCACCTGTCTCGACGTGCCGGTGCCGGATTACCTCTCCGGTATAAACGATGGAGTGAAAGGGATGAAACTCGGAGTGCCGAAGGAATACTTCGGCGATGGCATCGACCCGGGTGTTAGGAAGCAGGTCGAAGCGGCGATCCAGAAACTTGCCGCTCAGGGTGCTGAAATCCTCGATATTTCCCTGCCTCACGCCGAATTCGCCGTAGCCACTTATTATGTCATCGCCCCCGCCGAGGCGTCGTCGAATCTATCACGCTTCGACGGCATTCGCTACGGCCACCGCACCGCAAATCCCGCTGATATCCTTGATCTCTATAAAAAGTCCCGCGAAGAAGGATTCGGCCCTGAGGTAAAACGCCGGATTATCCTCGGGACCTACGTGCTTTCCTCCGGTTACTACGATGCCTACTACGGTCGTGCCCAGAAAGTCCGTACGCTCATCCGTCGGGATTTTGAGAATGCTTTCCAAAAGGTAGATGCGATTCTTTCCCCGGTAGCCCCGACCCCCGCGCGGAAAATCGGTGCGTTCTCAGACGATCCGCTGCGCGAATATCTCTCTGATATTTTCACTCTCTCCGCCAATTTGGCCGGGATTCCCGGGATATCCATTCCCTGCGGTGTTACGGATTTCGACGGCGGGAAAAACCTCCCGGTCGGCCTGCAAATCCTCGGCCCGCACCTCGGCGAGGCCGGCTTGCTCCGGATCGCCAAAGCGGCGGAAGCCTGAAAACATCAATTTCTAACCCATCATGCGCGATATCACACACCCCGCGGAGCGCCTCGTTCAGGCGATGGCCCGTATCTATCAATACCGGATGACCACCACTTCCGGAGGAAATCTTTCGATCCGTGACGATGACGGATCGATCTGGATCACCCCGGCCCGCGTGGACAAGGGGGCGCTGCGCGTGGAGGATATCGTCCGGGTGTTTCCCGATGGTACCACGGAGGGCCGGCACAAGCCGTCCTCGGAGTTTCCTTTCCACCAGCAGATCTATCAGAAAAGACCGGGCTTGAAGGCAATCGTGCATGCCCACCCGGTGGCGCTTGTGGCCTTCAGTATCTGCGGAAAAACGCCGGATACACGCCTGTTCACCAAAGCCCGCGCGGTCTGTGGGGAAGTCGGATTCGCGTCCTACGCGCTCCCGGGCAGCGTTTTGCTTGGTGAGAGAATCGCCGCGGTCTTCGCTTCCGGACATGATTGCGTGCTGTTGGAAAATCACGGAGTAGTTGTCGGCGGAGTGGATTTTTCCGATGCATTCCGGCGCTTCGAAACCTTGGAATTTGTCGCCAAAACCGTTGTCAAGGCCCGTGCGCTTGGCGATGTTCGATACCTGACCGACGAACAGCTAACCATCGGCGGACATGCTGGTGCGGAGCCCGGCGAGTTCGATCCCGGCCCGGCGGGCAGTCGTGAGCGCGCGCTGCGCCGCGAGTTGTGCGATTTCATCCGGCGGGGATACCACCAACGGCTTTTAACAGCTAATGCCGGAAGTTTTTCGGTGAGGGTGGATGATTCTTCATTTCTGATTAGCACCCGTTTGGTGGATCGCGCCACCATCGCCCCGGAACAACTCTCCCTGATCCGCGGAGAACTTCGTGAACGCGGCACCTCGCCCAGCAGCGCGTGGAGGCTGCACCGCCTGATCTATCAAAAACATCCGGAAATCCGGGCTATCGTCAATGCCACGCCGGTCAATGCCACCGCATTTTCCGCATCCGCCAGCCGCCTGGATACCCGCACCATCCCGGAAAGCTACATTTTCCTGCGTGATGTGGCGGTGCTGCCGTTCTCCTGGGTCTATGATGCGCCGGAAAAAATCGCGGATACGATGACACCGGAGTTTCCCATCGCTCTGATTGAAAACGACTGTGCCCTCGTGCTCGGGAAAACCATCCTCGATGCCTTCGATCGACTCGAAGTGCTCGAATCCACGGCCGAGGCGGTCATTCTGAGTCGCTCGCTCGGCGTGGTTCGCCCGATGGGGCCCGAGGTGATCGATGAGCTGGTGCAGGCGTTCCTCACTTGAAATCCGCCCGTCAAGCGGCTTTTCCGTGCATTACTCCGCAAATCCTGCCTTTCGCATGATCGATTCTGCCGCCGTGCGACTCTCCGCTTGAAAAATCGGAACAGCCCCCCTATTCCTCGCGCGGCCTGCGAAGCCAACTTTTCCAAATTGTTATGAACGCCCTTACCCGTTGCCTCGAAACCTACTGGTCCTCCTCGATCGGAAAAAAACTCGTCGTCGCCATCAGTGGCCTCTTTCTGGTCCTCTTTCTTGCAGGGCACTTGATCGGCAATCTGGTGGTTTTCATGGGACCTGAGCCTTTCAATGCCTATGCCTATTTCCTACATCACATGTTGCACGGAGTGGGAATCTGGCTGTTCCGGGTCGGGATGTTGGCAATTTTGGCTGCCCATATCATTGCGACCATCGCGCTGACGCTCCAGAACCGCGCAGCCCGCAAGCCCTACGAATGCAAGACCACCATCCAGGCGTCTTTTTCTTCCCGCACGATGATTGTTTCCGGTCTCACTATTCTCGCATTCTTCGTTTACCACATTCTGCATTTCACGACACGCACCGGCAACGATTACAACAACCCGGAACTCTACAAGTTCATCCTCGACGGCAAGGAGGTCCACAATGCCTGGAAAATGGTCATCGACGGCTTTTCGGTCTGGTATGTAACCCTGTTCTACGTGATATCCATGACCTTGCTCTGCTCCCATCTTTCCCACGGCGTTCAGTCGATTTTCCAAACCCTCGGCCTCCGCTCCAAGAAGGCCGAAAGCCTGATCAAGCAGATCTCCATCGCCTACAGCCTGTTCATCTGGCTCGGTTTCATCTCGATCCCGTTAGTGATCAATCTTTTTCCAAAATACTTTGAATCGCTAGCCAAAGCGGTCGGTCACTGATTGATCAAGCCAATCTCAAATTTCAAATTTCCAATCCCTAATTCCTATGTCCATCGTCCTCGACAGCAAGATCCCATCCGGTCCCCTTGAGCAAAAGTGGTCCAAGCACAAGATGGACTCGAAGCTCATCAATCCGGCCAACAAGCGGAAATTCTCCGTCATAGTCGTCGGCTCGGGTCTCGCTGGCGGTGCCGCAGCCGCGTCGCTCTCGGAAATGGGCTATCAGGTGAAATGCTTCTGCTATCAGGACAGCCCGCGCCGCGCCCACTCGATCGCCGCGCAGGGTGGTATCAACGCCGCCAAGAACTATCAGAATGATGGCGACTCGGTGCGCCGCTTGTATTACGACACCATCAAGGGAGGCGACTTCCGCGCCCGTGAAGGCAACGTTTACCGCCTTGCGGAGGTTTCCAATGCGATCATCGACCAGTGCGTCGCGCAGGGTGTGCCTTTCGCCCGCGAATACGGTGGTTTGCTCGACAACCGTTCGTTCGGCGGCTCCCAAGTTTCCCGCACATTCTACGCCCGTGGACAGACCGGACAGCAGCTTCTCATCGGTTGTTATCAGGCACTCGAAAAGGAAATCCACAAGGGCGGCGTGAAAATGTATTCCCGCACTGAGATGCTCGATCTCGTGCTGGTCAATGGTCACGCCAAGGGTATCGTGGTTAGAGATTTGGCCACTGGAAAAATCAGCACTCATGCGGCGGACGCGGTGATCCTCGCCACCGGCGGATACGGCAACGTGTTCTTTCTCTCGACCAACGCGATGGGCTGCAACGTCACCGCCGCATGGCGCGCCGCGAAACGTGGAGCCTTGTTTGCCAACCCCTGTTTCACCCAGATCCACCCGACTTGCATTCCGGTCAGCGGCGATTACCAGTCGAAGCTCACTTTGATGTCCGAGTCGCTCCGCAATGACGGCCGCATCTGGGTGCCGAAGTCCAAGGAGGTCGCTCAAAAACTGCAGAAAAAGCAGATGAGCCCGAACGATGTGCCCGAGGACCAGCGCGATTATTATCTCGAGCGCAAATACCCGTCTTTCGGCAATCTCTCGCCACGCGACATTTCCTCGCGCGCCGCCAAGGAAGCTTGTGACGACGGACGTGGAGTGGCTCCCACCGGCCTCGGTGTTTACCTCGATTTCCGCGATGCCACCAAACGCCTCGGCGAAAACACCATCCGTTCGCGCTATGGCAACCTCTTCCAGATGTATGAGAAGATCGCCGGTGAGGATCCATATAAGGGCCCGATGATGATCTATCCCGCCGTCCACTACACCATGGGCGGTCTGTGGGTGGACTACAATTTGATGTCTAACTTACCCGGCCTGCACGTGCTGGGCGAAGCGAATTTCTCCGACCACGGCGCAAACCGTCTCGGTGCCTCGGCGCTGATGCAGGGCTTGGCCGACGGTTATTTCGTCATCCCGGCCACCATTGCCAACTACCTTGTCACCCAGAAGCCCGGCACCATCACCACCGATATGCCGGAGTTCAAGCAGACCGAGGCGGAAACCAAGGAGCGGATTTCCAAAATGTTCTCGATCAAGGGCAAACGCACCGTGGATTCCTTCCACCGCGAGTTGGGCATGACGATGTGGGACAACTGCGGTATGGCACGTTCCCGCGAAGGTCTCACCGAGGCTCTTGCCAAAATTCCGCAAATCCGCGAGGAGTTCTGGCAAAACGTCCGCATTCCCGGCACCGGCGAACTCGCCAACATGGAACTCGAAAAAGCCGGCCGTGTCGCCGACTTCCTCGAATTCGCCGAAGTCATGTGCTACGACGCCCGCGAACGTGAGGAATCCTGCGGTGGCCATTTCCGCACAGAACACCAGTTCTTCGAAAGCGACCCGGAAGTCCAGTCCGGCAGCACCCAAGCCGGGGAAGCCAAGCGTCACGACGACCAATTCGCCCATGTTGCCTGCTGGGAATACAAGGGTGCGGGTAACACGCCTGTGCTTCACAAGGAAGAGCTCAAGTTCGAGGACGTTCATGTCTCGATCCGCAGCTACGCGTGATGTCATGTCATAGGCGATTCCCTTGTCGATGAGAGGCTGTCTTAAAATGGCAGGGACCGATCCTCCGGGCGGTCCAGCGAATGGAAGGAGAGCGCGGGTGGCCATGAAAATGCTTTAAAATCAAATCTTGGACGATGGTTCACACCTCGTTCTCTCGGACCGCTCGGAGAGAAGGTCCCTGCCTTTGGGAATATTCAGACATCCGATGAGGCGTTTTGCCAGGATTTGAAGACCCGCGCACTTTCAGCGCGGAGTTCTTAACCCGGATTCCGAAGTTGCCTCCCTCATTACGGGGAAAGAAACCACTGAAATACTGAGAACCACTGAGGTCACTGAAAAATATTTAGGAACACAGATAAGTGAGTTCCTTAGTGACCTCTTACCATTCAGTTCTTTCAGTGGTTCTCAGTGCTTCAGTGGTTACAATCGCCCAAGCTTACCATTCGACTTTGGGTTTCGGGATTAACCTGAATTCCGAAATTGAGTCGGAAATCCAAAAATATTCCTTCAATGAGTTTTACGGGTTGCCGCTGCGGCTGGGTTCACTATCCTCCGGTGTAGAAAACTTTCCTATGGCCAATCCCACCGCCCGCCCGCTTGGCAAACGCGTGCTCCTCATGGGCACCTGCCTTTGTGATGCCTTCTACGATGACGTCGCCCGCGCCACCGTGGAGGTTCTCGAACACCTCGGATATTCCGTCGAGTATCCGGAAAATCAAACTTGCTGCGGCCAACCCGCCTTCAATTCGGGCGAATGGAGTGCATCCCGCAAGGTTGCAAAACACGCCGCTGAGGTTTTCGCCGGTGATCTGCCGGTGATCGTGCCATCCGGTTCCTGCGCGGCGATGAACAAGCACGGCAACCTCCTCCAGTTTGAGGAAAACCCGGATCCGGCCATCACATCGCTCGCTAACAGAACATGGGAAGTCATCGATTTCATCTTCAATGAGATCGGCATCAAAACCTGGCCTGGCAAGTTTGACAAACCCACCCGCATCGCCTTCCACCGCTCCTGCCACAGCCGCGGAACCGGCACCGGCCACGCCGTGCGCACCCTACTTTCCTCGATTGAAAATGCCGAGGTCATCCCCTTCGGGCAGCCCGAGCAATGCTGCGGATTCGGCGGCACATTCTCGGTCACTTTCCCGCACATCTCGGGGCAGATGGGCACGCTCAAGCTTGATCATATCCTCGATGCCAACCCGGATCTGCTCTGCGGCATCGACATGTCATGCCTCATGCACCTCAGCGGGCTCGCCCAAACCCAAGGCCGCCCGGTTCCGCACAAACACACGATCCAAATCCTCAGAGACACGCTTATATCATGATCGGCAACCAACTCATCGATCTGTACGCCCGTTCCATTTCGGACGAAAAGCAGCACGCCGTCAGCGACGGCGCGTC
>CAIVKO010000129.1 GCA_903906515.1 Akkermansiaceae bacterium
CATGGCAGGAGTGTGGTTTGGTTTGATTGCTGAGAGTCGGAATGCAGCGCTTAGCGACGGAAGACCGGTTGGGTTTTTTTGACCGCTTTGCGCGGAGAGGAATCAACGGCTTGCGCTTTGGGTGCCGCACCGTTTTTCCCGTTTGTTTCAACTCGCGGGATTTCGTCCACGTTGGGCAGCACGCCCGGGCCATCGGCGAAGTTGCGAACTTTGGAGGAGACTTTGTAACGGTTGTCCATTCCACCCTGCACATCATCCAGCGAGCGCTCGTTGTTCACGATGGAAGGTTGGATGAAGACCATGAGCTCGCTGCGGTTCTTGACGTCTGAAACAGTAGAGAACAACCTGCCGAGGTAGGGAATATCACTCAGGATAGGGATGCCGGATTTACTCTTGCTGTCCTTGTTCACGATCAGACCGCCGAGCACGATGGTCTGATTGTTGGGAACTGTGGCGGTGGTGAGGATTTCCCGGGTGGAAATTCTTGGAACCGTCAGGTCGCCGCCGTTTCCGCCGCCGCCTTGGATGGTTTGGGTGCCGTTCTGCTCGTCATTGAGCATGGCGATCTGCATGGTGATCTGCTTGTTGTCGTTGACCAGCGGGATGACTTCGAGTTTCAGCACCACATCCTGATATTGAATCTGGGTGGAGGAATTGTTGTTGCCACCGTAGTTCGTGCTGCCCGTGGGGATGGCGATGCGTTCACCGCTGGATATCGTGCCCTTCTGGTTATTGGAGGTGAAGATGCTGGGTCTGGAGAGCACGGTGAAATCCGTTTTCGACTGAAGGGCTTTCAGGAAGATGTTGAGAGCACCAATCTGTCCATAGGCCCGTAAGCCACCGCTGCCCGATAGAGAACCCGGATTGAAAGGAGTATTGCTAGCAGGAACCGCAGGTTGTGATTCATCACCAGGGGTCGCCGGATCATCCGGAATGGCAGGAGATCCCGGAAAATATTTCAGGATGGGCATGAGCGGACCGAATCCGCCGCCGCCGCGTCCGACGAAATTATTGCTATTCACCAAGTAATCCAATCCCGTTTCATGGCTGTCATCGAGAGTGAGTTGGCCGATCACGGTGGAGATCATGACTTGATCGGGTTTAACGTCGATCTGGTCGAGCAGGCGTTCGATGATTTCGAGGGCGGATGGCGGGCCTTGGGCGACGACCGAGTTGGTGATATTATCGGCCACGAGCAGGGTGCGACCGACGAGCAGGGACTCGGGAGCGGAGCTGATGGAGGGATCGTTGAGGGAGCTACCACCGCCGCTCATGCCGCCTCCGGAGCTGCCGCCCATGCCGCCAAAGCTGGAGTTTCCTGAGCCGAAGGAAGATCCGCTGTTGGAGTTGCGCGAGGAACTGGAGCCGTTGGTCTGGCTGCGGCCGGTGGATTGGTTGCGATTGGTGGATTGGTTGCGTGATGAAGCAGCGCCGTTCCGACCGCCCGCAGCACCACCGCTTGCACCACCACTGGCACCTCCATCGCCGGTGCCGGTGAAGGCACGAGTGAGGGCGTCTCCTGCGATGGGAAGGAACTCCGAAACGGTGAGGAAGCGGAGTTTACGACGCATGAAGGTTTTTTCACTGGTGGGGATGTCAAACTCGCGGATGAGGCCTTCCACGAACATGATATCCACCGGACGGCCCATGACAAAGATGCGGTTGGTGCGCGGCTCCGGGACGATCTGCGGCGGGTTTTCCTCGCTGGAACCGCCACCGGCACCTGCGGCTTGAGCGATGGCTGCGGCGGCGGGATTGCCGCCTGCTCCTGCTTGGACGTCCGCGCGCTGAACACCTGCGGTTTTTTGCGCGGATTGTTGGGCGGTGAGCAGGGTGGTTAGAGTTTCCGCGATTTCCGTGACGTCGGCGTATTGGACCTTGATGAAACGAGAGGCGACTTGGCCAGATGGCTTGTCGATTTCCTTTTTGAGATCGATGAGCTTGCGGATGAGCGAGGTGTTTTCCGTGATGACGACCGCGGAGGCATTGGGCACGGCGGCGATCGATCCGAAGGCGCCGAACTGGCCGATGATTTGGGTGAAGGTATTCACGGCCTCGGCCGGCTTGATGTAGCTGAGGGTCATGACGTATGAAATCACGGCGTCGCCTTCTGGCAGAGGGTTGTTTTCATTGTAAACATCGACGCCGCGGCCGGTCGGGCGGATGCCGCCAGTGGAGAGGGTGAGGATGTCGAGGTTCTTGTCCCGCTCGTCCGGGACGAAAACCAGGTTTTCGATGGTGGCGGCCTTTTTGAGCAGTTCCGCAGCATCTTGGAAGGTGAGTGGATCCTTGGCACTGGCTTCCTGGACGAAAGCGAACTCGGCGGTGGCGGCGGCGGCAGAAACGATCACACGGCGACCGGTGTAGCGACGGTAAAGGGCGGCAAGGGCATTGCCACTGAGTTTCGGTTCGATGATGTCTTCCTCAATCTTGTTCTGACCGAGAGGGATGCCGGGCTTGATGGGTGGGAGAACGGAAGAAGGCAGCGCACTAGGGGCTTCTGCGACCGGATTTGGAGAGGATCCGCGCACGGGGGTGCCGGGCGCGACAGGGGTGCCGGGCGCGACAGGGGTGCCGATTTGCGGCGGTGCCGGCAAAGGTTGCTGAGCAGTCGCGGTGAGCCAACTGAGGGCAAGGAAGAGGATGGGGCGTGGAAATGACATGAAAATGGGAATACGGTGGGAAAATCAATCAGCGGTGGGCACGATGATCCGGGCGCGTGTTGAGTTGGGATGATTGGCCGGGTGGCCGGTAGCCTGCTGGCAAATTCGGTTGGACGGCACCTTGGGGATTGGTCGTAGGCGTGCCTGGTGGGACGACGCGCGGACGTGGTTGGCGAATCGGAGTCGGTGAGGGTTGCGGCGGTTGGTTAGGTTGTGGCGGCTGAACTGCCGGATGCGCTTGAGGATTGACCTTTGTCGCCGGCGCGGCAGCCAGAGTGAGAAGTTTTTCATCGAATGCGACGGTGCCGATCGATGATCCGGATGACAAACGAACGGTGGTGCCAAGCGGATCGCCGGGCACACGTTTGACTTCCAGGATTTTAAATCCGTGTTTCGGCTTCACTTCATCGGATTTCACGATGATGCGCTCATCGGGTTTTTTCTTATTGAGCAAGGTGACCACGTAACCACCGGAGACGGGCGAAACACCGTTGAGGGCGTAGTCTTCGAGTGGATTGAATGCCGGGCCGGGATCTACTTGCGGGGGTTTGGAAGTGAAAGGCGAGTTGGCATGAAGGTTGTAGTATTTGGTAAGCGGAGCTTTTTTGGGCAAATCCGCCACAGCCCAACCTGCCAGAGTAAGGGAGAGAACCAGGATGCGGGATGCGGTTTTCATGGTAGATTGGGATTTGAAATGATCAGGCAGAGGGTGGGAGCGGGGTGAACCATTGTTCGATGGTGGCGGAGCAATCGATTTTGGTGTCGTCCTGGGTATTTGGCAGGAGCCGAATGTGGGTGGCGATGCGCATTTGTTCCGGGATATTGAGGCGGTCGAACCAACGGTAGAGCGACTCTTCTGAGCCGTTGACTGTGATTTCAATTTTCGCGCGGTGGTAGTGCATGCCATCCTGCTCGTCGGTGGGCAGCGGTTTTTGGGATTTAATGGTCAGGCCGAGGCTCCTCGCCTCTTTTTCGCAAAGTTCCTGAAGTTGGGTCTGCACGTCCTGATTCGCTGCGGGAAGCGGTTCATTGGCGGCAAGCCAGTCCATTTCCTCGCTGACCTGCTCGCGATTGGCGCGGAATTGTTCAGCGGCTTCCAGTTTGAGCCGCGCATTGTCGCGGTCCTTCATAATTTTGGCCTTTTGGCTGTTGAAAAAGCCAAACCCCAGAAAATTGAGCACGATGAACCCTGCGATGGCAAAGAAGATCAGGAGTCTTTTTTCGCGTGGGGACATGGGGTGGGTAGAAGCTGAAAAACTGAAATGCTGAGATTTGAGATTATAGGACCCGGTGATGAGAGAATGCCGTTTGAGCGGGGATTTGTCGGTAGTGGGCCGGAATTATTGGGTTATGGTGGAGTTTCCTCCTTTGGGACTTCCGCGCTGAAGACGAATTCCCATCCGCGGGTCGATTGGTTGGGCTCCGGGGTTTGCCAGGTAAAGTTGGCGAGATCCGTGGCTTTCGAGAGTTTGAGACTGAAAGTTTTGACGGTCTGGAACTGGGGTGCCTCGCCAATCAGTTTGATTTCGGTGGCGCTGATATCGGCGGTTTTGAGGCGCAGTCCGCTTTTGTCGGGGATGCAGGCGGCGATGCGACTGAGGATGTCCACCGGAGAATTGGCCAAATCGATGACATGGGAGAGTTCACTCCATTTGGCGACATGCTCGGCGTATGCCTCACCGTCCGGTGCGGCGGCGCGGGTCTGGGCGACGAGCCGGTCGGTTTCCGACTTGGCTTTCCATAAACCGTATCCCGCCCAGCCGATCACGCCGAGATAGACCAGCGCCACGGCGGTGATGGCGAGGGTGAGATTGAGCCGACGCTGGGCGGCCCGGCGGGCGGCGCGAACATCGGCGGGCAAGAGCTTGCTGAGGGGAGCGGGCAGAACCGGAGCGGGGCGGGCGGAAACCTCGACTTGGGCGCGGAATGCGGTGGATAGGGCGGAGCAATCGATGTTTTCCCGACTGCTCCAGATCAGAATGCGGGTAGGTTGAACTTCCAAGCCCTGCATGCCCAGTTGCATCAGGGACATGCGGATTTCGCGGACCAAAGCATCGTCCGGCTGATCGGAATCCACGGAGGTGGCCTGACAATAGACCAGTCTCCCCTGCTGATAGGTGGCGAACACCCAGCGACCGAATTCCTGCCAAATCGCAAGCACGTCACCACTCATGGGGATGGCCCGGGCGGAGATATCAAAGCCTTTGGGGCCGCGGTTGGGTAAATCGCCATCCGCTGGGGAGCGCAGGAAAACCGCAACCAGAGAGGTGTTCTCCGTTTCACGCGCAATGACAAATACATCGGTGAGTTGGCCGGCCATCGGGTCTGGCCTGAGTCCGAGGCGCTCGGCGTGGAGCGCGGCGAGATCAGGAAAAAGCGCGTCATCCTCGCTGTTGACGCGCATTGGCACGGCAGTGAGTGATTTCGCTGGGAAAAGCATCGTGATGTCACCGGCGGGAATGCTGGTGATCGCGCCAGCATGGGCGATGTTGGTGGCGCTGTGGAGCGTGTATCCGCTCTCGTGTTGGCCGGTCCAGATTTCCCAGCCGGATTCACCGGGAACCAAAAGGACATTTGCGGTGGTTTTGCTCACGGGATGATTTCTTCGGTGCGTTCGAGAAGGGCCGGTTTTCCGGTGCGGTTGCGGACGATGACTGTGATTTTGCGTTTGGCTCCGTCGGCTTGGCCGATGCTTTCGATGCGGGTCGTCGCATCGTTCACGGTGAAGCGCCGGGCAAGATCGGGCCGATCATTCGCATCGATTCCCAAAAGATCAAGCGCGGCGGCGGCATTCTGGAAAGGAACGTCATCGGTCGTATCCCGTGCGTTATCCGTACCACGGACGGTTTCCGGAATGATCGCGGCTTTCTCCACCGCGCACTCGGCGGCGACTGCGATCAATTCCGCAGGTGCTTCATTGAGGTCGAGCGGTCCGCTGCTCCAGACCGTGAACCATTCCCGCCAGTCCGGGCGGATGGCCTCGACTTTGTCCATGCCGCGCACCAGGCGTGCTTCATTGATATCGTAAAACGGGCGATTGAACGGTTGGTTCACGCGTCCGGCGCTTTCATATTCCTTTTTTTCCGCGCCGGTGAGGGAGACATTGTCGTCCGCATCCACCCAGTCCACCAAGGCGTCGGTGATGGCTTGCGCCTCTTTTTGATCGAGTCCCCAGTTGTTCAGGATAGTGCTCATCAGGTTTTTGTCACCCTGAAGCAGGATCGAGTTGATATTGAACCGACCACCTTCGGAAATGATTCTGACCTCAAAGCCCTCGCCGGTTTCGCCATTCAGTTGGTGAAGGATCGGGTCGGCGCGTTTGACGACCGGATTGCAACCTACGGCAATCCCCATTTCCGCAATCTGGCGGGCGCGGGAGCCGTGGATCTTGGAGGAGGCCACGTCCACATCAAACTTGATCACCCGCAGCGCGGCCATGCAGGCGAGCCCTATCACCGCGATCAACCAGATTACCGCCAGCAGCGCGGCACCGCGGTGGGATGGTAGAGCATTAGGTGGGCGGGAGTGCATGGGTTTCCGGGTCATGGTTTTCCGCCTCCTCCGCCGCCAGGAATGGGAACCCCGCCTCCAGGGATGGTGATTCCACCGCCGCCACCAGGCGTTGTGCCGCCGCCACCGGGTGTGGTTGGGGTGGTGGCGCCCTGTATCATCTGGCGCATGATGACTTCCGGGTTTTGTTTGGGCGGCAACCAGAAAATCTGGCGGATTTCCTCGCCCTTCGCGCCGATGGCCATGGTGAGTTCCAGTTGCAGCGGCAGCCGTCCCTGGATGTCCCAATCATACTGCCACTCCATGGTGCGCCCGTCCAAGACCCGCCACTCGAAATACGCCACGTCTTCAAGCAACACGATTTCCGCAAACGGCTTATTGTCCACCGCAGAACTCTTGAAGCTGGATGCGGAACCCTCGAGGATCTCGTTTTCGTAATACCTCAGCACGATATCGATAAATCCGCTGCGCCGTTTCACCGTGGAGAGTTGCACGGCTTTGGCGATACGTTCCTCACCGCCCCATGTGAAACTGAGCGGCACGTTCTGGAGCGTGAGATCGGATAGATAGTGGGAAGAGGAGTTTTCCACCTTGAGATCAAAGCGCGTGTTGCCCGGCAACGCGGAAAACCGCTGCCCCATAAAATCAAAAAACGCCTGGTGCTCCATTTCCTCATTCTGCGTCTTGACGATCGTGTTTCCCAAGGACAGCGAACTGCGCGCGATGCCAAACACCATGCCGATGACAACGGCCATCAAGCCCACCGAGATCACCACTTCCAACAGCGTGAAACCCGAACGTCGGAGACTGGCGGAATTCGTTTTCATGGTTGATACATGCGGCCGTATCGCCAGGTTTCCACCGCCCGATTCTGCCATTGCCCGTTGTCATACCATTTCGCCTTGATTTCGATGCGGTACATCTCCTGTAAAATCTGGCCATCCTCGTTTTGCAAGTTGTCGATCAGCTTGATCGTCGTATCGAGTTCGATGCCCGTTCCCTCGATGGTGGAATTGGTTTCCCCTTCTTCCAGCACGGGGATCGACAAGGTCTCGTCCAGCGCGCTCTCGAGCATGCGGGTGACCTTCATCCCGCTTTGGGCAAGCGCGGCGGTTTGCGCCATCTTGTTGAGCGCGACCACGAATCCGGTCACCGCGATGCTGAAAATCGCCAGTGCCAGCACCATCTCCAGGAGAAGGAAACCACGCTGCGAAGATTGGCTGGAAATATTCATCGGGCTTCTAACTGGGTGGAGCGAATGCTGGCGGTGAGCGGGTGGTAAGTATCCTCGGACCAGCTCTTGTCCAAATTCAGACGGACGGAAATCGGTTCGCACAATCCGTTAGGGTCGAAGCGCCAGACGTGGACGACGTCTTTGAGAGTGGTGTGCCATTGATCGGAGTTCCAGCGGCGGATGGAGATTTTCATACCCTCTTCGAGAACATATTGGCGGTCTTCGCTCACGGGCGGTAGTGTGGGTTGTCCGCCGATGCGGTGACCACCCGCGGTTTTTTTCTCATCCTGTCCGGCCTGCGCCAAGGGGAGCACGCGGACCACCCCCTCACGGAATTCCAAGGCGTATGGCGTCTGCTGGAGAATCGCTGTCATCCGGGCCCGCTTGGCCAGCACCTCAATCTCGCCCGAGGCGTCGCGCAACAGCCGCTCGTCCGATGAATACATCAGAAATCCCGCCGCACTCCCCATGATGATGGTGGCGATGGCAAGGACGATCACGACTTCGATCAGCGTGAATCCTGACGGGCGCTTAGTCGTCTTGGCTGCTGAGGTCATCGGGAGTGTTTTCCATGCCATCCGGCCCCTTGCAGATGATTTCGTATTCGTTGGCACGTTTTTTTCCCGGGAAACGGTAGCCGTATTCACCCCCCCACGGGTCCATCGGGACTTCCCGGATCTGCTGCACCCAGATGCGCGGCACGGGTGTGCCGGATGGCTTGGTAACCAATGCTTTGAGGCCTTGGGATGTGGTTGGGTAATGCCCTCCGTTGAGTTTATATTGCATCAACATGCTGTCCATGCTCTTGAAATCACCTGTAACCGTCTTGTATCGGGCAGACTCAAGGGCACCAACCATCTTGTAGCCGATGCCTCCCAGAATGATGCCGATAATGCCAAGCACGATGACCATTTCCAAAAGGGTGAAACCGACTTTGCGACGAGTATTTGAGATGGATGGATTGATTTTCATAAGGAATTCGACTGTTTTGCCTGCGCGAAACCTCGCATGGATATTAACGCCGTGTCATGCGAAAATTGTCGGAGGAAAAATCGCCCACCTGGACAGGAAGGAGTCCGACAGGGGGAATCAAGGAACAGCGGTGCATGATCGCCGTTCCTTGATTTTTTTGTCCGGTGTCCCTAAAACAATGCCCAACAAATCATTCTGACATGCGTCCGAATCATTTGTTGGGCGGTTTACCACCTGAATGGCTACGAATCAGGCTTGTGCGGAAAGGCCGGAAATCAGCGAGTGGGGAAAGGGTTTCTCCTTTTTGCTGAGAGCACGGCGCATTTTAATGAGGGCGGAGTTCTGCAATTGGCGGATGCGTTCGCGGGTGACGCCGAATTCGCGACCGACTTCCTCCAATGTGAGTTCTTTGCGGCCGCTGAGGCCGAAACGTTCGTCGATAATCCGGCGCTCGCGCTCGTCGAGAACGGAAAGCAGGCCATCGATCTGGCTGTGGAGATTTTTATCGGCCAGCATATCCAGCGGGCTGGTAGCGCGCTCGTCACTGATGACCTCGCCGTATTCTGTGGCTTCCCCTTCGTTGATGGGGGCATCCAAGGACGTTGGGCGGTGTGAGGCCTGCCGAAGCATGGCCAGTTTGTGATGGGGCAATCCGATTTCGTCGGCAAGCTCCTCGTCGGTCGGTTCGCGGCCCATTGCTTCGGTCAGGATCACGCTGATTCTGCGCATTTTTGCAATTTTATCCACCATGTGGACAGGCAGGCGGATGGTCTTGGATTGGTTGGCCAGCGCGCGTTTGATGGATTGTTTGATCCACCACGCGGCGTAGGTCGAGAGTTTGCCGCCCTTTTCGGGGTCGAAACGTTCCACCGCCTTCATCAGGCCGATGTTTCCTTCCGAAATCAAATCGGTCACAGGCATGCCGTAGTTGGCATAATCTTGGGCGATTTTCACGACGAGGCGGAGGTTTGCGCGGATCATGTGGGAGCGCGCTTCCTCATCACCGTTTTTGATACGCTCGGAGAGGTTCAATTCCTCTTCTGCGGTGAGAAGAGGAGTCTTAGAAATTTCCCGGAGGTAGAGCTTCAAGCTGCTTTCGGATTCGTATGGCATGGTGGTATAGGGTTACTGGTGAGATGACGAAGAGATGGGTTTATTCAAATTACTTCTGGAAAATACACTCAATGAATATCTGTTGTAAAGACAAAATGAATAAATTATGGATTATTGTCTAAATAATAATGGTACAACAGGCATTGTTCTAAGTTTGACTAATATGTAACACATTGATTTTATGGGTGGTAGATTTTCTGAAACCCGGATTCGACAACCGGGTGGGATTGGCTCAATTTGGGCTGGTGATCGATGCACTTTATCCATTTTTAAGATGCGGATTGTTTCGTTTTGACCCGGAAACAGCCCATCACATCAGCATGGCGGCGCTCAAGATCGCGGAGAAATCCGGCGTGTTGGGCTTGGTGACACCGGAGGATGAGCTTGTGGCACCCATCGAGGTGATGGGGTTGAAATTTCCCAACCGGGTGGGGCTCGCGGCGGGGTTGGACAAGGAAGGTGATTGCATCGATGCGTTAGGTCGGCTGGGTTTTGGTTGTGTGGAAATTGGCACCATCACGCCGCGTCCGCAGGCGGGAAATCCCAAGCCGCGGTTGTTCCGTTTGATTCCGCATGAGGCGATCATCAACCGGATGGGATTCAATAATCCGGGCATGGATGTGGGTGTGGAGAATGTCCGGAAATCGAAAAAATTCCAGGGAGTGATCGGCTTTAACATCGGAAAAAACAAAGATACGCCTAACGAGAACGCGGCGGATGATTACCTCGCCTGTTTGCGGGCGGCGTATCCGGTGGCGGGCTACATCGCGGTGAATTTATCATCACCTAACACGCCGGGACTGCGGGATTTGCAGGGGGCGGATGCCAGTGCGCGTTTGCTGGAAACTTTGAAAAAAGAGCAACAGAAACTCGCCGAAGAGCAAGGGAAACGAGTGCCGTTGCTATTCAAAGTCGCCCCGGATCTCGATGAATCCCACATCCGCGATCTCTCGCGGGTGTTTCTCGATGGAGGTCTGGACGGGTTGATTGCGACCAATACCACGCTCGACCGCGAGGCGGTGGTTGGTCACCCGCGGGCGGGTGAGGCGGGCGGGCTATCAGGCAGGCCGGTTTTTCAGAAGAGCAATGAGGTGTTGCGGGCTTTTGCCAGCCATCTCGGAGGTCACATCCCGATCATCGGGGTGGGCGGGATTTTCTCAGTGGAGGATGCGCGCGAAAAAATCCGTGCCGGAGCGTCGCTGGTGCAGATTTACACCTCGTTTATTTATCGGGGACCGGCGTTGGTAAGGACACTGGCTAGGGAGCTTTGAATTGCCGTGAAAAAGGGATTGCGGAAAGCTGCCGGATGGTCTTGTCTTTGCGCGCTGTCAGGGGCCGTGGAGGTTCGGCAGGCGAACCCCGCCAGGCCTTGATCGGAGCAACGGTAGTTTGTCCGGGCTTGCCGCGGATTCCCTGGCAGCACTTTTTTCCGCACTTAGGCGACGTCGCGGTTTTCCAAACCGGATTGGGCGGGCAGGATCGTGGAAATCAATTGGCCGCTTTGACGGCGGATAGATTTTTCACCGTGACTTCCGGGCGGGAGTTGCCGTGATTGACTTTAATAGCGACTGAGCCAGTGACGTGGATTTTTTTTCCGACGAATGATTCAAAGGTCTTCTTGATAGCGGCGGGCGTCTCTTGGTTGGCTTCCATGCCGGCGCGTACTATGGATTTATTCGAGGCATCTGCAAAAAGGAGGTAAACGGTTTTTCCAGTGATAGACGATTCGACTCCCTTGGCCACTCCCTCAAGGATGATTGTCTGGCCCGAACTTTGAGTTAGACGCGCTTGACTGTCCCATGAGATGATCTCGTGCGACTGTGCGTCGGAGTTCCCTAAACCGCTGAAATCCTGCAACGAACCTCTGACTTGACCCGCCTCATCATCGGTAGTGCGTTTTTGTTTGGCACGGTAAACATACCATCCATATTCACCCAGTCCGGCGGCCATCAGCAGAATCAAGACCGGAATCATCCATTTTTTTCCGGAGGAGGATTTTTCAACTTTGATAGACGGCTCGATCCTAACGGATTCAGCGGGTTTTGATTTAACGATTTGCCTGGTTTTGACCGGCGAAGAAACCGGCCGGATTGGTGCTTTGATCATGAGATTTTCGATGTTTGTCGCTGGCTCGGCGGCGACTGTGGCGGCGAGCATTTCACGGACTTCACGGAGGGGAGTGGTAGGCGGGACTCCGCGAAGCCATTTGATCCACCTGCCAAGGCCGCGGCCCGCCTCATCACTGATCGCCTGATTCTGCCATCCCATGATTTCCTCAGCAAGAGTGGCAATGGTGCCGAATCTACGGGATTGCTCGCTCCCCCCCAACCACTTCACCGGGGAATTCCAGAACGTGAAACCTCTGCCGGCAGCCTCGTTACCGAGAATAATCGTGTGGGGATTGGTTTCCACCCAGATCGCTTCCTCCGCAAGCACCTGTGAGAGAAGCTCGCAAACTTCGAGCGCCTGGGTGAGCAGGATCGTTGCCACCTCGACAGGGAGCGGCGCTCGGTCAATGATGGATTGAAGGGTATCTCCCTCGACCCACTCGGTGGCGATATAAGGGACGTCGTCGATTGGATCACAGCCACCGCCCACCACCGCACGCAATGCGGGGTGGCTCAATCCGGTAAGCTTGGAAATGGCGGAGTTGTAAGTGACCTGTTCTTTGTCATGAAGGCCGCCACCATCGGTACCGAATGGGAAAAACCGGCGGACTGCCACCATGGCGTTCGTCTGCGTATCCAAGGCGCGGTAGGTGATTCCCTCCGTGTCCTGAACGATGATGTCTTCGATTTGAAAGCGGTTGATCACTGAAAGTTCGGCGGCGATTCTTATATCATGGGCGCGCTTCTTTGGAAAGCCCGCATTTCCCGAGTGTGGGGAACAGGGATATTTTATGCTAGAGTGGTGAAAATCACTTCCGGAAAATACTGGGGTTGGTGGTAGTCCGGCTCGCCCGTCCCGAGATCCGTAGCGGTGATGAATCTCTGATCGGGAGATTCAAGAATCATCGTCACGTTAGCCCTCGAGCCGGGGCCAAAATCCAAGCGGGCTTTGAGGAAATCTAGCGGAAGACACATCGCCACCAGCCATGATCCCTCCGCATCCATGTCGGAAAATGTGGCGACTTCCGGCATTGGGATGTCGATTTTCTCCGCCCTTACCCGAGGTGCGGAGAATTCACAACTCCACCATGCGCCGTTAGGCGCGAGGTTGAACTCGAAATACCGACCGCTTACGGGATCGGCAATGAATAGCTCGACCACGTCGTATTCCCATAGTCCGGCTTGGAACATCCCCGGGCGGGCCTGCGGGTGAAGTCGCGCCGGCCTCCGGTGGTGGGCGATGAACCAGAGATGACGCCCGTCCATGACAAGGGAATACGCTGCCGGCGGATGCAGGGGTTTTCCATACCAGTCTTTTTCCAAACCCAGCATCGGCACATCCAGTTCGCCCCACTTCAGCGGTTGAGGAGTTGTGAAAATCGTCATGCCGGATGAAAAGCAGCGGGCGTTCTTCTGTCGAGCGGGTAAAAGTATTCGATGGTTTTACGCGGCCGCATAAAAAATATTAAAAAATTCAGATGATAGTGATGGTATTTCGGCTGCGTATGTGCGAACAACCGTTTGGAGAAATTTTCATGTCACGCTCACGCTCAGGATTTTACAGTGCAATTGAGTACATCGGCCCTCGTCCGCAGAAGCCGAAGCGTAGGAATTTTTTTGGAGGATGGGTCATTGGAGTGATTGCCGTGGGTATCGCTTGTTGGTTTGGTCGCCCGCTGTTGCAAACCCTGAAAGGGCAGGAAGGGGCTTCCACTGAACGCGCCACCATGTTGATTTCCGCTCTCAAAACATCCGGAACCCCCGGAAACCAACTCGCCGCAGCAGCACTCGGACATTCTTCGGACAAAGTGGTGTTCGATCCCTCCTATTACAAAATCTCTTATCCCAATGGTGATGTGGCACCCGGCAAAGGAGCCGCAGCGGACGTGATCATCCGTTGCTACCGCAAGCTCAATCTCGACCTGCAGAAGGAAGTCCACGAGGACATGGTCGCCAATTTCCGGCACTATCCGCAACTCTGGGGTAATACCACTCCGGATACGAACATCGACCACCGGCGCATCGCCAATCTACAGCGTTTCTTCGAACGCAAGGGCAAAACCCTGCCGCTTTCCCGTGATCCACAAGATTTTCACCCCGGAGACGTGGTGATATGGTCGTTGGCCAATGCGGACAGCCACATCGGCATCGTGGTCCCCGGACCCGGAGCGGCCGGTGGCGAGCCATGGGTCGTCCACAACATGGGCGACGGCGTGAAATGGGAAGACGTGCTTTTCGACTACAAAATCGAAGCGCACTTCCGCTATCCCGAAAACTGATCGGGAAATCCCGGACGACGGCGGCGGATATGCCGCCTCACTGCGGCATCATGAATGCGAGCAGATTGGTCATTTTCTCGCGCAGTTTCGGACGGCTTACGATGGCGTCAATCAATCCGTGTTCCAGCATGAACTCGGCGGTTTGAAAACCGGGCGGCAGGTTCTGGTGGGTGGTTTCCTTGACCACGCGAGGACCGGCGAAACCGATCATGCATTTGGGTTCCGCCAGATTGACGTCGCCGATGGTCGCGAACGATGCGGTGACGCCGCCGGTGGTGGGGTGGGTGAGCAGGGAAATGTAAGGCAGTTTTGCCTCAGAGAGGCGGGCCAGCGCGGCACAGGTTTTTGCCATTTGCATGAGTGAGAGCATGCCTTCCTGCATCCGCGCGCCGGATGAGGCGGAAACAATGATCATGCCGCGTTTTTCGGCGATGGCTGTCTCGATGGCACGCGTGATTTTTTCACCGACCACCGATCCCATGGAGCCGGCAAAAAACCGGAAATCCATCACGGCGATCATCGCACGGTGGCCGCCGATGCTGAGGCGGCCCGAGATCACGGCATCGTCGAGTCCGGTTTTCTCACGCAGAATCGCGGTTTTTTCCGCATACCCTTGGAATCCAAGCGGATTAGCGGAAATCAGCCCCACGTCCGTTGCCTCGAAAGTGCCCTCGTCCGCCAACAATGCGATGCGATCCCCCGCGCCTAACAAAAAGTGATGGGAGCACTGCGGGCAAACCTGGAGATTTTGCAGTAGCTCCAGATTGTGGATCATGGCATCACAATCCGGACATTTGTTCCAGAGGCCCTCGGGGGTGTCTTCGCGGCGGTCGAGGTTCTGCAGTCGGGGTTTGCTGAAAATGCCCATGTGAGTGATTGGTTGCGGTCGGGTGCGCAGGCCCGTCGCCATCGACATCCTGCGGGCGGCAATTTAGCCATGGTCGCAGGTGATCACAACCTCCTTTTTGGGGAATAGCTGCTGCCGGTGATCGGGTCCCGTCCTACTGCATAATTTTGAGGTCGCGGGTTCGGCCGCCCTCATCCTGTTGCGAGAGCATCCGGAAAACCGGCTCGGGCACGTAGCGCCGCACCGTGTCCTCCCAGCCTTTGGGGCCGATCAGGCTCTTGATCATGTTGGATGACACTTCAGCGATATCCCGCGGTGGCATCAGGAAAACGGTGGTGATTTCCGGGGCCATGTCGGCATTGATGTGGCGCATCACCCGTTCGTATTCGTAGTCGTGGGACGTGCGGATGCCGCGCAACACGTATTTCGCGTGCGTTTTCCGCGCGTAATCCACCAGATAGCGGTTGTCGAAATGGGAGATGATCAGATTGTCACATGGCGTGGTGGAGTCCCGAAGCAATTCCAGCCGCTCTTCTACTGTGAACGAATAGCGTTTCGATGGATTGGTGCCGATCGCCACGATCAAGCGGTCGAACATTTCCAAGCCCCTCTCGATCATCCAAAGATGGCCGTTGGTGGGAGGATCGAATGAACCGGCGTAAACTGCGGTGCGCATGACCGGAGCATAAACCACGATCACGCTCACGGAAACCCGAAATTCAGTTCAAGGCGAAACCATCCGTGGAATGCGAGAATTGGCTGTGTTTTTAAGCTTTTTTGCGGAATTTCACCTCGGAAACGCCTTGATTGTCGTGCTCCCCCCCGCTACTTCCACCACGTTTTCCATTCTGTCGGTGCAAGCCATGGGCAGAAACCACATCCACGACATCTAACATCATGAAGCCTAAAAAAGTCGCCATCCTCACCGCCGGAGGCCTTGCCCCCTGTCTTTCCAGCGCCATCGGAGCCCTCATCGAGCGCTACACCGAGATTGATCCATCCATTGAAATCATCTGCTATCGCGGTGGATACAAAGGGCTCTTGTTAGGCGATAGCATCACCGTCACGCCCACCATCCGCGCGAATGCCAGCATTCTCCACCAATATGGCGGCAGCCCGATCGGTAACAGCCGCGTGAAACTCACCAACGTCAAGGATTGCGTCAAACGCGGACTGGTCAAGGAAGGGGAAGATCCGCAGGAGTGCGCCGCCCGCCAGATGATCAAGGACGGCGTGGACGTACTTCACACCATCGGTGGCGACGACACCAACACCACCGCCGCCGACCTCGCTGATTTCCTCGAGAAAAACAAATACAACCTGACTGTCATTGGTCTACCGAAAACCATCGACAACGACGTCTATCCGATCCGCCAGAGCCTCGGAGCCTGGACGGCCGCCGAGCACGGTTCCCGGAATTTCTCCAACGTCGTGGCCGAGCACAATGCCAACCCGCGCATGTTGATCGTCCATGAAGTGATGGGCCGCAACTGCGGATGGCTCACCGCAGCCACCGCCCGTCACTATCAGGACGGACTCAAGCATCAGGCATGGTTGCCGGAGCTCGGACTCACCAAGGAGCGCTTCTCCGTGCACGCCGTTTACATCCCTGAGATGGCGGTGGACTTCGATGCGGAGGCCGCGCGCCTCACCAAGATCATGGACGAGCACGACAACGTGAACATCTTCATTTCCGAAGGTGCCGGCGTCGCGGACATCATCCGGGCCATGGAAGCCGCCGGCCAGACGGTCGTGCGCGACGCCTTTGGGCATGTGAAACTCGATTCCATCAATCCCGGTGCCTATTTCGCCAAGGAGTTCGCTTCCAAGATCGGCGCGGAAAAAACCTTGGTCCAGAAAAGCGGATACTACAGCCGTGCCGCTGCCGCCAATCTCGCCGACCAACGGCTCATCCAAGGTTGCGTGGACCTCGCTGTGGAATGTGCCCTACGCCGCGAAGGCGGTGTCATCGGCCACGATGAAAATCAGGACAATCGCCTGCGTGCCATCGAGTTCAGCCGGATCAAGGGTGGTAAACCCTTCGATATCGACACCCCGTGGTTCGAGGAACTCCTCGCCGAGATGGGTCAGACCAAAGGCGCCCACGTCGAGGTCGCACACTGATCAGTTCTGCCAGGAAATTTCCTTGGCGTCCTTCCAGAGTTCCTCCAGACCGTAGTAGTCGCGGAGCTCATGGTGCATCACATGCACCATGACGTCGATGAAATCCAGCACCACCCAGCGCGAGTCGGCCTTGCCTTCGGAATGAACCGGTTTCACGCCGTGTTCCTCCTCCACCCTGCCCGCCACGTCGCGAAGGATCGCGCGCAATTGCGGCATCGAGGAGCCAGCGCATACCACCATGAAATCCGTGAGGTTCGAGACCCCCCGCATGTCCCATATCCGGATGCCCTCTGCTTTGGTCTCATCCGCCGCCATCGCGCACGCGATAGCCAGTTTTTTTCCTTTGATCGACATAATTTTCCCCTCGGGGGACGACACTCTAGTCGATCCGGCCCGTCACACCAATCAAAATTTGAGCGCCCTCCGGAGAGTCCTCCTTGACTCACGGGAGAAGAAAACGACACTTGAGCTCATGAAACGGTTTCTCAAGTGGCTTGCAGTGGCAGGATTGGCGTTTACGCTTTCGTCCTGCGGGCTTCCAGCAGCTGCGGCGCGGACTGTCAGCAACACGGTGAAGGGCCTTGGCGGCATGGCCAGTCGGGTGGGTGGCACCGCATCCTCACTCTAAATTCTTCCTTCTCGCACGGTCCGCAGGTCGTTTTCCTCGATCGAAAAGACCAGCCAACGAGTGCCCTCCGGCATCAATTCGGGAAACTTGTCCGCCCATTCGGCGACGATGATGCCTCCGCTTTCAAGATACTCGTCCCAGCCCAGGGCGATCAATTCGGCCCCGTCATTGAGCCGGTAAAAATCCAGATGGAACACCGACAAACGACCGCCCACATACTCATGGACCAGCCCGAAGGTAGGACTCGTCACCCCGGCAGGCGATCCCAGCCCCGCGACAAATCCTTTGGTCCAATGGGTTTTGCCAGCACCCAGGCCTCCGACCAAGCCGATCACGTTTCCAGACTGCACCTCAAGCGCGGCCGCCCTGCCCAAGGCTTCCATTTCATCCGGTGTCTTCGCGCTGCCGTGCATCACGCCACTCCGAAAAGCGCAAACCCGCCCGCGCGTCCATGAAAAAATAGTCTTATCACCTGTAGCGGTGTAATTACGTGTCTCGGTAAAGCCCATCGAGCGAAGACGGATAACCCTAAAATCCGCAGTTCCAACTGCGGATTCCAGGATAACCGCAGCATCACCTTCCTCACTGCGGCAACACGGTGACGATGGCCGGTTTTGCGGAGAAAATCCTCGCTGCGACCTCGCGGACCTGGTTCGCGATCAGTCCCTGATAGATACCCGCCAGATACCGGTGCGCATCCGCGGGATGACCGAAGAGCAGATCGAGCGCGACGTGGCGTGCGGTATTGGACGGTGATTGTTGTTGGATGGCCAGGCCGCTGAGCACGGTGGAGCGGACGCGGTCGAAGGCTTCGTCCGGAATGCCGACATCGGCGATTTTTCCGATCTCCGATAGCAGTTCACGACGGGCGAGTTCCACCTGCTCGGGTGAGGTGGCAAGGTAGAACGTGAAGAGCCCGGCATCGTAGCCGAGAAACTGGGTAGCTCCCACCTGGTAGGCGAGTCCGAGATCTTCACGGATGCGGGAAAACAACGGACCCGCCATATCGGAGGCGTATTCCTGGATCATCGCCAACGCGTGACGCTCCGGCGAACTAACGCCCACACCGGGAAAACCCATCGCCAGCACCGCTTGTTTTTTCGGCAGGTATTCGATGAGCTCCGCCCCACTGGACGTGGCCGAAGCCGGCATCTCCCAGCGCACGCCGGATGGCATGGCAGAGAGGTTTGCAGACAACAGATCAAGCATTTCTGCAGGATCAAAATCTCCGGCGATAGCGAGCGTGGTGTTGGCGGCGTTGAAATGTCGCGCATGATGGCGGAGCAAATCCTCACGCCCCAACGCTGCCAAACTCGATGGCGAACCCAGCGCATCCAGGCCGTAACCACCGCCGCTGAATGCCGCGCTGCGCAAGGTCCTGAAACACACGTGCAAAGGGTCTTGCAGCGACTCTTCCAACGATGCCATCTGGCTGGCTTTTTCGCGCACGATGGCGTCCTCGGGCAAAGCAGGTGCCATGAGAATCTCGGAAAAAACCCCGGCAATGACGGCGATGTCCGGTGCCAGACCACCAGCCTGCACCAGCAGGGCGTTGTTGCCAGTGCCAGCCCCGCAACTCGCCCCCAGCGACTCCAGCGTGACCGCGATCTCAGCGGCACTGCGGGTGGCCGTGCCTTTCGGCAGGGTGGCCGCCAACAATTGATTGAGGCCATTGGTATCCACGGTTTCCGATGGAAGCCCGGCACGCACCGCCGCCTGAAACTGCACCAACGGCACCCGGTGATCCGGGATCAACGCGATCTGCAAACCGTTTGCCAAAGTGTGAACCTGAATCTCCTCCTGCCGACGACGGGTTTTGCCATGGCTCACCGGAGCCGGAGCGTCCAGCGGATCGAGAATACTCAAGGTCATCCGCTGCTCGACAAGCGTGCCCGCCACCCGCCGGATGTCCTCCTCGGTCACCGCCTGGATCGCCGCAACATGCTGACGCGTGAAATTCAAATCCCGCGCTTCATGCCAGTTCGACGCCAAATCCGAGGCCCTCCCGGAAGCGCTCGTCAGCGACTTGAACTGCGACGCTGCAATCTGACGCTTGGCTTTGTTGAGATCACCATCCAACCGATCGGTATGTATGGTGGAGATTTGGGCATGGATGGCCGAGATCAGAGCCTCGCGGTTTTCCGGGAGGACATCCGCACTGACCGCGAAGAGTCCCTCACGACCGGGGCTATTCCATGAGAAGGCTGAAATTTCGAGTGCCAGGCCGGTTTCCTCGCGCAGGGTGCGGTGGAGGCGGGATGCCCGCCCGCGTCCGAGCATGGCGGCAAGCACATCGAAGGCTGGGGTGTCCGGATGATCTAGCGCCGGGGATTTCCAGGCGAGGGTCACCCGGCTGGCAGGAATGGCAAAGGTCTCGCGAGCGGCGCGCGGCCCGAGTTGGGGCGGATCGCTGGCGATGAAGGGTTCGCGTCCGCAGCCCTGAAGGCATCCGGCGGTGAGATTGGTGAGGGTTTTGCGGACTTCATCAGGATCAAAATCCCCGGAAATTACGGCGAAACAACGGTCTGGCGTGTAGCGCTCGCGGTGATAGCGAGTCAGATCCTCAAATCGGATGGCATCGAAACGGTGGCGGTGGCCAATCACCGGATGGCGGCGCGGGTCGAGCTGGAAGACCGTCGAAAACAACAGACGGTTGGAGGCGTTGTCCGGATCGTCCAAGCCCATGTCGATCTCGCGGCGGATGACGTCCTTTTCCTTCTCAAACTCCGCCTCCGGCAAGGTCGGGAAGAATACCAGACCGCTCAGACATTTCAGGAATACAGAAATGGAAACCGCTGGCCCGTCGATGAAATACACCGTGCGGTCGAAAGACGTGTAGGCATTCCAATGTCCGCCTGCAGCCTGCACGGTATCGGCGAGTTCCTCCGCGTTGAAATCCCGCGTACCCTTGAAGACCATGTGTTCGAGAAAATGCGAGATACCGGCGCCGAGATGGATGTCTTCATGCATGCTGCCGGTTTCCACCCAGATCTGGGCACTCACCACCGGCGCAGCGGGATCCGGGTCGAGAATCAGGGTAAGCCCGTTGGGCAGTGTTTCCACAGTGGCGGCGGTGACTGGATATTCCATGATTTCAAGCTTGGCGGGGTAATCGTTTTAGATACGAATGTTGCTCATGCAACGATGGATTGTAGGGGGGCTGGTGGCAATGATGTTATTCCTCGGCGGCGGATATTTCGCCTACCGCACCATCAAACAAAACGGCCCCCAACCGATCTGGGTGCCTGTGCCGATCAACCCACAACTGCCGATCGCCAAACGCGATGAAATCATCAATACGCTCCTGAAAAAATTGAGGAACCCCGACATTCTGGAAAAAGTCAGCAAGGACCTGAATCTCACCCGCAAGATGAACCTGCCGACCGATCGCGAAGTCGTCGAGGAGCTCGACAAACAGCTTTTCGTGAGGCCGGGCGACATGGACACGCCGATGGGAAAAGTTCCTTCCATCCACATCGGACTGACGGGTAAGGTCAAGGATACCGCGCTCACCGGTGAGATCGTCATTCGACTGATGGACGACGTCTGGCCGATCTTGGGAATCAAGCCGCCGAAGAAAAACCCAACGTTCTGAAGTGAAGCCATGTCTTGGGTGTTATTTTTCGACGGTGATTGCGCGTTCTGTTCGGCCTCCGTCCAGCAGGCGGTGCGTTTCGACAAGCGTGAACAAATCTACTTCGCGCCGTTGCAGGGTGAATTCTCTCGGAAAATGGGTTTTGAAAAATACGCGTCCGAAGAATGCGGCACCATGGTCCTACTGCGCGAGTCTGACGGCAAAGTCTTCATGCACAGCGATGGCCTGATCGAGCTCGCCCGCGTCTTCGGCGGCGCTTGGAAGCTGCTCGCCCTCGCCCGGTTCATTCCAAAACCCCTGCGCGACTTCGTTTACCGCAACATCGCCCGCAACCGCTACCAACTGATGGGAAAATCAGCGGCCTGCATGCTACCCGATGCCGCCTTGCTGAAACGCCTGCGGGAGTAGGTCCGGCATTCTCCTTCCCATCAAAAAATCACAGTTCTAAAATCCAGATTCCTCTCTGACTCAAATCCACACCATGAAAGCATTCCTGTTCCTGCCCACCCTTATTTTCCTAACAACCCACCTCGCGGCGCAGTCATTCATGATGAACCCCTACGGTTGCAAGGACGCCCGACTGCTCAACGGCAAATGGAACGCGATCGTGGACCTCTACTGCCGCGGCGAGGCGATGAAGATGTATGAAAACCGCCAACCCAAAACGGATACCGAGTTTGTTGAATACTCGTTCAAAAACGGCCTGCGACTGGATGTCCCCGGCGACTTCAATTCACAAGTGCCGGAACTCAAATATTACGAAGGCAACGTTTGGTACCAACGCACGTTCGAAGCCACCCGCACCGCCAATCACCACCAGTTCCTCTACTTCGCCGGAGTAAGCTATCAGGCGGCGGTCTGGCTCAACGGCAAAGAAATCGGCAGACACGAAGGTGGATTCACCCCATTTCAATTCGATGTCACCAACGAGTTGCTCGACGGCACCAACGACCTGGTGGTGCTGGTCAACAACACCCGCCGCGTCGATGGCATCCCGGCCATGAATTTCGATTGGTGGAATTACGGCGGCATTCTCCGCGATGTGTTTTTCATCAACCGTCCCGAGATCCACGTTCGGGATTACAAAATCCAACTCAAACCCGGACACCAGGATCTGATCACCGGCCACCTGCAAATCCAAGGTGCCCGCGAACCCCAAACCGTGTGCCTCCAAATCCCCGAACTCGGCATCAACGAATCGCTCAAAACCGATGCCAATGGACTCGCTGATTTTGAAATCAAATCCAAACCCCAACTCTGGGAACCCACAGCCCCCAAGGTGTATGCCACCACCGTGGCGGTCGGCAGCGACACCGTCAGCGATGAAATCGGCTTCCGTGAAATCAAAGTGGATGGCACCCGCATCCTGCTGAATGGCAAACCGGTGTTTCTGAAAGGCATCAATTTCCACGAGGAAATCCCGCAGCGCCTCGGCCGCGCCTACTCGGATGCCGACGCCTCGATGATCATCAGCGAGGTGAAGGCCCTCGGCTGCAATTTCATCCGCACCGCCCACTACCCGCAAAACGAACGCATCGTCCGCACCGCCGAAAAATTGGGCCTGATGATCTGGGAGGAAATCCCGCTCTGGCAGGGAATCGAGTTCTCCAATCCCGTCATTCTCAACAAGGCGCAAAACATGCTCAAGGAGATGGTTTATCGCGATAAAAACCGCGCGGGCATCATCATCTGGAGCATCGCGAATGAAACCTCGCCCTCGGACTACCGTGATCAAGTCCTCACGGATCTGGTCAAGCTGACCCACTCGTTAGATCCCACACGCCTGGTCGGCGCGGCATTCGACAACGTCGGCTACAACAAGGAGGCGGGCACCTTCACCCTGAAGGACAAACTCAGCGAGGCGGTCGATGTGGTGGGGGTGAACAAATACCTCGGTTGGTATCAGCCATTCCCGATGGCACCGGAAAAAATCCGTTGGCAAGTGGCCCCTCAAAAACCGCTGATCATGACCGAGTTCGGTTGTGAGGCGCTCTACGGCGTCCACGGCAGCGCGGACACGGCCCACAGTTGGAGCGAGGACTATCAGGAAAATATCTATCAAAAAAACTACACGATGTTCGAGAACATCCCGAACCTCGTCGGCACCAGTCCGTGGGTATTGTTTGATTTCCGCTCCCCCACCCGCTGCCACCCACAAAACCAGGAAGGCTGGAACCGCAAAGGCCTGGTTTCCGATAAAGGCCAACGCAAAAAAGCCTGGTGGGTGGTCAAGAAATTCTACGATAACCGCTGACCCTGATCGGGTTTAGAGCCTATCTGAAAACACACGCAAAGGCAGGGACCGATCTCCGGGCGGTCCGCGAGAAGGGAAAGCGAATCCACGGAGAATGAGCGATTCTCCGCAGATCATCCATTCGCAAGATCATTCTCCCCTCACACACGCGGACCGCCCGGAGGTCGGTCCCTGCCATTTTAAGACAGGCTCTCAGAGTGCTCGATCCGCCGGCAGACGCAGGATGAAACAGGCCCCGGCCTGCGCATCCACACACTGCAAATCCCCACCCTGGGCTTTGGCAAGTCGGCGTGAGAGAGCGAGTCCCAACCCCACCCCGGGCTGGCTTTCCGCAGCTTCGCGGGCGGATTTGTGGAATGCTTGGAAAATTCGACCACGCTCGGCCAGTGGAATGCCGGGGCCATGGTCGCATATCACGATTTCGACACCGCGATCCGCTTCTCTAACTGAAATTTTCACGCATGGTGGATCGCCGGATGCGGCGTATTTGGCAGCATTGTCGATCAGGTTGAATAGGATGTGTTCCACCGCCGCGGTGTCCACACGGAGTCCGCGCGAACAATTGGCATCCATCACAAGCGTCATTCCGGCAGTGGCAAGTCGGGCTTCAAAACGCTCGCGCATTGGTTCCAGCAAATCACCGGCATTCACGCTCCGGACATTCGAGCGCGCGTTGCCGCGCTCGATCCGAGAGAACGCCAGCACGTTTTCCACCAGGTGGGAAAGGCGGTCAGCCTCGCGCGAGAGCACCCGCAGGTAACCGCCGCGTTTCTCCTCCTTGACCGCACCGCTTTCCAACATGTCCGAGTACAAACGGAAGGTGGTCAGCGGCGTGCGCAGTTCGTGGGTCACGGCGGAAACGAACGACGCCCGCCGCTCGCTTAGACGCATGACCCCGCGGACAAGCAGCGCGCTTGTTAGAAACGCCAGCGCCACCGCGCCCCACGCTACCCACAGCGGCGCGCCGAACGGGGTTTTGATGGAAAGGTTTGCCACCGCAGCCGATTCATTCCGCTCCAACCGGAAGGGAAATGAAACCATCGCCAGCGGGTCCACCGCGGCACGCTCGCCCTCTACCGACGTGAGTCCGGCCTTGGGCAGCAGATCCTTCACCTCATTCAGCAAACTGTCGCGCAATACCCGTGAATCCAGCCACACTCCCTGAACCACGGCTTGGACACCTTCGAGGTTCGATATGCCAACGATCGCCGGATCCTTCCTCACCACCTTGCGCAAAAGAAACAGCTCGCCGCCTAACCAAATACCCCGCATCTGGCCGACGTCCGTGGTTTGTCCGACATGGGCCGTCAAACCACCGACAGCCTTTGCCACTTCCTCGGTCTTGATATCGACAAGAGCCTGGCCATCCCGCGCTTCTTCCTTGATGACTTTGCCCTCCAGCACCTGTTCATCACGCGTTTTCGACAATCTGGAACCGGCGGCGAATGTGGACATGGGCGCGGCGGGCGCCACCTGGGGTTTGGCGTAAGCCAGAGCATCGTTTTCCACCTGGTTTGCCACCGCTTTCGCCCGCTGGGCGCGCTCGGCGACATTGCTGTTCATCTGATAGAGATCATCCTTGCGCAATTGATCGCTGGACTGGCCCTTGCGTTGAGTGGCGTTGAAACCCTGCTCCAACACCGCTTCCTTCGGCACCGCCTGCCATGCAGTTTCCCCCTTCTCCACGGCGAGATTGATCCGCGCCCATTCATCGCCGGACAATGGATTCTCCGCCAGAAGCGACTTCAGCCTTTTGAATCGCTCGCCCATCGCACTGGTTTCGCCTGTTGCGGAGAACTCGGGTGATTCCGGCTCGCCACCCTTGCGGATTTCGAAATGCAGCAGCACCACCGGGTCCTCCGCCGGCATGACTACGGGTAGCATGTGTTGGTAAAAATGGTCCGGCAGTCGGTTCTCGCGCAGCATGATTGCCGCGCCCAGCGCATCCATCCGCCACAATGCCAGCCGTGTGCGCTCCTCAAGATCCGCCCGGATTTCAGCCGACGTCCGCTCACGCTCCGCCCTCTGCCGGTCCCTTTCCGCAGCAAGCACACCCTTGGTCAACCATGTCATCGCCCCTAACACCATGACTGCACACAGCCCCAGCGTCGCCCAAAGACTGAATATGCGCGAGGGTTTCATGGCTTGTTATCGGCTAGAAACACGTATCCTTTGCCGCGAACTGTCGTTAGAATACTCTGGTCCTTGTCGCCCAGCTTGGCCCGCAAGTGCATGACGTGCATGTCGATGGTGCGGGTCTCGGTGCGGTCCGGATCAAGTCCCCAAAGCTGACGGAGGATTTCCTCCCGTGTGACGAGCCTGCCGCCGGAATCGATCAGATATCGCAGCAATCCCGCCTCGCGCTCCGAGAGTTCCTCGCTGCGACCATCATCGAAATCGATCCTGCCCTTGCGGAAATCCGCCTTGCCGCCGGGCACCCGACGTTCGTCGGCCGGAGCGGCCCGCTCGCAGGTCCGCCGCAACACCGCGTCCACCCGAGCTAACAGCTCCTTCATGCTGAAGGGTTTTACCACATAGTCGTCCGCGCCGCTGACCAGACCGCGCACACGGTCGTTCTCCTCGCCGCGCGCGGACAGGATGATTACCGCCTGACCGGGGCGTTTGCGTTTGAGGGCATCGAGAATTTCAAATCCGGACGGGCCGGGCATCACCAGATCGAGCAGCAACAACCGGTAGTTGGCGGAAAGCGCGAGTTTCATCCCCGCATGGCCGTCGGCCGCCTCCAGCACCTGATAGCCGGCATATTCCAACACATCGACGATCCCGCGGCGCACGGCGGGGTCATCTTCGATCACAAGCAGGGTGGTATCCGTCATAAGAATGGGACTGGGATGATCGCCCACCCCCACCAATCAAAACCGGCGACCGGGGCGGACGAGAGATTCATTTCACGCCTTCTTGTAACGCGGCATGCCCGGATTGTCTGTAAAATCCCGGTAAATTCCGACAGTGGAAAACACAAAATCATCCAAAGTCGCTCCCCGCCGTTGCCGGACGCCGGATTCTCGGCTATGCATCCGCCAGATGCCCCATACAGCCGATTTGCAATACTGCCCCGACCTACTCGAACCGTCCCGCCGCCTCGCACGCGAGGTGTGGGTCGGCAATGTCGGCCTCGGTGGTAGTCATCCGGTCCGGGTCCAATCGATGATCACCTCAGACACCCGCGACACCGCAGCCTGCGTGGCGGAGATTCTGGGTCTGGCGGACGTAGGATGTGAAATCGTCCGTATCACCGCACAAACCAAGGTTTATGCGGCCAATCTCGAACACATCGCCTCCGGCGTCCGCTCCGCCGGTTGCCAGGTGCCGCTCGTGGCCGATATCCATTTCAAACCGGACGCCGCCCTCGAAGCCGCGAAATGGGTGGAAAAAGTCCGCATCAATCCCGGCAACTACGTGGATAAGAAAAAATTCGAGATCCGCGAATACAGCGACGCCCAGTATGACGAGGAACTCGAGCGCATCCGCGAGGAATTCACTCCGCTGGCGAAATTATGCAAGGATCTCGGGCGCGCCATGCGCATCGGCACCAACCACGGATCCCTGTCGGATCGGATCATGAATCGCTACGGCGACACCCCGCTCGGCATGGTCGAAAGTGCGCTCGAATTCGCCCGCATCGCCCGGGATAACGACTACCACGCGCTCGTCTTCTCGATGAAGGCATCTAACCCGAAGGTAATGATCCAGGCCTACCGCTTGCTCGTTGCCCGCCTGAACGCGGAAGGCCCGGATTGGAATTACCCGATCCACCTCGGCGTCACCGAAGCCGGCGATGGCGAGGACGGCCGCATCAAAAGCGCCATCGGCATCGGCTCGCTGTTAGCGGACGGCATCGGCGACACCATCCGCGTCTCACTCACAGAGGACTCCGTGCACGAAATCCCAGTGGCCAAAGCACTGGTGGAAAGTGGCTGGGACTTGCAGTCCCAGTCCGTCGCCGGGACATCCTGTGGCTGGGACTTGCAGTCCCAGTCCGTCGCCGGGACATCCTGTGGCTGGGACTTGCAGTCCCAGTCCGTCGCCGGGACATCCTGTCCCGAGCTCAATAACCTGGCGCAAACCATTCGTCCCGACTGGTCGAAACTTTACAAACAAACCTCCTCTTACCTCCCCCACTGGCGGATTCCCGGCGCGACTTACGCCGTAACTTTCCGCACCAAGGACTCTTTACCCTTATCGGTTCTTCAGGATTACGAAAGCAAGCGCAGTGTCCTGATGGAGCGTATGGCGTTGGTGCGGAAATCCGAAGACTCGCGCGACGTGACCCGCGAACTGCTGCCGCTGCGCGCCGAGTTGCAATCGCTCACCGAAACCATCATCGAGCCCGCACTTCATGCAGCAAAAGGACCACAACCTCTTTCCGATCCGCACATCGCGGAAATCGTGGAGAACGCCCTCAGATTCTTCGAAGGCAAACGCTACGACCTGCTCGCCTGGTCCGTGATGCCTAACCATGTGCACGCGCTGCTCACCCCGCGCGAAGGATATCATCTCGAAACGATCCTCCAATCGTGGAAAACCCACACAGCCAAGGAAGCAAACCGGATCATGGGGAATTCAGGAGCTTTCTGGCAGGAGGAGTATTACGACCACCTGATCAGGGATGGAGAGGATCTGAAATACCAGGTGCGCTACATCCTTCACAACCCTGAGCGGGGAAGAACTTCCGCGAAGTGGACGGGAAGCGTATTCAAGATCAAGACGGAAGATGTAGGGACTGCAAGTCCCTACGACGGACTGGGACTGCAAGTCCCAGCCACATCCTCCACCACCTTCACTCTCTCCTACGATCCGTTTTCCTACGAGAGGCGTCGTAGTTCACCCATTTCCATCATGGGCAACGCGCTTGGCGGTGAAAACACGGTGCGTGTCTTCACCACGCAGGACCGCTGGAACTCGCTTGCCCACAAGATCGCCACAATGGGAGATTTCAAACCGGAGATCATCCTTGAAAAATCCGGAGTCGTGGAAATCGACCCTAACGACAGCGCTGCGGTCGCCGTCGTGAATGATCGCGAGCAACCTTGTCTTGTCACGGTTTCCGACCACACCTCCATGGAGGTCATCCCGGCGTTCCGCTTGCTCGCTTCCCGAGTGGACGCGCGTCATCCGGTGCTGCTGAAGGACACGCTTCAGGTTTCCTCCTCGGATGATGGCGGCTTGCAAGCGTTGCTCACCGCCGCACAAAACATCGGATCCCTGCTGTGCGATGGTATCGGCGACGCGATTCTTGTGCGCGGCGAATCCGCACCCGGCGCCTCGCTGCGTCTCGCCTACAACATCCTACAGGCCGCAGGAACCCGGATTTTCAAGACCGACTACGTGGCCTGCCCGAGCTGCGGGCGCACCTTGTTCAATCTCCAACACACCACCCAGAAAATCCGCGCCGCCACCGGCCACCTCAAGGGCGTGCGCATCGCCGTGATGGGCTGCATCGTCAATGGCCCGGGCGAAATGGCGGATGCCGACTTCGGCTATGTCGGCGGCGCGCCCGACAAAATCAACCTCTACGTCGGCAAAACCGCCGTACAGTTCAACATCCCCGAAAACCAGGCGGTCGAACGCCTCATCGACCTCATCCGCGAACACGACAAATGGGTCGATCCGCCGGAGAATGCCAATGGTTAGTCTTCCCCGATGACCGATGACCAATGACCAATGACCAATGACCAATGACCAATGACCAATGACCAATGACCGCTGACCAATGACTATGCCCGACGACTCATCCGACACCCTGACACTCACCCGCGATAAAACCGCGCTTGATGTGCCGTGGAAGGTGATTGTCCATGACGATCCCGTAAATCTGATGGGCTACGTCACCTGGGTGCTGATGAAGATCTTCGGCTACGATGAGAAAAAAGCGGCCGTCCTCATGATGCAGGTGCACAAGCTGGGCCGATCGATCGTTTGGACCGGTCAACGCGAGAAAGCCGAGTTTTACGTCCAGCAACTCCAGGCCCATCAACTAAAAACCTCCCTCGAGAAGGCTGAATGAAAATCATGCCGACACTGGATGGGGGACTCCGCATTGATGCCGAAGACAAGGATGACTGGCGTCTTCTCAGTGGCATCACCGGTGACGCGATGTCGCACGATGACAAACTCTCCCACCGGCTCGGAGAGTTCATCACCGACGAAGCGGTAATGCTGGACTGGCTGGAATACATCGTGCCCGAGCTTGAAGATGCATTCAATGCGGCGGTGCTTCACGTCACCACCGCCATTGCCTCCGCGCGGGTGGAATCCGGTGGCGGCCCAGGCCCGCTGTGGATCACGCGCGAGGAGGTTTTCCATTGGTACAGCGCCCTCAACCAAGCCCGCCTCGCCATTGAGGAAAACCACAAATTCGGCCCCGGCGAGTTCATCGATCCCGAACAACTGCCGCCCGCCCGCCGCTCCGTATTCCTGCGCACCCAGTTCTACTGCGCGATCCAGAGCATGTTGCTGGCACAAGGCATGGGGTAAAACAATCGGCGTCTTTTCGCTTGCCAACGGATAGTCGGATAGACACGATTAGACTGTTCGCATGATTACCCGTTTATTTTCAGCCACATTGCGCGGGATCGACGCCCAGGAAGTCGAAGTCGAAGTCAACGCCCGCGGAGCCGACAAACCGACCGTCATCATTGTCGGCCTGCCGGATGCCGCAGTGCGTGAGTCATCCCAGCGCGTGACATCCGCCATCGGAGCCTCGGCACTTTATCTGGATGACGGGGTGAAAACCGTGAACCTCGCCCCGGCGGATTTGAAAAAGGAAGGACCA
>CAIVKO010000130.1 GCA_903906515.1 Akkermansiaceae bacterium
GCAAGCGATATGCCACCGAGTATTTAAAATTGTCCGAAACTCAGACTTCCCCAGCTCGTCCTTGAAATTAGGGAACATGTCGGAAACGGTGGTGTAAACGGTAGCCAATGCGGTTGGCAGGCACCATCAGCATGTATTCAATAAACGCGATCCCTCAGGAAATGAGCACCGCGACCATCCATGGCTTGCCCCGTAAATCCTTCAGATACGCATACCACGCGAAGGGCATGAAGATTTTGGAAAGACCCAGCAGGATGATGGTTTTCAACCCGGTCATGGTGGCACCGCATCTGGACTTACAAAACGATCTTCTTGAACTTCGGAACCAGCAGGTGCATGACCACCCATGCGGTTAGATAGGCCGATCCGCAGACGACGAAGAGGATGCCGTATCCAATTTCCACTTTACCGAGCACCTTGTAATGGTCGAGCAACAGTCCGGCGAGTGCTGCGATCAGGAGTCCGCCGATAGCACCAGCCATGCCGCCGATGCCGGTGACGGAAGCCACCGCTTTTTTCGGGAACATATCCGAGACGGTGGTGAAGATGTTGGCAGACCATGCCTGGTGCGCGGCGCATGCGATGCCGATGACCATGACCGCGAGCCAGGTGTTGATTTGGCCGAGTTTCATCGCGCCGAGAACGGTCAGTGGAAACAACGCATAAATGAACATTGCGGTCTTGCGGGCCTTGCTCGTATCCATGCCGCCATCGATGAAACGTTTCGGAAGATAGCCGCCGAACACGCTGCCGAAGGTGGAAATCGTGTAGATTACGGCGACCGCCACCGGCCAGATGATCAGACCGGGAACGTGGACAGTTTGAAGTAATTCCGATTCGCCGAAGAGATTGGAAAACTGCTTGGCGTCCTTGAGCACCGCATCAACTGTGATGCCGTTCGGCAGGCCGTTCGGATAGACCGCGAGCACTTTGCGCTTGTTGTCATCGGCAAGATACGCCGGCAGCCAGAATAGATAGAACCACCAAACCGGATCGGTGAAGAATTTGCCGAAAAAGAACGCCCATGTCTGGCGGAATTTGAGCAATTGGAACCACGAAACTTTTTCCTTCACGGCCTCGGTCTCGTTTTCCGCCTGCTCGTCAAGATCGCTGTGGATGTAGTCGTATTCCCCCTGTGTCAACTTGCCTTGTTCCAGCTTCGTCTTCGGGGACGTGTAAATCGTGTACCAGAAAAACAACCAAAGCAGCCCGACCGCACCGGTGATCGCAAAGGCCCATTGCCAGCTCCATCCGAGGAAATAATGGGCGGCGAGCCATGGCACGCAAAGGGGTGCGACGATGGAGCCGATGTTCGCCCCCGAGTTGTAGATGCCAGTTGCGAGGGCGCGTTCTTTTTTAGGGAACCACTCGGCGATGGTTTTGTTCGCTGCCGGGAAGTTGCCGGCTTCGGTCACGCCGAGCGCTGCGCGCCAGAATCCGAAGCTGAACGGGCCGGTGGCGAAACCGTGGCCGATCGCGGCGAGACTCCACCCGATCAGCGAATATCCGTAACCGTGCCTGCTGCCGACTTTGTCGATCACGCGTCCGATGCCCAATAATCCTGCGGCATAAGCGATCTGGAATGCCATCACGACCCCGGCGTATTCCTTTTCACCGGTGCTTTCCGGGTTCATTTTCAACAGCGGGAGGAGCGTGTCCTTGAGTAAGCCGAGTACGTTTCGGTCGAGGTAGTTGATGGTTGTCGCGAAAAACACGAGTGCGCAAATGGTCCAACGGTAGCGGCCAATGCGTTGATTTGAGGATGAAGGCGTCATGCTGGCGGGTGATGTTGGATTTTTTTCGGGATTCTCCGAATGCGAATACGGTTTGCTATGTGGTAATTTGGGCACTGGCCCCGGTGCTGACAAGTCGCAAAACAGCATCCTCGGATATATCGCAATCTTTCCACTTCGCCGCGGTTTCAACTTTCGTTTTATGGCCAACGGGGCAAGCTGGTGCCGGTGAACGCGCGGGTATTGATTGATGGTCCATCAGAGTTGGTCTTCGACTACGCCGTGCCGGCTGGGCTCGACGTGCGTCCGGGCTGCCGTGTGCGCATCCCGCTGCGCCGACAATCCGCCACCGGCACCGTGCTTTCGATGGTCGAGCCCGCACAGGTGGACTTCGCGTTGCGTGAGTTGGAGTCGCTGATTGATCCCGAACCGCTCATCACACCGGTGCTGCTGCGCATGGGCGAATGGATTGCGGATTATTACGGTTGTGGGATTGAGACGGTGATCCGCTCGCTGTTGCCGGAATCGGTCCGCTCTGAGGAAAACTCCGCCAAGACCCGGCGGGTGGCGGTGCTGGATGCGGTGCCGGACGTGACGGTGCTGGAGAAACTGGCGAAGCGCGCGCCCCGCCAGCACGCGATCCTGACCCTGCTCGCCCATGCTCCGGAAATGCGGATGGCGGTGGCGGATCTGGGCGATGGCTCGGCAGCCGCGCTCAAAACCATGGAAAAATCCGGGCTGCTGCGATTGGAAGTGGAGGATGTCCGCCGCGATCCCGAGGCGGATGGCGTGGACGAAGTGATCGAGTCCCAACCGCTTTTGCTCAACGAGGGCCAGCAATGTGCGCTCGACGCCATTTTGACAAATCTCAAAGACCCTGCACCAAAACCGATTCTTCTGTTAGGTGTGACTGGGTCCGGTAAGACCGAGGTTTATCTGCAGGCGGCGCGACATGTCCTGGATCTGGGGAAAACCGTGTTGGTGCTGGTGCCGGAGATTTCCCTGACACCCCAAACGGTCCGTCGTTTCAAGGCACGTTTCGCGGCGATGCAGGACCAGGTGGCGGTGCTGCATTCCAATCTATCACAAGGCGAGCGTTTCGATGAATGGCACCGCATCCGCAAGGGCATCGCCCGCATTGTGATCGGTGCGCGTTCCGCGGTGTTCGCACCACTCCCGGATTTGGGGCTGATTCTTGTCGATGAGGAGCATGAAAACACCTACAAACAGGAAAACGTGCCGCGTTACCACGGGCGCGATGTGGCGGTCCTGCGTGCGGCCTTCGAATCATGCGGAATCGTGCTGGGTTCCGCCACTCCTTCGCTCGAATCATGGCACAACACGCAGACCGGAAAATACGACCTGCTGAGGTTGGACCAGCGTGCGGATGGTCAATCGATGCCGTTGGTGCGCATTGTGGACATGCGTTTGGAAGCCGCAAAACACAAAGGTGCCCCCGCGGTTTTATCCGACAAACTCCGCACCGCACTGGAAGAACGCCTGGCCAAGGGTGAACAGGCGATTTTATTCCTCAATCGCCGGGGTTTCGCCCGCTCATTGCAATGCCCGAAGTGCGGCCACGTCTGCCAATGCCCGCATTGCTCGGTGGCGCTCACCTATCACCGCACCGACGAACGCCTGGTCTGCCATGTCTGCGGACATCAGGCGATTGTCCCGCGCAAGTGCCCGGAATGCAAGGATCCGGCGATCATCCTGCAAGGCTACGGCACCCAGAAGGTCGAGGAAATCATGGCCAAGGTCCTGCCGCAGGCGAAGATCGCCCGCATCGATGCCGATGCCATGCGCCGCAAACACGCGCTGCGCGACACACTCAATGCCTTCAAGACCCACAAGATCGATGTGCTCATCGGCACCCAGATGATCGCAAAGGGCTTGCATTTCCCCAATGTCACGCTGGTGGGCATCCTGAATGCCGACCTCAGCCTGCACGTGCCGGATTTCCGCGCCGGCGAACGGACCTTCCAACTCATCACCCAAGTCGCCGGCCGGGCCGGGCGCGGTGAACTCGAAGGCGAGGTGATCGTGCAAACTTTCACGCCGCACTCACCATCCATCCAATACGCACGCCGACACGACTTCGACGGGTTTTCCGAACAGGAAATGGAGTTTCGCCGGCAATTCGGATTTCCTCCCTATGGCCACTGCGCCGTCCTGACGAGCCGTTCCAATCACGAGCGCCGCGCCGAGTTCACCCTGCAAACCCTGCACCTCAGACTCGCTGAAAACCTACCGGTCGGTATCTCGTTGGGGGAGGTGCTGCCATCGCCCTTGATCCGTTCCCACGGCCAGTTCCGTTTTCAAATCACCCTGCGCACCAACCGGGCCCGCCCGCTGACCCGCCACGTCCAGCAAGTGCTCGCCCGCACCACCCTGCCGGACGACGTCACCGTGGTCTTTGACATGGATGCACTCAATTTTTCGTGAGCCTTTTTCGTCCATCGACTTGATGGGTGCCGCTATTTGTAATACCTTCATGCCATGAAGGTCCCACATCAGTGCTACAATTGACGACCGGATTTTAAATGATTTGAACCGATTCTGTCAGCAGGAACGCCGATCCCGCAGTCAGGTCATTGAAAAGGCTTTGGAAGAATTTCTGCTGAAACAGGGTGGTGCCGAGGATGAGATTGTGGCCTCCGAGGGAAGTTTCGAGGGCCACTTTAGGCGAAAGGAAACTCATGCGCGTTGAGGATCTGTCCTCGAACCCATTATCGGTCATGTTTGTTGATTTGACAATCAGCCAGAAAACCAGCAAGCTTGCTCCATGAAAACGACCATCGATCTTCCCGCTGATCTCGTCCGCGAGATCAAGCTGCGTGCCGTGCATGAAGGGCGCAAGCTCAAGGATGTGGCGGCGGAGTTACTGAAACGAGGGCTGGGTCTTCCCTCATTCCCTGCTCGCAGCGCGAGAAAACCCAAAATTTCAAGGGATCCAATCACCGGTTTCGCGGTCATCCAGTCCCGGCGAAGCCCTGGCTTTATTCCTCCCACTTTGGAGGAAAGTCTCTCGCTGATTCAAAAAGCCAACGATGAGGAGGATCTCCGCCGTGCAGGGCAAGCTGATTGACGCCAACGTGTGGATCGCCGTCTCCTTCGAGGGACACGATCATCATCAGCAGGCGTTGCAGTTCCTCACCCGCGAAACCTCGCTGGCCAGCCCCGCTCTCCTTTGCCGTGCGACGGAACAATCCTGGCTCCGTCTGCTCACCACACCCGCGCTGCATCGTCGTTATGATTCGCCTCCGGTCTCCAATCGCGATGCGCTGAACATCCTTTCAGACACCTTGGAACTGCCTAACGTCCGCATGATCGAGGATGAACCCACGGGTGTTCGCGCACTCTGGCATCGCCTCGCAAGTCTTTCCTCCGCCTCTCCCAAAGTCTGGATGGACGCCTACCTCGCCGCATTCGCCATCAGCCATGGCGTGGAGTTTGTAACGCTGGACAGCGACTTCAATGCCTATGTCCAGGATGGGCTGAAATTGATACTTCTTTCCCTATGATTCCAACTCGTCACACCCGGCGAGATCCCGCCAAAATCCTAATTCCCGGGTTTTAGCCTCCTACTTTCGCAGTTCCGGTGTTTTAATTTTCGTTTTGAATTTTGTTTGCAATACCCGAACAATCGTTTACTAAATCCAAACAATGAGCGCGCTGGCGGATCTCTTTCCCAATACTCGGGCGGAAATACTCCGTCTGCTGTTTGGCGATGACCGCAGGGAAGCACACCTTCGCGATTTGGCGCGGCATGCGGGTCTCAGCGCGGCGGCGGTCCAACGTGAGTTGTCCGCGCTCGCGGCTATGGAACTCGTGGTGCCCCGTCGCGATGGCAACCGTCTCTACTTCCGCGCCAACACGGCCCATCCGCTTTATCAGGAAATCCGCAGCATCGTTCTCAAAACTTCCGGCATCACTCCCGCCTTGCAAAGTGCCCTCGCGTCCGTGCCAGGTGTGGATCTCGCATTCATATTCGGCTCCATGGCATCCGGCAGCCTCCGAAGCACCAGCGATGTGGACCTGCTGGTGATCGGATCCACCGGCTTGCGCAAGATCACTGCCGCACTCAGCGGAATCTCAGGATCACTCGGTCGCGAAATCAATCCCCATTGCCTCACGCCTACGGAATGGCATGACAAGCTCCAGCGCAACGACGCCTTCGCTTTGCGTGTCTCCGACGAACCCAAACTCTGGTTGAAAGGAGGTCCTGATGCGCTTGCAGCAATGGGCGGCTAATATCGGCACGGTCAGCCAGTCCGAAGCCGATGAACTCCGCGAGTTCACCCTGGAACTCAAAACCGAGGTTTTGCTCTGGCTCCGGGAAAATCATCCGGCCAGCGTCTCCTAACTTCTAATTTCAATACCACTCTACTCCTCCTCTTCCCTATGCCCTGCTCCCGCTCTTCCATGCCCGCAATCTTCTCGTTCTTCTACGGTACTGGTTTTCTTAAGGTAGTAGAATGAGGATACTGCATCACACTTATGTCTTTAGCATCACATTGAAAATTTAGTTTCAAACATCAATCCATTATGGTCATGCCTAAACCAGATAAAACCCAAGCAAGAACACCTTGGAGCAATCAAGATCGAAAGGACGTTTTGGATGTTTACTTGTACAAATTCGGAAAGCAATTGGGAGAAACCAATCCCGAAATAGTAAAACTTGCTAACGATCAGGGAAGGCAAGCTGCGAGTATCGCGTTTAAACTTCAAAACTTCAGATTTCTTGATCCAAGAAGCGAGGAGGCTGAACAAAAAGGGCTGACAGGAATTTCCAAACAGGACGTGATTTGTTGGAGAGAGCATTCGGGTTTACCACTCTCAAAGCGATCAATTGCTATGATTCGTAAGAAAGGATGGGACGATCTCCTTATTGGAACAGTGCTCAATGCGATACTCATTTCGGTTTCTGATATTACCAAGGCGCTAATCACCAAGCCCTTCCTCATTCTCACTGGCCC
>CAIVKO010000131.1 GCA_903906515.1 Akkermansiaceae bacterium
GAAACGCTCTGTTTGGATGAAACTCGCGGCGGCAGTGGCCAGCGGCCTGCTCGTGGCCGGATTGTTTCCGCCGTTCCACATGTCATCCATGGCATGGGTGGCCATGATTCCACTGCTCGCGGCCTTGTGGTCGATCGATGGCAAGAACCCAGGCCGCAGGGGATTCTTGTTAGGATGGTTTGCGGGCACGCTGAGTTGCATGATCCAGTTCAACTGGCTGTCCGAAGTCTCATGGCTCGGGGCCTTGCTGCTGCCGATGTATCTCGGGTGTTACTGGGGGCTCTTCGGGCTCTTCGCCTCGACGATCGGCAACCCGTGGCGCGCGTGTGAAGATTCCCCGCAAGGTAGCTGGGCGGTTTGCAGGAAGAGCCTGCGTGTGGCATTTTGCCATGGCGCGGTGTGGGCCGGTTTGGAATGGCTGCGCGGATGGTTGTTCACCGGCTTCGGTTGGAACGGGCTGGGCGTCGCCTTTCATGAAACACCGGTCATCGCTCAGGCGGCAGATTTGTTAGGCGTCACCGGACTTTCCCTGTTGCTGGTGTTTTTCCAGGCGGTGATGGTCCAGGTCGGACAACGCCTGATCCGCCGCACGGAAAACGGCAGTCGCCGGATGTGGATGGACCTCGCCATCACCACCTCGGTGGTCGGACTGGTGGTTTGTTATGGCATCGCAAGGATATCGTTAGAAAACCAACGCGAATCCACCCGTCTCAAAACCCTGCTAGTCCAAATCAACATTCCCCAGAATGCGGCACAGGTGCTTTGGAGTGCGCTTGATGTGCACATGGCATACGAGAACGAAACCCTCGCCGGACTGAAAACACTGGCGGACAAAGACATGCCGGACTGGGTGATGTGGCCGGAATGCGCACTCACGGGGAGGATTCTCAACACCGACACCGGAGTCTGGGGAGCAGGGCTGGAAAACCAGGAAACCATCAGCCGGGTCCGCGAGGCCGGGCCATTCCAATTGCTCTATGGCATCACCGAAATGGAAGCCGAGCAAGTCGGCGAAAATCAATTGGTGCCCAAACCCAAAGGCCGCATCTGGAATTCCCTGGCCGTGATGACTCCCCAGGACGATCTCCAAACCTACCGCAAACACCACCTCGTGATTTTCGGCGAGACCATTCCTTTCGTGGATTCCATTCCGTTGCTGAAAAAAATCTACGAGCAGCAGGCCGGCATCGAATACGGCGGCTCCTTCACCCCGGGCGAGTCATTCGAGCCTCTCCCCGTCCCCACCGCCGCAGGCACTCGCATCGGGGCGATTCCATCGATTTGTTTCGAGGATTCTGTGCCACGTCTTACCCGCAAGTTCGTGAGGCCCGGCCCGCAGGTGATCGTGAATGTCACCAACGACGGCTGGTTCGGCCAATCACCGGCCGCCGCCCAACATTTCGCCTACGCCCGCTTCCGCGCCATCGAACTCCGCCGACCGATGCTGCGCTGCGCAAACACCGGCGTCAGCGCCGCCATCGATACCACCGGCTCCACCGCCCACCCGGATACCGGCAAGCCCCAGGTGCTCGTCAATGCCGACGGCAGCCACTTCACCCGCGGCTCGTTGCTGACGGAACTCAACGTCCCGCTGCACCCGTCATTCTCGCTCTAC
>CAIVKO010000132.1 GCA_903906515.1 Akkermansiaceae bacterium
CGTCGTCGGCGAGGCGGCCGGATCCGTGACCGTGATGATCGCCGAATAGGACCCGGCAGCAAGGCCGTTGGTCGAGAAATTAACGGTAATGGCATCACTCTCTGTCGTCGCCGTTCCACTCGCTGGCGTACACGATAGCCAGGTCTGGTCATCACTGATGGTGTAGTTGAGCATCCCCCCCTGGCCATTGCAAATATTGAAAGTCTGAGACGGTGCCGTTGTCCCATGGTCACAAGAACTGTCGATTGTGGAGCGGCTTAGGACGATGTTCGGAGTGCCGCTGGGAGCCCCTGCACCGACGACAAATGTCATGGTCGAGCTATCGGCGCTGATGCTGTTGATGTCGCAACCCGAGACGGTGTTGCGTCCGGTTCCATCCCAGAACTTGAGGGCAGGAGTCGTGGTATCGGAGATCGCGTTCTTGCCTGCGGCCTTGAAAGCATCGTTAGCATCAGGAGAAGGCTTATCGTACCATGGGGTGGGCGTGGCTGTGGGATTCGCTTCCACAACCAATAATTCATAGGGTGTGGCATAAGAGCAGGCTGGGTTATTTATGGTCCAAATGCTGGAACGGGTATTACTTCCCGTCTCGAGTGCGTGGTAGGCCACGAGTCCGGCACTGGGGTTGACGCTGACGGAGGAGCCCCCATAGACTCCTTCATAGCCGGTATTGTCCCTGACCTCGAAGAGAAAGTATTCTTGGGTCTTGGACGGATTGCGATAACGGTAGAGTTGATTGCCGTCCGCCTGCAGCGTGCAGCGTTGGTGGCTTGCACTATTCAGTTCGATGACATCCATCCAGCCGGAGGCGGCCTTGAGATAGGGATCGATGTTCACGGGGTGGGTGCCTGCAGGGCTTCCGCCATAGTTGCCGCCATCCATCAAGGAGAACATGCCAACACCGGCGGCATTTCCGTCATAGGAATAGAGGTCCGGATACCCCAGCAACATGTGGCCGTTCTCATGACAGAACGTCCCGATATTCAGACTGGGCGTGGTGCCGATCTCAGAAATCTGGTAGTCATAGATATACTTGCCGCCACCCACACCTCTTGGGGTAATTGCCGAACGGTGAGGCCAAAGCCCGGCGGACCAAACTCCGCTGTCCGCGCCAGCAAAAAATACATTGCAGGCACGGACATATCCTCCGCTTTTCGTAGATAACTTCGAAAAGTCATATCCGTTCGCAAGCAACACGGTCACTGCGTCATTGACCAGTAACTGACCACAACTTCCAGCATTATTCGCTATTGATGTATCGTTATAGTATGTCTTGGGCTGTGGTAACCGCACATAGTAGGTCACATTGTTGTTATACCGTAAACTCCCGCCGGATTGGATAAAGTAATAGTCGTAAACGGATCCAGCATTTGAAAACCCCGTATAATTCGGCTTGTTGCATAAGTCGTCAACCTGCGCCTGAGTGACAACCGTTCCCGGAACATCCGAGAAATCCACGAGGATAGTCAACCCTACGACACTTCCAGTGATGGCGGTCGATGGAGGGCCCGGTGCAATCGAGGTTGACCCGGAACCCGTAACAGCACCTGAGGCAGGTGACACCATAGATGGGGTTGCTGGAATCACTGAATCCGGGAACACCGTCCCCATCGGAATTACAAAACCTTTCTTGCCCGCTTTTTCCTGCTTTCTAACTTCTTTTTTGAAGGACTCATAGTTTTTGCTAGCCGCCTTGACTGCGTCCCAGCGTGCTTGCTGCTTGACGACCACTTCATGTGCATCGTGGTTCTGGCGCGCCTTGGCGGCCCTGGATGCGGGATTGATCTCGATGCGCTTTCCGAGCCCGAGCGCCTTGGGATCTGCTTTGCCAACCGCTTTACCGCTTGACGCGAATTCATTGCCATCGGGGGACAAGGTGGCGTAATGATAGGTCTTGGTGGCCGAATCAAAGACGACGGTGAAACCGTCCAAGGTTGCGGTGCGACCATAGTATTCGTCGCCAAAGACACGAAGGGTCAACTTCGAGCCATCGGGCTGTGTCCACTCGATTTCCTTACCGCCCGGGCCGTAGGGTGCCGCATGGAGCCAACCCGAAGTAAGAATGATCGCGAACAGAACATGGAGCGTAGGCCGGGGGGACAAAAATGAAAAAAACATGGATTTGATCAGTAAAGCAGCATTTTAATCGGCGGCAAATTACCGACCACAGCCGGACGGTCAAATAATTTCCATATCGCAACCTGTAACCAATTGGGGCAGGATGGCGCAGTCGGGATTGACGGCAAGGCGATTAAGGAATTTCTCCCATCAAGCGGACAAAGACCTTGCCTCCGCCAGAAGCGGCGCTTGCAGGAATGGTGACTTGCACCTGATTGAGGTTGGTGTTGACCGAATCCTGAGTGACGACAAAAACTACGTCGTTCAACGTGTAGGTGCCGATTTCGACCGGAACGATGATCGTATGACTGGTCCATAGGTCAGTAGCACCGAGATCCTTGCTGAATTGCAACTTCAACACGGCGGAACCACGCTTGGTGGCATGGAGGTATTTGAAGTCCACCGTCAAATTGCCGGAGCTCTGGCTGATCGCAGGCAGGAGTCCGGTGATTGCGGCGGATGCATTGGAAGCGCCGAGGATAAATGCGAGACCGTTCTTCACGCCGTCCCCGTTGTCATCGGCATCGAAGGGTGTGCCGCTGGACCAAGCGGCATATTGGGTCTGGATGCTGCTGATGGTGGCCGATCCGGTGTGGCCGGAGCCATCATTGACGGTAAAGGTCAGATTGCTGCCTGCCACGGTTGGAGTGACACTGACACCTGTTAGCACGCCGGCCGTAAAGGTGCCCGAGGTGCCGGTGAAGCCGCCGGTGCCGCCGAAGGTGACCGTGCTGGTGAAGCTGGTGGCGGTGTTGCCAGAGGCATCCTGTGCGGTGAGGGTGATGCCGGTGATTGCGGTGCCCACTGTTTGCGATGAGCCGATCACCGATATCCCAAAGTGATGTAGAGTCCCCGGATTGATGGTGGTAATCGTGGCGGAGCCACTATGCGCGGATCCATCCGTGACCGTGAAGGTGAGGTTGCTACCTGCCACCGTCGGAGTGACGCTCACGCCACTGAGCACGCCGGCCGTAAAGGCGGCCGAGTTGCCGGTAAAGCCGCCGGTGCCGCCGAAGCTGACGGCACCGGTAAAGCCGGTGACCGTGTTGTTAGAAACGTCCTTCGCGGTGATGGTGATTCCGGTGATCGGCGTACCCGCGGTTTGCGTTGCGCCGATTGCGGAGATCGTAAAGTGATCGACCGTGGCGGAGCCGGCGTAAGGATTGACAGTGACAACTATGTCATCGGTTTTGGAGGATGCCGGGTCGGTGGACGTCAGACGCAGAGTATAAGTGCCAGCGACCGTGAAAGTGGCGGTGGTGTTGACGGCGTTGGCATTGGCGAAAGTGACCGTGCCAGGCCCGCTGACCAGCGACCAGGTGGTGGTTAGCGTGTCGCCGTTGGGATCGCTGGTTGTGCCCGTCAGGTTGACCACGACAATGGCAGTTGTGGGCGACAGGGTTTTGTAGGGATGGCCCGCAGGGAGACTGGCGGTAAGTCCCCACTTGTTGGCGAGATAGCCTTCGAGTTTCTGGCGGTTGGTCGCGCTGACCGTACCGTTGATGACCATGACCTCGCCCATACGGCAGTTGTCAAAGTTTGAGGCCGTGCCGTCAGAACCGAACGCGATGCCGCCTACCGCAGACACCGTGTGGCCGCTGGCGTCTGAGACAAGGTTTGTGCCGTCCACCCATACCTGCTGCACGCTGTCAGTGGTCGAACAGTAGTAACCGAGCAATTTGGTCTGATTGGCTGCAAAGCCTGAGGCGGCCGAGATGCGGTTTGGGGGATTGATGCCGCCGCAGTCGAAATACAAGGTCCCTTCTATCCAAGGCGCATGGCTCTGCCAGCGGTTGGCATCCGCGCCGGAGCCGGAGAGAGAGAAAAGAGTGGGGGTGCCGGTATTGATTGAACTGACGTTGAAGACCCCGATCAACATCGCATTGCTGATGCTGCCCCCAAAGGGGTTGGTGACCGTCTTGAGCGCGTGGCTAATACCGTCAAATGCAATGGTGTTAAGACCGTTGATCTGGTTCGGGGCCGAGCCAGTGATCGGTTGCATGGAGGGGGTGGCCTGGACCATGTGAGCGGTGCCGACCTTGTCGGACCACTTGCTGACGGCTCCGCCAGCTTGGGTGATGGTGGCGGCGTCGCTGGCGTCGTACCAGGCGAGCGGTCCGGCATTCGTTGGAGACCATGCCACTGGCAAGGTGACTAACTGGTCAGTGCCAGCGTTGACGATCGGGTTGGCATTCCACTGGGCGTAGAGCGCGAGGTCTGCGTTGGTGCTATATGTGACAGCTGCGGCATAAGAGGTTCCGGTGCCATTGGCCGCAGTGTTCCATCCGCTAAATGTGTAGCCGGTGCGTACGAGGGTGCCAGCACCGGAAAGAGTCAGGCCGACATTATAGGTCTTGAGCTGATTGACCGGTGCCGTGCCTCCCGTGTTGCCGTTACCAGCGTAGCTGACCGTGCAGGGGGCCGGAGTTATTGTGAGCCCAACACTGCGCGTGGTGTTGCCATTGCTGTTGGTGGTGTTGGTGAAAGTGATAGTGTCGTTGTAGGAGCCTGCGACCAGCGAATTGGCCGCAGTGTTGATAGTGGCTGTTACCGTGGTGTTAGCCCCTGCCGCTAGGGTGCCACTGGTGGCGCTCAGGTCCAACCAACCGGCCGTTTTTGAAGCCGTCCAATTGAAGGAAGTGGTGCCGGGATTGGAGAGTGTATAAACCACCGAGTTTGGCGAAAATGCTCCCCCGACATTGCCGGCAGAGGTGAGGCCGGTGACAGGAGTCGTGGCGAGGCTGCCGACCGATCCGTTGGAGCCGGAAGTGACATTGAGCACGAGGCTGTTGCCGGACTTGGCGACGGTGGCCACCCAGCCGGCGGGCAGGTTGACGGTGGCAGGCACCGAGCCGACGATGCCCCCTGGAGCGGTGACAAGCGTGTAAGTGCCAAGGACGGAGCCGCCGGGGGAATTGATGGTGATTACCGAGGTGCTCGAAAAAGTAAGCGTCTTGCCTGTTGCTAAATCGAGCGAGTCGTGGGTGGCCGCATCGGTGCCGAGGTTGAATTCCAACTTGCCGCCTGTCGTGATGGTGGTGTTGCCGCCGATGACGCCAGTGCCGCCGAGAGTCGCCCCCGAACTCACACTAACAGCTCCGGCCGCTGCGGTCTGGTTGCCATTGATGAACAGCTTTCCCTCGCTCACCGTCGTGGTGCCGGTGTAACTGTTATTACCAGTGAGCGTTTGTGTCCCCGGTCCTGACTTGGTTACAGCTCCGGTGCCGCTGATGGCAACGTTTGAGGAAAGGTTGCCATAACGGTTGAAGACCAGGGTGGCGTTGTTGGTGATGCCGGAGGTGTTTTCGATTGTGCCATCCTTGCCCGAGGTGCCATCCCCGAGCTGAAGGATGCCGGTACTGACGGTTGTAAGTCCGCTGTATGTGTTTACGCCCGTCAGTATCCAAGTGCTGGTATTGCTTTTTGTTAATTTCAACACCTTGGGCGTTGCATCCGCAGAGTTCAGGATCGTGCCGCTGATGATGTTATTGCTGGCTGTGCCATCCAGGACTAGGGTCAGCGTGCCGGTGCTTCCATTGCCCGCCTGTTGGACGTTTCCGACAACGGTGATTGGTGCAGTGGATGGACTCAAGGTGGCCGTGTATGTCGTTGCAGCCGCCTGCAAGGTCGGGGAAACGTTGTTGATCTGGAGGCGGTAGCTGTTAGCACCGGTAGCATACAAAGTCTGCACACTGTTGCCGATTGCGTTCTGGGTAATGTTGAGATTGCCCAGCACAATGGTGCTGCCGGTCTGGGTCGAGGAACTAGCGCCTCCGTTGGCGGTGCTGTTATTGCCCACAAACAAGGTCATTCCTTGGCTGGTGTTGCCGGCGATCATGGCAATATTCACGCCACTGCGGGATGCCGGGGTAGCGGAATCGTCCAGAAGCCTGATTATACTGTGTCCGCCAGTGCCGCCACTATGGGTTTGTTGCAGGGTGGTACTTGGGGGGAGCGCCTGCATGCCTTGGAAGATCAGGCCAGCGCCAGCGGGATTGCTGAAGCCATTGACGGTCGTTCCGGTATAGGTGTTGGTGCCCGAGAGCGCCCACAAGCCCCCATCGGTCTTTGTCAGCCCGAGCGTGCCGGTGCCGTTGGTGATGTTGCCGGCGAATCGGTTAGTGCCCGTGTTGGCTCCGCCCAAGACGAAGTTGGCAGCGACCGTACTGTTGTTCACTAGGTTGGTGTTCACCGTGACCGTATAGGCGGCAGTGGCATTATTGTTGCTTAAGTAGGCGGTCGGCGTGGTGCCATAAATCACCAACTGGCGATTCGCCAGGATCAGTGGGGCAGTTGCACCGGTACCCCATGCAAAGCGCATCGTCCGGGCTTGTCCGGCCTCGCCATAGATGATGTTGCCCGCGCCTACTCCTTCATAGAGGCTATTGGCAATGACATCGGCGAAATTTGCGCCAACCGGGTTGCTGATAGCTCCGGTGAAGTTGTTAGAATCACTCGCAAGAGTGGTCACACGCTGCGCCAAGTTGGTGCCGCCGCCAATGGCCGAGATACTACCGGCTCCCGTGACCGCACCGGTGATGGTCATGCCGCCACTGGGATTGGCAAAGCTGAGAAGGGCGTTGTTGTTGAGTGCGATGCTCTTTTGTAGGGTGGTAGTCGCGGTTGTCGTTAGAGTGCAGTTGGCGTTTACCGCAATACTGGCATCGGCAGCCCCCAACGAATCGGTGCTGGTGGTTCCAAGGGTGACGTTACCGCCATTGATCACGGTTCCCCCAGAGTAGGTATTTGCCCCCATCAGGGTGAGCGTGCCGGCACCGTCCTTGGTCAAAGAGCCGGTGGTGGTGGCGATGATGCCATTGATGGAAACGTTGCCGGCACCGCCCACCGACAGTGCCGCTCCCGCACCGGTGATCGTGCCGGTATGGCTGAGGCTAAGGGTGCCTGCATCCGACTGGATGCGGGTGGGACCATTGAACGTCAAAATGCCAGCGTAGATGTTCGTGCCGCTGATATTGCGTAGCGCGCCGGTGCTGGAAATGCCGCTGCCGTCGAGGGCTAGCGGCTCGTTGCCAACACTGATGCCGCCTTGGATTTGCAAGGCAGCGCCCGAAGCGACGCTTGTGCCGCTGGTGACCGAGCCCAGCGCGGTAGCCTTCTGGATGTTGAGCACACCCTCGCTGACGGTGGTCGTGCCGGTGTAATCCGAGGTATCGGGACTGGGTGCCAACACCAAGGGGCCCGTGCCCAACTTGGTGAGGTTGCCGCTACCCGTGATGGTGCTGGATGCGGTCGTTATGTTAGTGGAATCATTGGTCCAATCTACCGGGTTTGCCAGAGAGAGTGGGCTGATGATCGTAGTCGTGCCTGCCGAGGCGTTCACCGTGATGGCGCTGGTGACCGTGATGGCCTGACCGGCGGTGCCAATCGTATAAGTGCCGGTAAAGGCGTTGAAGTTGAGCGCATTGACCGAAGTTGGGCTGGCCAAGGTCACGGCACCACCTGCCCCGTTATTGCCAAAGGCGGCGTTGGCACCGGAGCTCCAGTTGGTATTTATCGAGCCGGTCCACCATTGGCTGGTGCCAAGCCATGCACCCGCGCCATCGGTTTGCCCTGTGGTGGTGCCGTCGGCGTCCCAGGTGAGGGTGGAGGAAATGGGAATGACTGTTAGAGCGACGCTGCGGATCGCGTTGCCGTTGCTGTTGGTGGTGTTGGTAAAGGTGACCGTGTCGGTGTAGCTGCTGGCCGCCAGGCTGTTAGCCGCCGTGTTGATGCTTACGGTGACGCTTGTGTTGCCGCCGGCGGCCAAGGTGCCGCTGGTGGCGCTGAGCGTTATCCAGCCCTGGGTCTTTGCCACCGTCCAGTTGATGGACGTGGTGCCCACATTGCTGAGGGTGTAGGTCTGCGAGGAAGGAGAAAAAGGACCGCCAACAGCTCCGGAAGCAGTCAAGCCGGTTGTTGACGCGATGCTCAAGCTGCCGGGGCCGCTGCCGGAGAGCGCCACCGTAAGTGCAACGGGAATTTTGCGGATGGCACCAGTGCTGTCCTTGACCTTGACGATGAGATTCCAGGTGCCTGCACCGGAGGTGGCAATGCCGCTGAGGCTTCCACTGGACGAGAGCGTCAAACCGGTGGGAAGACCGATGGTGGATTCCTCGGTCCAGAGGTAAGGCGCGGTGCCGCCGGTGGCGGTAAAGGAGTAACTGAAGGCTTGGCTCTGGACGGCTTGCAAGGCGGGAACCGCTGAAATGGCCAAGGGGGTGTCGGGCGTATAAGCCTCGGTTTCCGAGAGGAAGGCCAATTGTTTGATGATCTGTTTGCCTACATTGAAACCGTTGAGCATTTGCGAGTTGGCCAACACCGTCGCTGGAGGCGTTGGCTCACGGCCGAGCATGGACGTGAACATCATGGCGGCGATCATGTTGTAGCCGGGTGCGGTCCAGTGAGTGCTGTCTGAGCTGAAGATAATCGAGGGATCTAAGTCAGCAAGGCGTGCCGCACCCAGGTGAACGGGGATGGTGACCCAGCCAAGGGACGTACACGTTGAACGCGCACCTTCAGTCAGATTGTAGATGTCATCCAGTATGCTATCGTTGTTGACGACCGGGACATAGTGCTGGTCGTAGGCGATGGGCAACAGGTTGGGCTGGCTGAGGTCGATGATGTTCTGGCCGAGGGCCGTGACAAAGGGAGCACGGGCATAGGCCCATTGATACACACCGGGATTGGCGTTGAGGTTGGTGGCCGCCGAAGTGGTTATGGCGTCATCCCAGCCTGTGGTCCTAGTTACCTGATAAGACGAGTTGGTGAAACCTGAAGCCTGGATGATAGCAGGCAAAGTATTATTGATTCCGGTCTCGGTACTGGTGCCCGTCCACACATAACGCACGCTGTTTCCAGCCGACGTGAAGGGCCGATAGCGGATCAGGCCCGAGTTCTCGCGCGTGGTCGAGTAATGGACGGTCGAATTTTGAGTGGTGATGGTCGATGCCGCTGTGCTTGCCAATGTGGAATAGCTGGAAACGGAGGGTACGTAAGTCGAGCCGGTAGAAGCGTTGAGGCCTGTGATCTTGGTGAAGATCGTGGCAGCCAGCAGATAGGCTGCCCGTGCCTGGGTGGTCGTCGTTGATGGATCCACCAAGCTGGCCGATTGTGCGGCGTATCCGCCCGGGATGATGTGAATGCCGCAGCCGTTGCCGATCCGGTATGCGTTGGTGCCCAAGTTGGTGATATTGGAGGCGGTACCCGTGCCGGGCATCAGCAGCAGGGGAGTGGAACCCTTGGCAAACGCCTTGCGGCTCATTTGATAGACGCCATCGAAGGTCTGTTCGGGGTAGGATACGAGCCATCCAGTCTCTGGAAGGATGACAAGATGGGTGTAACTCTCGGCCAGTGCCGCGCGGGTGGCCGTGCGGCAGGAGGGGTGATAGTATGCCTCCGTAAGTGTGGCACCCGAGAGGACTGTCACAGATGACGATGAGCCCGCGTAGCCGCTGGCACCTGCGAGGATATTGTTGAGCTCCGTGGCAATGGCAGCAGCGTCGTGTGACGCGTAGCTGGAGGCCGGACCTATAATCCGCACATTGACGCCCCCCGCTTGAAGTCGTGGTGCCGCAAAAATGGATAGAAATAGAGTTGCCGTGATGGTGCACAGCGCAATGAAGTTTTTTCGACTTTGAGTCACCATACCCTGTTCCATTCGCGAATTACTATATTCCATCGTTGGGCGTGTCAGACACGGATTCTTGGGAAACAACATGGGGGTTTTGAAATCAGGAATTTATCAACCTTGGGTCCGAAATCATTGCAGCAATGGAGCAAGAGGAACGGGCAAGCAGATCGATAGGCGGGACGTTACAAGCCGCAAGCAGGTGGTCGAATGATTTCCATATTGCAACCTGCCACCAAATAGGGCAGGATTGAGATATGGAAATGCACCGTCTGAAAAGCAAGGTCGAGCAAGTGGCGGATTATCTGCGAAAAAACATGGCAACCGGCAGGTGGGGAGAAACCATGCCCGGACGCATTGAACTCGCGAAAGAACTCGACATCAATGGAAAGACCGTGGAAGCGGCTTTGCAGCAGCTTGTGCGGGAAAAAATCCTAATTCCCCAGGGTGCCGGAAAGCGGCGTAAAATCTCGATTTCGAAAGCCCCCGGACATCCTTTTCTCCGTGTGGCGGTATTAAACTACGAACCCGAGACACGAGGCGAAAACTACATCATCGACATGGTGCATCAATTGGCGGAGACCGGGCACACTGTGTTCTCAACCGGAAAAACACTGATGGAATTGGGATTCAACGTGAGACGGGTCGCTAAACTGGTGGGGGAAACACGGGCTGACGCATGGATCATTGTCGGAGCCTCGCGCGAGGTGTTAGAATGGTTTGTGGAACAATCGATTCCGGCCTTTGCGGTGTTCGGGAGGAGGCGTGGACTGACGATTGCCGGTGCCGGCCCCGCAAAACCAACCGCCATGAAAGAGTTGGTTCGACGACTCGTCGAACTTGGGCATCGTAGGATCGTGCTGTTGGCGCGAGCGGAGCGGAGGTTGCCAAAGCCGGGAGCGACCGAGCGGACGTTTCTCAACACTCTGGAATCCCACGGCATCCAGCCGAATTCCTATCATCTGCCCGCATGGACCGAGAGCCCCGAAGGTTTTCAAAAGTGCCTCGAAGAATTGTTCCGCGTGACACCCCCAACGGCATTGATTGTCGATGAATCGCCGTTTTTCACGGCGGCGGTGCAATTTTTCATAAAACGGGGGATTCGCATCCCGGAGGCGGTTTCGCTGGCTTGCTGTGACTACGATCCCAACTTCTCCTGGTGCAAACCTCCTATCACCCACATTCATTGGGATAGCCGTCCGATCGTGAGGCGAATCATGAACTGGGCATCTAACATAAGCCACGGTAGAATCGATCATCAACAATCGGAAACCAAGGCCCAATTCATCGAGGGAGGAACCATCGGCCCGGTGTCCAGGCGCGGATAATGTGACCTACGGCGCGATCACCACCTTGAGGCTGGTGAAGAAATAGTCATAGATAGATCCGGTATTTGAAACCCCTTACAACTAGGTTTCTTGCAGAAGTCGTCTTGGGATCTGCCTTGGTCTATGGGCACCTATTTTCCCCAGCGTTCGATCAGCGTTTGCGCCATGGACGACGGGGTTTCCGCGATGGCGATGCCGCACTCTGCGAGGATGCGTTTCTTGGCCTGGGCGGTGTCTTCCTCGCCGCCGACGATGGCACCGGCGTGACCCATCCGGCGTCCGGCAGGCGCGGTGGCACCGGCAATGAATCCGGCGATGGGCTTGGTACAGTTCTCCTTCGCCCAGCGCGCGGCTTCGACCTCGGCATTGCCGCCGATCTCACCGATGAGGATGATCGCTTCGGTTTCAGGGTCTTCGTTGAACATTTTCAGCACATCGAGGTGGGACGTGCCATTGATCGGGTCGCCACCGATGCCAACGCAGGTGCTCTGGCCATAGCCGAGCCGGGTGAGTTGCCAGACCGCCTCATACGTCAGCGTGCCGGAGCGTGAAACCACACCGACGTTGCCGCGCTTGTGGATATATCCCGGAGAAATTCCGATGCGGCAGCCGCCATGGCTGTTCTCGCCGTAACCGGGAGTCACCAATCCGGGGCAGTTAGGGCCGATCAAACGTGACTTCGATTTGGAAAGCATCGCCTTGACCCGCATCATGTCCATCACAGGGATGCCTTCGGTGATGCAAACGATGATGCCCACGCCAGCGTCGGCAGCTTCAAGGATCGCATCCGCCGCGAATGCGGGAGGAACAAAGATGGCCGAGGCGGTGGCTCCGGTTTCCTTCACGGCAGCAGATACAGTATCAAAAATCGGCACAGTGTCGTCAAACTTCTGGCCCCCCTTGCCCGGCGTGATACCGCCGACGATCTTGGTACCGTAATCGAGCGAGAGTCTGGCGTGGCGGGCACCGAACGAGCCGGTAATGCCTTGGACGAGGACCTTGGTGTATTTATCGATGAGGATGGACATGGTGAAATGACAGGATTGATTGTTAGATTGGCGGACAAAGGAGCAAAAATCAGATTTCAAGACGTTCGGCGATTTTAGCAGGAATGAGTTTCAGAAGATCCGGGTGAGCCTCAATGAGGCGGGCTATATCCGTGAGGTCCTTCTGACGCTTGCTGGCACGGCGTTCCGAATCACTGTAAGCAGCGAGTTTGCCACGCAAGGTATCTTCCAATCCAGCAACCCGCATGAGGATACCGTGGACATCCGCAGCAATGGAACGGAACGGAAATTCCTGATAGAAAGGATCGGTGCTGATCTGTATGCTGACTTTGGAGTTACCCTTCAGGTTGACGGAAAATTCGAAACGGTTTTCAACAAACCCGGCTTGTTTCAAAGCATCAACCGCTTCTTCTATCCGTTCGGCGGCGATCACCAAATCCACATCCGCTGTCGCCATGGGTTCATACGCCCAGTGGTTCACAGCAAGACCGCCGATCATGCACCACTGGATTTCCAGCTTTTCCAGAGACTGCACCAAGGAGGAGACATCGGAGCCTCCACCCAAGGTTTGCCAGTCATAAAATTGCCGGAGTGTCATGGATTTGATGAGGTCTCAGGCCACAGCCGCGACGATTTTCTTCGCGCCGTCGTTCATGTCTTCGGCGGACATGATGTTGAGACCGGAGGCGACGAGAGTGGCCTTGCCGGCTTCGACGTTGTTGCCTTCGAGACGGACGACAAGCGGTAGGGAAAGACCGGTTTCCCTCGCTGCGGCAACGACACCCTCGGCCACCACGTTGCAGTCCATGATTCCGCCGAAAATATTGATGAAGATGCCTTTCACATTCGGATCGCCGAGGATGATCTTGAAGGCCCCGGAGACAGCCTCCTTGGACGCGCCACCGCCAACATCGAGGAAGTTGGCAGGATCGCCGCCGCGATGTTTGATGATATCCATGGTGGCCATGGCCAGACCGGCGCCATTCACAAGACAGGCAATGTTTCCATCCAGGCCGATGTAGTTAAGTTCGAACTCGGCGGCCGCCACTTCACGGGGGTCCTCCTCCTCCTTGTCGCGCATCGCGGAAATGTCGGGATGCCGATAGAGCGCGTTGTCGTCGAAGTTGAACTTGGCATCCAGCGCGTAGACGTGGTCGTCGGTCGTCACCACGACCGGATTGATTTCAACCATCGAGCAATCGCAATCGATGAAAAGCTTGTAGAGCGAGTGGAGCAGACGTCCGAACTGGCGGGCGGTGGTATCAAGACCCAGCGTCTGGCAGAGTTTACGCACCTGATAGGCCTGGAGACCGGCCAAGGGATTGACATATTCGCGGAGGATTTTTCCCGGCGTTTTCGCGGCGACTTCCTCAATGTCCATTCCGCCTTCGGTGGAAACGATGATCACGGGGCGGCAGGTCTGACGGTCCAGCAGGATCGCCAGATAGAGTTCACGGCTGATGTTCACGGACTCGGTGACCATCACCTTGCGGACCAGCCTGCCTGCCTCACCGGTTTGTTTGGTGACAAGGACTTGGCCGATCATTTTAGCCGCCACATCACGGGCGGCTTCAGGAGAATTAACGAGTTGCACACCGCCTTTGAAGCCGTTTTTGAATACGCCCTTACCACGGCCGCCCGCATGGACCTGGGCCTTGACCACCAGGTTTTTTACGGCAAGCCATTTGGCGGCATCGTAAACTTCCTTTGGGGTGGATGCCGCCTTGCCGTTCGGGCTGGGCACGCCGAAGCGGTCGAAGAGTTCCTTGGCCTGATATTCGTGGATATTCATGTTGCGCGGGGCTGTTGATGGAAAACGGTATTAGCAATACCGTGCGGACCCTATCGACTCCGCCCTCGGCAGGTCAAGAAATCCTCACGGAAAAATCAACTCAGCGCCCGGTCGCATGCAGCAAACCACGGATTCGTTCATTGAACTCGTCCGCCGCAGCCAATTCGTCCAACCCCAGGTGCATCCGGTAACGCCAATAATAAGGCACGATAGCAGGCACGTTGATGCGCTCTCCATCGGGGTTAGGGTGGCGCAGACCTTCATCGATGGCCAAAAGGTCCTGAAGCGGGAAAACCGCCCACATCGCCGGGGATTGCATGTGTTGGAGAAGAATGGTGGTCGCGATTTCCCCGGAAAGCTCGGCCGGCGGAAAGGCGATTCCGAGCATTTTCCAAGCAAAACTCCCGCTGACGTTATGGTCCTCGCGCCACCATCCTCGCAGGGTGGGCATGTCATGGGTGGACGGGCTGACCACACTCATGTAGGGAGCCGATGCCGGATTGGCAAACTGGACATCCGGGGATTTCGGCATGCGCTGGATTTCCAGTGACAGGATGCCGAGTTGCTTGAGCACACCAGGCACGCAGGCAGGGACCATCCCCAGATCCTCGCCACACAGCAGCATCGAACTGGCACGCCGCATCGCGGGCAGCTTCTCGTATCCCCTCGCCTGCCAGAAACCCTCCTGTCTTCGGAAGAAATAATCGACATACAAGTCCTCCACCTTCCACTTGCTCTGCCAATCGAGTTCTTCAAACGATCGGGTCGTATGCACCGAACATCGCGGATGGAAAAGCGTCCCGCCGGATCCAGGAACCTCGAAAAACAAAACATCGCTCGCGCAATCCATCAGACCATCGCGCATTTGCTCCACCCGGGTTTTCTCCACAGGGTCCACCACGTCCCGCGCCGCGAAATGATCGACAATCCGGCGCTGGGTGGCGACATCATCACGGAGCTGATAGACATCATCGCCGCAATCGTCCAGATAGCGTTCCCTCACCTCCTCAAGGTTTTGCCCGAAACGCTCCATCAGGAAATGCCCGCGAATATACGGCTTGCAGAAACGGTCGTAATCAAACCCGATGCCCCGCTCATGGAACTCGTCGATATGAATCGGCAACGCCGGATCAAACCATCCCATGATTCCCTCGACCTGATCCTGCGGCACCTGCCAAATCCGGAAAAACCCGAGGATGTGATCGATGCGGTAGGCGTCGAAATAACGGCTGAGTTTTGCGAAGCGCGAGCGCCACCACGCATATCCATCCTGCCGCATCACCTCCCAGTTATAAGTCGGAAACCCCCAGTTTTGCCCCTTCACGGCAAAGGCATCCGGCGGCGCTCCCGCTTGGGAATCCATGTTGAACAAATGAGGCGCGGTCCATGCATCCACCGATTGCCGGTCAATGCCGATCGGCAAATCGCCCTTAAGCGCCAGGCCGCGCTTGTGCAGGTGGCTCACCGCATCGGACAACTGGCGGTCCAATTCGTATTGCAACCAGATGTGATAGGAAACTTCCGCCCAATCCGCATGGGCCGGGTCCGCCATGGCATCGACGCGTTCGCGGTCAAACACCGCCCAATCCTGCCACTTGCTGAAATCCGCCGTACCGAACTTGTCGCGCATCACACAAAACACGCCATAAGAAACCACCCAGTCGCGATTGTCCGTTAGAAACGTACGGAATCCCTCGCTGCCGGTGATTTTCTTCCGGTGTTTCGCGAATATCTGTCGGAAAAAACCGGTTTTCGCCTCCATCACCTCTTCATGATCCACGTGTTCCAGAGCGTTGAGCCATTCACGCGCGGAGTCCACCTCTGCGGGGAAATCCTCGGGCATGTCATACCCGAGATCATCGATCCGCAGATAGATCGGGTGCAACGCGAACACGCTGATGGCCGAATAGGGATAGGAGTCCGTCCAATCGTGGGATGATGTGGTATCATTGATCGGCAGGATCTGGATGAGCTTCAGTCCCACACCGGCAGCCCAATCCGCCAGTGGTTTGAGATCCGCGAATTCGCCGACTCCGAGACCTTGTTCGCCACGCAACGAAAAAACCGGGATGGCCACACCCGCACCGCGGAAAAGAGCGGAAACATCACGGCGGTAGTTTTCGTCTTGAACGATCGTCCACTGACGCGGGGCGAGCACGCGGTTGTCCAACACCCGGTTTTCGCCTTGCTCGATACTGACCACAGAACCGAGTTTTCTATCAAACAATCCGAATTTGTATTCAATACTCCAATCCTCCGGCAGATAGAGACTGGCACTCCAAACGTTGGCGGCCACCTCATCTAACGGCACCGCATGATGCCACCCCCATTCACCGATTTCCCGCACGCTGCCAATCACACATGGCACAAGCCCCGCCGGCACAGCGGCCATCCGGAGTTGGATCGTGTGGTTCGCGCCCTCGGGCACAACCGGCTTAACAAACCTCCCGCGCGCCGGTAGCACGGCCTTGAATGCCTTGGTGTCAAATGCGTAATCCACCGTTCCCGCCGAACACCATGTGTCTTCCAATAACAACGCGTCGATCACTGCCGGATCCGCTTCCGCCGTCCGTGGACCCGCCCATTCATCGAGCACCACGCCATTGGACTCCTCGCGGAATTGATAGCTGTATTCCAAACCCAGTCCAACTCTCCCATCCACATCCAACTCCACCTGCCACTGCCGGTCATTGAACCAACGCATCGGCAATACCTGCTCGAACCGGACATCCGTCCCCTTCAAAACAGTCACAAGCTTCAACCAAAGCGACTGCCCGGGCTGGGTCTGATAATTCACGCGGAAAACGATCTTCATGGTATTTTGAAGATGCCGTTATTTCCACCCACCACCGAGAGCACGATAGGCTTGGACGACGGAGAGCAGGCGGTCGCGGCGCGCGTCGGCGAGTTCGAGTTCGGAATTGAACAGGTTGCGCTCGGCATCGAGCACTTCAAGGTAGCTGGAGGCTCCGCCTTGAAAGCGGTCATTGGCCACGGTGGCGACTTTCTGGTTGGCGGCAACAAGGCGGGATTGCTCGGTGATGATCTGGCCGTTCTTGTAATAGCCATTAATCGAATCCGCAGCTTCGCGGAACGCTTGCTTGGCGGCCTTGTCGTGGGCAGCCAATGCCTCACCTGCGGCGGCACGGGCGGCTTCAACGCGAGCCTTGCCACGGCCGGCGTCAAAAATCGGACCGGCAATACGTGGCCCGATCGAATAGGTTCCAGATTTTCCTTGGAGGAGGTCGCCGAGATCGGCGCTAACAACCCCGCCGCTGCCGGTCAACGAGAGCGAAGGCAGGCGCAGCGCCTCGGCCACACCGATCTGCGCGGTGGCTGCCTGATAGGCTTGACTGGCGGCGGCGATATCCGGCCTGCGCTCCATCAGCGAGGATGGCAGACCGCCGCGAATGTTGAGCGAGGAATCAAGGCTACCGAGGCTACCACCCCGTGCGACACGGCTGGGATATTCACCCAGCAGTGCGTGGATTTCGTTTTCCTTGGCACTGATGGCCTTCTCGGTGGTCGGGATGGCGGTGAGCGCCTGTTGCAACAAGGCCTCGGCTTGGCCGACTTCCAGATCGGAACTGACACCGCCATTGCGGCGGGCATTGACGAGTCCGAGCGAAGCCTTGCGGCTTTCTGCAGTGCGTTTGGAAATGGAAAGCCGTTCGTCGAGGTTCTTGAGTTCGATATAAGATGAGGCAACCGAGGCGATGAGGCTGGTTTGCACGGCGTCGCGCTGATACGCGGCGGCGAGGAAACGGGCACGTGCAGCTTCGTTATTGCGACGGATGCCACCCCAGAGATCGATTTCCCAACTCAGCATTGCCGTGATATCAAAGGATTCCGTATGGCGCTCGCCACCGACCGGGTTTTGACTGGCATTGATGGATCGATAGTTGGCAGCGCCGCCACCAGAGCCACCGAGGCTCGGGAACCAATCGGCCTGCGCGGCTTTGGCCTGTGCACGTGCCTGTTCAATCCGATATGTGGCGGCGACTAAATCCGGGTTGTTGCGCAACGCACGCTCGATCAGGCAACGCAGGGTGGAATCGGAGAACACCTTGCGCCATGCCTTATCGCCGAAAGAGGTGCCATGCGGCGCGGTATCACCGCGGATCGACGAAGGAGTCTGGATATCCGGCGCTCCTGGCTGCGGACCAAGCACACAGGACCCTAGAAAAACAGCACTCAGGATGATGACTGACAGTCTTGCGGGTGATTTCATGGTTTGAATCTGAATGGTGGTGAGAGAGGGCTCTCAATAGAGTTTCCAGAGCTTGGTGCGCTTAGCCGGAATATCCGCTCCATGGTGACGGATGTTCCCATCCGATCAAGTCGAATTTTCATAAACTGTTGATGCTCCAAAGATTGTATTGACACACTGGCAGCCATTCGTTAGCCCAACTTGTGTGATCAAATTATTTTTTCAAACGGAAGAAAGCAAGACTCGGGAGGATCGTTGTGATTTCATCCCAAACGAGCGGTTTACGGCCGTAAGGCCGGTCGTCCACCGTAATCCTGCCACAGGGTCCGGCCACATGATGTGCCTTCGCATCGCCGCGCCACTGCTTGCACTGCTCACAGCAAGCTCATGTAAAAAACCTGCGGTCGTCACCCCGCCACCGCCGATTGTCGAGGTGATGGAAATCACCCCATCAGAGGTACCGCTGAGCGCGACGATTATTGGCCAGCTCGATTCGCCGCAGAACGTCGAGGTCCGCGCCCGTGTGGAGGCCTTCGTGAAGGAAACGCCTTTTATGGAGGGCAAGGAGATCGAAAAGGATCAGGTCATTTTCGTACTGGATCAAGGGCCGTATGAGGAACGCCTCAAGGCTGCGGAAGGCATGCTGGCCGAATCCAAGGCCTCGCTGGGGAAATATCTTGCGGACGTCGCGCGACTCCAACCGCTGTTTGAAAAAAATGCGATTCCCAAACAGGATCTCGATAACGCCAAAGCCTCGGTTCAGGTTGGCGAAGCTGGTGTTCAGTCCGCCATTGCACGGGTGGATTCCACCAAACTCGACCTCAGCTATTGCACCGTGCGAGCGCCCATCACCGGCATGATCGGAGCCAAGCAGGTTTCCGTCGGCGATCTGGTCGGCAAGGGTCAAGCCACGTTGTTAGCCACCATTTCCTCCCGCGAAAAGATCTGGTTCTATTGCAACGTCAGTGAAGTGGACTTCCTGCGAGCGGAAGCCAGGAGCCGTGAACGCGGCACAGTCATGGACACCCTGCCGCTGACCTTGATTCTATCCAATGGCATCGAACATCCTGAAATCGGGCACATTGTCTTCATCGACCGTGCGGTGGACGTGAAGACCGGCACCTTGAGAATGCGTGCGGAGTTCCCCAATCCTCAGAAAAACCTGCGCCCCGGCATGTTCGCTCGCGTCAGGGTCGATCTCGGCACCCGCAAGGATTGCACCGAAGTTCCCGAGCGGGCGATCGTCGAACTCCAAGGAAAAACCTTCCTCTGGGTCGTCAACAAGGATGGCAAGGCCAACCAGCGGCCTGTGAAAGTGGGCGAACAAAACGGCTCGAATTTCATCATCCTGGAAGGCATCAAACCCGGCGAACGCGTCATCGTGGAAGGCTTGCAAAAAGCGCGTGAGGGCGCACCCGTAACCGCCATGACCGCCGCCCAGATGGCCGCCATGCAATCCACCCCCGCCACTGCGGAAAAACCCGCCAAGTAATCACAAGTCATGGCTGAATTCTTCATCCGCCGGCCGATCGTGGCGATGGTCATTTCGATCGTCACCTGCATCGTGGGTCTCGTCTCTCTCTCACGTCTGCCGATTTCGGAATACCCGAACGTCAGCCCCACCCTGATCCAGGTCACCTCGTCGTATCGTGGCGCGGCTGCCGAGGCCGTCATGGAATCCGTGGCCACCCCCATCGAGACCAAGGTCAACGGCGTGGACAAGCTGCTCTACATGCAGTCCTATAACGCCAATGACGGCAAGATGACACTCAACGTCACCTTCGATGTCGGCACGGACGTGGACATCATGCAGGTCAACACGCAGAACCGCGTGGGCCAGGCGGAAGCCCAACTCCCGGACGCGGTGAAACGCGAGGGAGTCATCACCAACCGCTCGTCTCCCGATATTTTGTTAGCCATCGGCCTTTCCTCGCCGAAGGGCACCTATGACGGAGTGTTTCTCGGCAACTATGCCGACATCAACCTCGTCGATCAGATCAAGCGCGTCCGCGGCGTGGGCGATGTGAAGAATTTCACCGCGCAGGATTATTCGATGCGCATCTGGCTGGATCCCGAAAAACTCTCATCGCTCGGGATCACACCCACCGATATCTCCAACGCGATCAAAGAGCAGAACGCCCAATCGCCTGCCGGCCGGATCGGCGCCGAGCCCGCGCCAAAGGGCCAGGAAAGCCAATTCAACGTACGCGCGCTCGGCCTGCTCAAGAACCCCAAGGAGTTCGAGGATATCATCATCCGCGCGAGCAACAATGGACAACAGGTGAAAATCAAAGACGTCGGTCGCGTGGAACTGGGCGCGCAAACCTACGACCTCCGCGCCCGCCTGGATAAGGCACCAGCCGGTGCGCTCGGCGTCTATCTGGCACCCGGCGCCAACGCCCTGGATACCGCGAAGAATGTGAAAACCATCCTGGAAGAGGCCAAACTCCGCTTCCCGCCGGACATGGACTACAGCATCACGCTGGACTCCACCCTGCCGATCAAGGCTTCGATGGAATCCATCGTCCACACGCTGTTCGAGGCGATCATCCTCGTGCTGATTGTGGTGTACATCTTCCTGCAAAGCTTCCGCGCCACAATCATCCCGATGCTAACGGTGCCGGTTTCTTTGTTAGGTGTGTTCATCGCCTTCCCTTTGCTCGGCTTCAGCGTCAATACGCTCACCATGTTCGGCCTGGTACTCGCCATCGGTATTGTCGTGGATGATGCCATCGTCGTCGTCGAGGCAGTGCAGCACCACATCGAGCACGGACTCTCGCCCAGAGACGCCACACGCAAGGCGATGCAGGAAGTGTCCGGGCCGGTGGTCGCCATCGCGCTCATTCTCTGCGCGGTGTTCGTACCCGTCGCATTCATGGGTGGTGTGACCGGACGTCTCTATCAACAGTTCGCCATCACCATCGCAGTCTCGGTGATTTTTTCCGCGATCAACGCGCTCACCCTCAGCCCGGCACTCTCCGCCCTGCTGCTGCGCAAACCGACACCGGGTCGCGGACCAGTCGCTTGGTTTTTCAAGAAGTTCAACGCATTCTTCGATTGGATCATCGACCGCTATGGAAGGATCGTCGGCGGCCTAACGCGCAAGGCGACGTTTTCCATGTTAATCCTTGTCATCGTCTGCGGCGGCATCTGGGGTCTGGGCAAGATCGTGCCGGGCGGATTCATTCCTGACGAGGACAAGGGCTATTTGTTCGTGGCCATCGAGCTGCCGGAAGGTGCCTCGCTGCAACGCTCGGATGAAGTGCTCAAGCAGGTGGAGGAAATCGTCGGCAAGACCCATGGCGTTCGTTCCGCGCTCGCCCTTAGCGGATTGAACATCCTCAACAACCTCAACGTTCCTAACGCGGCGATGATGTTCATCGGCCTTGATGACTGGAACGAGCGCAAGTCTCCCGAACTGCACGCCAAGGCCATCGCCGCGCAGTGGAATAAGAAATTTTTCACGATTCCTGGTGCGCGCGTTTTCGCCTTCGGCCCGCCTCCGCTTCCAGGATATGGCAACTCCTCCGGTTTCACCATGCAACTTCAGGACCGCTCGGGCGGCGATGTCGAGCAACTCGCAGCCATGGTAAGCCAGGTGCAGGCCGCAGCCTCGAAACGCCCGGAAATCGGTCGTTTGACCACCACCTTCAGTCCCGTGACACCGCAGGTGAAAGTCGAACCGGACCGCGAGAAAGCCCGCACGCTTGGTGTGCCGGTGGACAGCGTGTTTCAGACCCTGCAAGCCTACCTCAGCGGGATGTATGTGAACGACTTCGTGAAATTCGGCCGCGTTTACAAGGTCTTCCTGCAAGCCGAATCCAAGTTCACCAACACGCCGAACGACATCGGTAAATTTTACGTACGCAACAACGATGGCGGCATGGTGCCGCTCAGCACGCTGGTGAAAGTCACCAAGATGTCGGGGCCCAATTTCGCCACGCGTTTCAATCTCTATCTATCCGCCGAGATGATGGGCGCACCCGCTCCCGGCTACAGCTCGGCGCAGGCGCTCAAGGCGATGGAGGAAGTCATGGCGACCATGCCGTCCAACGTCGGCTACGAATGGTCCGGCCTCACGCTGCAGGAAAAGAAATCCGAAGGCCAGGCTGGTCTGATTTTCGGCATGGCGATCATCTTCGTATTCCTCCTGTTAGCCGCGCAGTATGAAAGCTGGTCCCTGCCATTCGCCGTGTTGCTCTCGGTGCCAACGGTCATACTCGGAACGATGTTAGGCCTACTGCTCCGCCATTTCGAAATGAACGTCTATGCCCAGGTCGGGCTGATCATGCTCATCGGCCTCGCCGCCAAAAACGCCATCCTCATCGTCGAATTCGCAAAAATGAAACGCGATGAAGGAATGCCCACACTTGAGGCCGCTCTCGAAGGAGCGAAGCTCCGCCTGCGTCCGATCCTGATGACCTCCTTCGCCTTCATCCTCGGCTGTGTGCCGCTGATGCTCGCCTCGGGCTCCGGCGCGGCCTCACGCAGCACCATGGGCACCGGCGTGGTCTTCGGCATGACCATTTCCACCCTGATTGGACTGTTCCTGATCCCGGTCTGTTATGTCTTCGTCCAGAAATTCTCGGACAAGAAAAAGAAGGCTGAAGTATTGGTGGAATCATCGCCGGCCCAACACGAGTAGGCTGCCAACGGCAAAATTCCGGATGTTTGTGATTCCACTTGGCTCCCGGCCAGCTCCCGCATACACCACGGCCATGCGGCTTTTTGACACGCTGACCCGGACCGAACGCGAATTGCGCCCCATCGATGGCGCAACCTACCGATTTTACTGCTGCGGACCCACCGTTTACGGGCCTGCGCACATCGGAAACTTCCGCACTTTCGTGCTTCAAGACGTGCTTCGCCGCACCTTGGAAACCGGTGGCACCCCCACCCTGCACGTTCGCAACATCACCGATGTTGACGATAAAACCATCCGGGATTCCCAAAAAGCCGGGCTGTCCCTTACTGAATTCACCGCAGGTTGGACGCTGAAATTCCACACCGACTGCGAAAAACTCGGACTGCTCGAACCCCACATCGAACCCGGAGCCGTCGATCACATCCCGCAACAGATCGCCATGATCGAGGCCTTGATATCCAAAGGCCACGCCTACGCTTCCGACGACGGATCGGTCTATTTCAAAATCTCCTCGTTTCCCGCATACGGCAAACTCTCGCGGCTCGACGAACGCGAACTCGATCTCGGAAAAACCCAGAACACCCGCGCCAACTCGGACGAATACGAAAAAGACAGCGTCTCGGACTTCGTGCTGTGGAAATCCCGCCGACCCGAGGATGGCGCAAACTTCTGGCCATCGCCGTGGGGTGACGGACGCCCCGGCTGGCACCTCGAATGCTCGGCCATGATCCGCGAATACCTCGGCGATTCGTTCGACCTCCACTCCGGCGGCGTGGACCTGGTTTTTCCACACCATGAAAATGAGATCGCCCAGAGCGCCTGTGCCTGCGGCGGCCACTTCGCCAGCCACTGGTTCCACATCACCCACTTGCTCGTCGATGGCGGAAAAATGTCGAAATCGCTCGGCAATCTCTACACTCTATCCGATCTCGAAGCGCGCGGATTTTCCCCGATGGAAGTGCGCTACGTCCTGATCGGCGGGCATTACCGGAAGCAACTCAATTTCACCCTCGAATCGCTCACCGCCGCCCGCGAGGCCCTGGCAAAACTCGCCAAGGGTGCCCGATCGATCGCTGCCAGAATGGGCGGCGACACCACCCTCACCAGCGCCGGTTTCGGCCCGTTCCAAGCCGCATGGGACAGCCTGAACAACGATCTCAACACCCCCGCAGCGCTCGGAGGACTGTTCACCGGCTTGAGAGATGCCTCATCGCTCACAGGGAATGACGCCGCCGCCGCCCTCGCCGGATTCAACCGGATTCTCAAAGCCCTCGGCCTCACGCTGCCGGAAGAAATCTCCGATGAAACCGAAATCCCCGATGACATCCAGGCGCTTGCCGAAAAGCGCTGGCAAGCCCGTCTCGCCAAAAATTGGGCGGAATCCGATACCCTGCGCGCCGAACTCGCCGATCTCGGCTGGACCGTGAAGGACGGCAAAGACGGATACACCTTGGCCAGAATAATTGCCACGCTTTGAAATCCCCCTTGTAAATTAGCCAAGGCTAATTTAATTACTCAAGGGCAACTCATGCGGCACATCCGAAAAGAATCATCAGACACCCAGCGCATCCAATTGGAGGATGCGTTGAAGCACCTGCTGGACTGTGATGAATCCGGGCGTGGGGCTACGGTGGAAAGTCTGGCGGGTGCCTTGTCGCGCTCGCGGAGCCAATCGGCCGTGCTACTGGGAAATCTCCGCGGCCGTGGGCTTGCAACGGCCACGGGAGACACACATCACCTAACTGAGGACGGTCGGATCTACGCCCTGCAAGTGGTCCGCACCCACCGGCTTTATGAAACCTGGCTGGCCCGCGAAACCAGCACTCCTCCGGAAGAGTGGCACCGCCAGGCCCACAAGGCGGAACACCACCTGGAACCATCTGCCGTGGATGCCATGGCCGACCGCCTGAACAACCCGCGTTTCGACCCGCACGGCGATCCTATCCCCACCCGCGAAGGCGACATGCCGAGGCGCGCTCTAACATCGCTGGCATCGTGGCCCGACAGGCAAGCCGCCCGCATCGAGCACATCGAGGACGAACCCGCGACCCTCTACCGCCAGGCCGAGGCGCTGGCATTGTCACCCGGAACCCGGATCGATGAATCACGCCACCTCGACGATGGTTCGATCGAGGCGTTGGTGGAAAACCGACGGATTGTGATACCCGCCGCCGTTGCCACCCTGATTCACGTGACCACACCTGATCGGGAGGATGAAACCCCGCCGGACCTCGGTCGTCTATCAGACTTACCGGTGGGTGGCGAAGCCGTGGTTCACATTCTTGCGCCATCCTGCACGGGGGCCGAGCGCCGGCGCCTGCTGGATCTCGGCGTGGTGCCCGGCACGCGCATCCGCTGCGAGTTCACCAGCCCGTTCGGCACCCCGCGGAGTTATGACATCCGTGGCGCTCTCATCGCCCTGCGCGATCATCAGGCGGATCGCATCCTCGTCCACTCTGCCACAATGAAAAGACCATGATTCCCGAGGACTCCCACCAACCCGGCGAGGCCTGCGTTTCCTGCCCGTCGCGCTTCAGCCAACTCCGGAAACTCGGACTGCGCGTGGACGATTGTGACCACGTCATCGCCCTGGCCGGAAATCCCAACACCGGAAAAACCACGGTTTTCAACGCTCTAACCGGACTACGGATGCACACCGGAAACTGGCCCGGCAAAACCATCAGCCGCGCGGAAGGCGGGTTTTCCTATGATGGAAAAAAATACAAGATCGTCGATCTTCCGGGCACCTACTCTCTTCTATCAGCCTCACCGGATGAAGAAGTGGCGCGCACATTCCTGTTGTTCGGCCGTCCGGATGTCACGGTGATGGTGGCGGATGCCACCTGCATGGAACGCAACCTCAACCTGATCCTGCAAGTCCTCCAAATCACACGCCGCGCCGTGTTGTGCCTCAACCTGATGGACGAGGCCCGCGCCAACAGCCTGGAGATCGATGTGCGCAATCTCGCCCGCGATCTCGGCGTGCCGGTGGTCCCCTGTTCGGCTCGCTCCGGCCAAGGCATCCCCGAGTTGATCCGTGAAATCTCGATCATGGCAGCCCGCACTGATACCCCCGCTCCCCGGCGACTGCCGCTGGAAGTCCCCGGCCTCCGGCTTGCGCTCGATCAGGTGGAGGCGGACCTTCAGGGGTTATTCCCCCATCTCCCCCAACCGCGCTGGGTGGCGCTCCGATTGTTAGAGGGCGACCGCGAAATCATGGACGCCGTGCTTTCCGGCGACATCGGGGCGCTGGCGGAACCTGTCTCCGCCCAATACAACGCCAAGGAATCCGCGACATGAATACTCCTGAAGAACTGATCAAGAAAACCGCGGAACTGCGCTGGCAACTGCCACAAAACCTCCATGACCGGATCTCGGAGTCGATCTACGGCGAGGCCGCACGCATCGCGGAACGCAGCATCACCCGCGGAGGAACCGGTCGCCGTCTCGCATGGCAACAAAATCTCGACCGTCTTCTAACCAACCCATGGTCGGCGTTTCCGATCATGATAGGCGTGCTCGGTGCCATCCTCTGGTTGACGATTGTGGGAGCAAATATACCGTCCTCCATCCTGGCCGGTTTGTTAGTGGATAAAGGGCACGCGTTGTTGTCAGGCTGGTTCATCGCCGCAGGCGCGCCGGAATGGCTCAGGGGCGTGTGTGTGGATGGCATGTATCTCGCAACCGCATGGGTCGTTGCCGTGATGTTGCCGCCGATGGCGATCTTTTTCCCCTGTTTCACCTTGCTGGAGGATTTCGGATTCCTGCCGCGCGTGGCCTTCAATCTCGACCGGGTTTTTCAAAAAGTGGGTGCTCACGGCAAGCAGGCACTGACCATGGCGATGGGTCTCGGTTGCAACGCCGCCGGTGTGGTGGCCACGCGCATCATCGATTCGCCACGGGAACGACTCATCGCCATCATCACCAACAACTTCTCGCTCTGCAACGGCCGCTGGCCGACCCAGATCCTCATGGCCGGCGTGTTCATCGGCACGCTCGCCCCCACAGGCTGGGGCGGATCGATCGCCGCGCTCTCGGTGCTGGTCGTGGCATTGTTAGGATTTGGCTTCGCCCTGCTCACCTCATGGTTTCTGGCCCGCACCGTATTGCGCGGAGAAGCCACCTCGTTCAGCCTGGAACTTCCTCCCTACCGGCCACCGCATTTTTTCAAAACCCTCTACACCTCACTCATCGACCGCACGCTCATCGTGCTCTGGCGTGCCGTGGTGTTCGCCCTGCCTGCCGGGGCAGCAATCTGGTTGAGTGCCAACGTCCACCTCGGCGATCAGAGTGTGGCCGCGTGGTTTGTGCACGCCACCGATCCCCTGGCGTGGACGATGGGCCTCACCGGCGTCATCCTGCTCGCCTATATTGTCGCCATCCCCGCCAACGAAATCGTGGTTCCTACCATCCTCATGCTCACCGTGCTTCTCACGGGTGCCCAAGGTGGTGCGGGAACCGGCGTGATGTTCGAAGCGGATAACGAAACCGTGCACGCCATCCTGACCGCCGGCGGATGGACCACGCTCACCGCCGTCTGCCTGATGCTATTCAGCCTCTGCCACAATCCGTGCTCCACCACACTCTACACGATCTATCGGGAAACCCGCAGCGTCAAATGGACCATCGTTTCCGCCTTGCTCCCGCTGGTGATCGGCTGCGTGTTATGCGCCATCGTCGCCTTCATCTGGCGCATGCTGGCCTGACTTCGGACATCCTGATCCCGCCGGAAAATGATTTTTATTATCCGTGGCCGAAGAACAACGCAGGAATCGGCATCCACAGGCCGGAATGCTGAAAACAAAACCGCGTAGCGGCTGGAAATCCGCTCAATAAAACATCCCGTTACGGTAAGGACTTTTGGCAAGCGGTCTATTGTCCAACCAGCCATGTCTCGAACGCCTGAAAAATCCGGTGTTTTCCTTAGCTGATGCGGCCATCGGGTTGATCGAGCAGAGAGGGTGGTAAAAACATCACAAACTCGCTGCCACGCCCTCGGCAGCATCGAGGAATGACGGAAATTCCGGCACCCAACCGGTGGCGCAGAGTTTGGCGTTAGACACCTGCTTGTGGGTCCAACCGCGTTTGCGATTCGGGTCGCGCGGGCCGACAGGTGGCAGCGGCAGATGGAAGACTTCCGCGAGTTTTTCATAACACGCGAGCTGGGTGACGGGCGTGGAATCGCTCAAATTGAAGATTTCGCTGCGGATCTCGGATTTCGCGAGGTGGAAAATCGCGCGTGCCGCGTCATCGCGGTGGATCTGGTTGAGAAAACGCCTGCCGTCCTCTTCGATGACAGCCTCGCCGGTGAGGAATTTTTTCAAAATCACACTGCGGCCAGGTCCGTAGATTCCTGATAGACGGGTGACGATCCCGCCCGCGGCCAGGGTGATCCGCTCCGCCTCCAACAACAATCTACCGGTTTCCCGGTCCGGAATGGTCGGGCTTTCTTCGGTGACTTGTGATCCGTCGGTTTGCGCGTAAACGGAACTGCTGGAGGTGAACAACAACGGCACACCGGGAAATGATTCTACCAGATTCCGGCAGCCATCGACATAGACATGCTGATAGGCCTCCGCCCCGCCTCGGCCGGACGAGGCGCAGTGGACGATGAAATCCGCCCCCGGAAGTTGTGAGACCGCCACGCCGTCGCCGACATCGCAGGACAGCGACCCATCACCGCCTGATCGCGAAACCGTGGCGACCTCCCAGCCGCACTCGCCGAACACACGGGCAATCGCCTGGCCAAGGTAGCCGTGTCCGATCAAAAGAAGTTTCATGTCGCGATCAAGCCCCACTTCCGCCATGCCGACAACCCTGAATTGCCAAAGCGTCTAAAACTTGGCCAGGGTCAAGGCATCAAAAAATGATTCAGCGAAACGCAGAGATGCGGAGAACGCGGGGAAAAGCGCTGAGGTTATCAAATTTTAGAATTGGAACGGGTTGAAAATCATTTTTGCCACATCATGGAAATTCCATATTTCTCCGCGAATTCCTTTGCGCTCTCAGCATCTCCGCGTTTCGATTCTGTCATTCTAGGTGAATTTTGATGCGTCAGCCCTGCAAACTTGGACTCGTCACCGACCTCGATCCGTGTATGGTTCCCAGTATGCCCTTCGAATTCAGTCCCTACAACATTCTGGCAGGCTTCGTTTTCGGCACGCTGGGCTGGGGAGCGTTTGTTTACGGGCGCAAACTGGACCTCTGGCAACCCCGCGCGATCGGGCTGGCACTGATGATTTACCCGTATTTCATCTACAATCCGTGGCTGCTGTGGGGGGTGGGAGTGGGGCTGCTGGTGCTGCTGTGGTTTTACCATCATGAATGAAATCACCCGATTTCCCTTGGCAGAAGCGGGATTTTCTACCCAAGTTTGCCCGCGCCCATGCCAACCGAAGCGATCCTTTCCACAGCCCGTCAGTTTCTTGGAGTGGACCCGACCGTTCCCATCACCCTTGAACCGATCAAGCGCGGCGCCTCCGGTCGCACGATCGTGCGGGTGAAATGCCCGATTCATGAGCCGTTTATCGGCATCCATTGGACGGAGGAACGCGAGGACAACTCTCAATTCATCCCCGTAGGAAATTTTCTCCGACAAGCCAAATTCCGCGTCCCGGAAATCATCTACGAACGTGCGCGTTACCGCGTGGCCTTGGTCGAGGACCTCGGCGACACGGACCTATACTCATTCAGGGACCGACCGTTCAAGGAGCGCCTGCCGCTCTACACTTCCGCCTTCGAACAGGTGGACCGCCTGTTCTACGCCAAGCCGCCCAAGGATTTCCACCTGATGCCGCCATTCGATGCGAATCTCTACCGTTGGGAACAACAGTATTTCTTCGAATATCTGGTCGAAGATTTCCTCGGCATGGATGCCACGGCCTTGGGTAAAAACCCGGCATTCACCGAGCTCTCGGATCGCCTCGGCACCGGGGCGCGGCATCTGGTCCACCGGGATTTCCAATCGCAGAACCTCCTCATCAAGGACGACAAGGTGTGGATGATCGATTTCCAAGGCCTGCGCCGCGGACGGCAGGAATACGACCTCGCCTCATTGATTTTCGATCCCTACATGAACCATACCCAGGAAGAACGTGAGGCCTTGCTCGACCTC
>CAIVKO010000133.1 GCA_903906515.1 Akkermansiaceae bacterium
CCGTCCGCGTGCTCTCGCTCACCGGCAACACCGCCGCGAATTCATCCCTGCGCATGCTTGGCACGCAGCGCGCCGGAGACGAACTCGTCATCAACCTGGAAGTCCTGCGTTCTGCGGATGCCCGTGGCACCGCAACGATCCCGCTCAACCTCCACCTCAACGGCACCAGCACCACCGAGACCCTCACCATACCGGGCCAATCCCTGCGATTTCAAAAACGTGTGGCTCTTCCGCCGGCCAGTGATACCGGCTATGGCTGGCTCTCGATTCCCTCTGACGGAAATCCACGTGATAACGCCGCCTTCTTCGCCTTCGGTCCCGCGCGTCCGGTCAAATCCCTCATGGTTTGCCAAATGGGTGAGGCCGCCGATTACCTCACCCTTGCGGCGGCACCTCCGGGATTCGGCAACATGACCGCCCAGCGTGTCGATCCCGCACAGGCCGCCACAGCCATTCAAAGTGAGTTTGCCGCCATCCTATGGGCCGCACCACTTCCCACCGGCGCGGCTGCGGATGCCGTCCGGAGCTTTCTAACAAACGGCGGCCAGGTTCTCTTTCTGCCACCAGGAATTCCCTCTGCCGCCGTCTTCAACGATTTGAAATGGGCGGATCCTGCGGAAGCTCCTTCCGGTAAATTTTTCATTCTCAAGGATTGGAACCATAACGAAGGCCCATTGCGCGACGGACTTGACGGCACGCCACTCTCCGCAAACCGACTCAAGGCCATTCGCCGTCAGATTCCTCAGGGCGACGTAGCCCCCCTCGCCCGTTGGGAGGACGGAGAAGCCTTCATCACCCGCAAAATCTTCGATCGTGGCACCGCGTGGTTCCTCGGATCCATCCCGGATTATACCTGGTCCAATCTGGGCGATGCCGATGTCCTGCTACCCGCCGTGCAACGTGTCATCCAAGCTGGCAACGAACGATTCGACGCCTCCTACTTCGCCACTGTGGGCACGGAAAAAACCCGCGTTCTTGCCGGAGAAACCCGCAACCACCTCGATGATTACGGTACTACGGACCCCGCCAACAACGAATTCGAATCCGGAATATTCCGGCTCGGAGAACGACTGCTGGCCATCAACCGCCCGCTTGAGGAGGATGCTCCGGAAATCCTCACCCGCGAAATGCTAGACACCGTGCTCGATGGCACCCGATACACTTTGTTAGAACAGGCGGGACAGGCTGGAGATCCCTCGCTCTCCCGCGATGTCTGGCGCGGTTTCCTCATCGCCATGCTCTTTTTTCTCCTCTCCGAGGCCCTGCTTTGCCTACCGAAGAAGGAATCCCTCAATCTGAAATCCGAAATCGGAAACCAGAAATCCAATAACCCGGCATCACCCTGAACGCCTTGCCATTCTTCATTTCGAATTTAATGCTTATCATTTAGTGCTTTCATTCTAATGCTTCATCTCACTCCAACACCCGTCACGCTTTGGATCGGCATCATCGCGCTGCTCCTGATCGGCGCGTTGTCGTTTCTAACATGGCGGCGCAGCCCGCACCCCAGACGCACTGCGGTATTGGAGATCCTGCGCATGATCGCCGCCATCGTGGTGGTTATCCTACTCTGGCAACCGGAATGGCGCACCATCATCAACCCGGACACCAAACCCCGGATCGCCATCCTCTGGGACGATTCGAAGTCGATGACCACCATCGACGCCCAATTGCCGCCCGCTCTCTCCGAAAAATCGGAAATCGTCTCACGCGCCGAATGGGTGAAAAAAGCGCTCGCATCAGATCTTTGGAAACCCCTTGAAGCGGGCGGTGCGAATGAAGTCACCAGCCAACCCTTCGCCACTCCGAGTGCCGAAAATCCCGCGCTTTCCGGCAGTGACCTGGAAGCACCGCTTTCCGAGATCCTCGAAAAACAAAACAACCTCCGCGCTATCGTGTTGCTCAGCGATGGCGACTCTAACATCGGAAAGCCGCCGGTGGCCGCGGCACAGAAAATGCGCCTGCGCGGCGTGCCGCTTTTCCCGATTCCGGTCGGCGCGCAAACCCGCCTGCCGGATCTCGACATCCTCTCAGCCTCCGCGCCGAGCTACGGCATCGTCGGGGAAAATGTGCAAATCCCATTCACCATCCGTTCCTCGCTGGACCGCCAGGCGCGCACCATCGTCCGCCTTCGCGATCAGAACGGCCGGGAACACACCAAGGACATCATCCTCCCACCCAATTCGGAGACCTATGATTCCATCCTCTGGCGCATCGAGAAGGAAGGCACGTCCACCCTGGAGCTATCCATTCCCGTGGCCGATGGCGAACTCATCGCCACGAACAACTCCCGAAAGTTCACCATCGCCGGACGTCCGGAAAAAATCCGGGTTCTGGTCATTGAGAGTCAACCGCGCTGGGAATTCCGCTTCTTGAGAAACGCCCTCTCCCGCGACCCCGGAGTCGAGCTTTCATGCCTGCTTTTCCATCCCGCCCTCGGCATCGGCGGCGGAAAGGATTACATCAAGGCGTTCCCGGAAAAACTCGAGGAGCTCGCCAAATACGATGTCATCTTCATCGGCGATGTCGGAGTGAACCAGGACCAGCTCACCAAGAATCAATGCACACTCATCCGCGGCCTCGTCGAGAACCAGGCGTCCGGTGTGATCTTCATGCCCGGATCGCTGGGCAACCAGTTTTCCCTGCTCGACACCGATCTGTCCGACCTGATGCCGGTCGTGTTAGACGACGCCCACCGCAATGGTTTCGGCGAAGCCCTCTCCTCGCCGCTCACCCTCACCACCGAGGGTCGCAGCTCCCTTCTAACGATGCTTGGTTCCAACGAGCAGGAAAACCCTGAGATCTGGCGTCGCCTCCCCGGATTTTATTGGCACGCTCCGGTCATCAAGGCCAAGGGCGGCACCGAAGTCCTCGCCGTCCATGGCAACCGCCGCGGAAAATTCGGACCCATCCCGCTTCTGGTCACCAAGCCCGCTGGCAATGGCAAGGTGCTCTTCATGGGCATCGACTCCGCATGGCGCTGGCGTCGCGGCGTGGAGGACCTCTATCACTACCGCTTCTGGGGCCAGGTCGCACGCTGGATGTCCTATCAGCGCAACATGGCCGCCGGCCAGCGCGTCCGCCTCTTCTTCACCCCGGAACACCCGGAACCCGGCTCCACCGTCACCATCAACGCCAATGCCTTTGACCCCAACGGGGCCCCACTGGAGAAGGGTGGCGTCGCCATCGATCTCACCGCACCCGACGGACGCACCCAACGCATCGAGTTGCGCAAAAATGAATCCGCCTGGGGCGCCTTCAGCGGTCGCTTCAAAGTGGATCTTCCCGGGGCTTGGAAAATCCGCGCCACGGCCAGCGGAGCCGAAGACAAGCCGCTCGTAACCACCCTCATCGCCCAAGGCGTGGAGATCGAAAAAACCGGCCAACCCTCGCACCCGGAAGTGCTCGACGAAATGGCTCGCGTCTCGCGAGGACGCACCATCCAGCCCGCCCAACTCGCCGATCTCGTCAGGGAAATCACCGCCCTACCCGAACCCCGCCCGCTGGAAACCCGTATCCCGCTCTGGTCCCACTGGGCCACCCTTGCCGCGCTCATCACTTTGTTAGGCCTGTTCTGGACGGGTCGCAAACTCAATGGGATGTTCTAGAATTCGTGGAGGACGGTGTGGCGCGCAAGACGATGGCGGCATATATCGATCTAAACCCGGTTAGATCTGGAATGATCAAGGACCCAGCGCAATACTGCGGGAGCGGTGGAGACGGTTTCGGAAAGCGTGGGTCGCGAGGGCACGCGATCCAATCCATTTAATTTGGATATCCTGATGTTTCGCTTTGACGAAATACGGTGGTTGTCGTAGGAATCCGCAACTTGAAATCATGAAATGTCCGCGCTGCGTCCAGAGAATCCACCGTGCGGCATCCTTGTGCCCGCATTGTGGGTTTTCCATCACGGATGCGGATGCTCGGTTTGGTGGTGAAGAACTGCGTCTGCGGTGCCTCACCGATAGCGCGGGCATCCTTCGGCGCGGTGACCGCGAACGGGTGGAAGAGGCGATGGAAAAAATTTCCAAGCGATTTCCGCAGATTTTTGTGGCGGTTTATACGGGTGCGCTGGGTGAGGTGGCGCATATCCGGCAGTTTGGATTCTGGCTGCTGAATCGCTCGGCATTTGAGGATGTTCCGGTGGAAAAACCGAACGAAGCGGGGATTTTACTTACGATTGATCCCGAGTCGAAGGCGGCGGGCATGGTATTCGGCTACCTCTTGGATCCATTTTTGGAGGAATCCGATACATTCGAGTGTTTGTCGCGCGCTCACGCAAGTTGGTTGGAGCAAAAGTATGCCGACGGAATCATACGCGCACTTGCCGAGTTGGAATCGATCCTCTGCAAACGCTGCCGTCAGGCCCGCAGGGATCCCGAACATTTCCAACGCAAGGTGCAACCGCCGGCAATGATGGGCGATACGGTCCGCCGGATCCGCGCCGGACATCGCAACGAATCCGTAAAACAAACCGCATCGACGCGCGAGGAGGTGGAAAAATGAAATTTCCGCAGGCATGGATCATTGCCGGGGCACTGGTGACGATTGCCCAGGCTGCGACGCAGGAAGCCGGATTGCCTGCATGGAAAGATGGTGAACGGGTTCAATTGGAGAAGGATGGCTGGGTAGCGGGCGGGGCTCTTCTCTCCAAGGATCCGGCGCAGGTCTCCACCGCAGAAAACGAAAGTAAAATACCGGAGCCCACCGCTGGGGAAATCGCGGAACCGGAAAACCCGCGGGTTGAACTGCCGGAGAAATTCTGGGCGGATTATTTCGGAGAGAAACCGAAGTCATTTCTGGTGGATCCGCAGGGCTTGCTGAGCACGGTGGATCATCGGGATCGCCTCGCGTTTCTCAACTACCATGCCAGCGATTCCGCGATCGACCTGTATGTTTATGTTTTCAAAGGCAATCAGGAGATCCCCGGCGAGGCGCGGGAGGAGGAATTGATCGAACGCTTCTTTTCCAAAGGACGACCTGCGGCGGTGGTGTATTATTACATGTCAGCACCCGAACTTTCGGCGATCTATCTGAGTCCGTCACTGATGGGGGCCATTCCGGGCGCCGAGCAACATCGCGCTTTGGAAAGCTCGGTCATGCAGGCAATCGAGAAACCCGATCCTTCGAAACAGATCGAGGCGTTTCTCGTCCAGATGTCCATACGGATTTACTGGATGGAACGGTTGGCGGGTTTGGGCACGGCTGCGGCGGAACCAATGATGGCATCCGCATCCCGGTCAGATGCACCTGTCAAAAAGCACAAAATGATGATCCTTCTGCAGCCGTGGATCGACAAGTCGAAACCCTTGGTCCTGCCCGCCGCCCTGCTTTGCGCCTCACTTCTGGCAGGATTGGTCATGACAGGGTGGCTGCGGCGCAGGGCTCGTTATCGTTTCCCGGAATTCGAAGTTGAGCCACGCCTCGGTGGACCACACGCCGCTGGCATCGGAGCGGTCATCTCATTTGCCAGCGCCGCGGTCCCTCCCGCATCCCAGCGGGACCAAGTGCCGGACTATCTGAAAAGATACTGATTTCACTTCACCGCCTGATAAGTCTTGAGCGTTTCCTTCAACTCCGTCTGATGCGCAGGATCCGTGGTAATCTCGATGGCCCGAGGACCAACCCATTTCAAGCACCACAACAGCTTCGGCTCAATCTCGCCATCGGCGGTGCCGGTGGGAATCCCTCGAAAACCCCGTTTCCCCAACGCTACGAGGTGGATTACTTCCGGATCTATCAGAAGAAGTGATGGGAATCAAAAAATCGGAGCATTATCTTTTTTCCGTTTTTCGAGAGTTGCTCTCCCGACTAACATGGCGGTTACAGGCGTCGGGCAGGATGCCCGCGCCACGTGGCCCGGGCATTCTGCCCGGAGCCTCTTCAAACAAAAGTTACTCCCAATTCCACACCCTGCGTTTCATTTTAAAGTTCATGGCGTCCATTGGTCCAGCCAGCGGATCTCCGGTTTGCCTGCTGGATCGAAGTTGAAAAAAAGCCGGACAGGTTTCCCTGTCCGGCTTTGTGATTTGTAGCGGCGGTCTGTGACCGTCGCAGTTTGGTTAGTCTTCCTGACCTGGGCTCCACTCTTCGGAAGCGGCTGCGGCGAGGTTGAACGCTTGCTCGAGGCCGACCATCTCGGAAGACGGACGGAGGCTTTCGAAGCTGGCGCTTTCCTTCTTGAGCTGCTCTTCGGAGTAACCGACAGCCTTGATGGAAAGACCGATGCGACGCTCGACTTTATCCACCTTGATGACGCGGGCTTCGATTTCCTCGCCCACCTTGATGATGTCCTTGACCTTTTCCACGTGGTCTTCGCTGAGTTGCGAGATGTGGATGAGGCCGTCGATGTCG
>CAIVKO010000134.1 GCA_903906515.1 Akkermansiaceae bacterium
AAAGTTGGAGTGTGGCATTGGGAACGACTAGAGGGAGGCCCGAGTTTGTAGCGTGTCTATGACTTCTTTTCTCCTGCCGGAAAAGTCGCCAATCTTCCCCGGGGGCGAAGCGTTCCAGGAAAGGGCAAAGAAGATTTTCGCGCATTTCATGGGCATCGACGCTCATAGAGCGCCGCTACAAGCGTTCCATTCGAATCAAAGCTGCTCGATATCGCTTCGGGAAATCCGGTTTCCGCTCTATCCGATCGATGACTGGAGAATTTCCAGCGTGCCTTCCATGGTGGCGGTGGACATCAGATAGAGGCCGGGCCAGCCATCCTGGATGATGTGGCGGATTTGTTCGGCGGCGATTTCCCTGCCGATGCGGGTTTGGTCTTCCGCGCTGTCCATCGCGGAGAAGCGGTCGAGGATCGAATCCGGGATGACTACTCCGGGAACGCGCGACATGCGTTGGGCGTGGTCGAAACCGGTTAGGACCATCACTCCGACAATGATCGGGACCTGCGAACGGAATTTTTCCAAGGCGGCCAGGGGCGCATGATGGAATGCCGGTTGGGTCATGATGTAATCCGCGCCGTTGTCGATTTTCGCTTGGAGGCGCGAGAGTTCGCGTGTCATGTCCTGGGCCTCCGGTTCCACTCCGGCACCGATGGTGAAATGGGTGCGCGGGTCGGCATGTTTGCCCAGCGGCACGCCGCCGAAGTCCACGCCGGCATTGAGGCAAGCGTGGGTGAGGCGGATCATCTCGATCGAATCGGCATCGAAAACCGCCGTGGACCGCGGATAGGTGGGTGACATTTTCGGCGGATCGCCGGTGATGAAGAGCGCGTTGTGGATGCGGTTGGCATGGTAGCCGACGAGGCGGCTTTGCACGCCCATGATATTGAGATCCCGCGCGGTGAAGTGGGGGATCAGCTCGATCGGATCGCCGGTGGCCTCGGTCCAACCGAGACGCGACCGCAGCAGGTGGATGAAATCGCCGGGAGAAATGAGCGGGATGCCGCGCGAGCCATCGGTGAAATCCACGGCGTCCACTTTTCCGCTGGCGGCGAGTTTGCCGATGAAATCGATTTTCTTGTGGATGATGCGTTCGTCGGTTCCGCGTGGCGGCAGGGCTTCCAGGCTGACGACGAATTGTCCGGCCTTGAGCTTGCGGGAAAACGGTCCGTTGGCGGATTTTTCGGCATCGCCAATGGATGGCAGCACCGTTTCGATCCGGATGGCGGCAGGTTTTTCCGCGACGTGGCGGGATTGCAGGTAATTGTGCATCTCCTGGATGTGGGGCGGATGCATTTCGCAGCAACCGCCGATCAGTCGCACGCCGCGGTCCGACAAGCTGCGGGCCATTTTACCAGCGGATTCCGGATTCACGGTGGTCATGAGCCGGCTGCCGATGCGTTGGAAACCGCTGGCATTCGGCATCACCACCAGTTTCACCGCCCCGGAAACGATGGCGGGCGCATCCTTGACGGCATCGACAAAGGCGCTGGCATCCCACGGCGCGCAGCAATTCACCCCGGCGATTGGCACGCCGAGTTCCGCCATGCGGTTGATGAAAGTGAGAGGATCCGGGTCCAGCAGGCCGCTCGCATCGTCGGAGCGCAGGGCCATCTCGGCAATGACTGGAGGACCGCCGGGGATTGAGCGGATCAGGCCGATGAGCCATTCCAGTTGTGGCAGCGAGTGGAAGGTTTCCAAGAGCAGAGCGTCGCTTCCCTCGGCGGTCAGGGTTTCGATCTGTTCGCGGTAACAAGCTTCCACTTCTGCGGCATCGGAGAGAGGCGCGACGGTCGGGCCCACGGATGCGATCACGAAAAACGGGCCGTCGCCACCGTGTTGGGATTGGAATTTCGCGATGGCTCCGCGTGCGACGGTCACCCCGGCACGGTTGATCTCCGCGACCTTGTTTTCGAGCCCGAATGAGGCGAGTTGGTTGTGGTTTGCGCCGAAGGTGTTGGTTTTCACGCAGTGGGAACCGGCGGCAAGGTAGGCGAGATGGACGTTGGCGATGAGCTCCGGCTGCTGGATGTTGAAATGTTCGTAAACATGGTTGGTTTCCGACAAGCGTCCGGTGGCTTTGAACAAATAGGAGCCCATGGCGCCATCGCAGAGCAGGACGCGGGATTGCAGGGTGGTCAGAAAGTCGCTCATGTGCCGGGGTGTTCTACGGCAATCCCGCTGTGGAGTCAAAGCCAGCGTATGATTCCGGATTGGCGGTGGCAAAATAGGTAAATCCAACTCTTTACAAGCGGCGGATTCCCTGCCACACCCCGTTCAATTTAGCCGCCCTGCCAAGACGCCAACACCACCCCAACCATGCCCAAAGACACCTCAATCCACAAAATCCTCGTCATCGGCTCAGGCCCCATCGTCATCGGCCAAGGCTGCGAATTCGATTATTCCGGCGTCCAGGCCTGTAAAGCGCTCAAGGAGGAGGGATATCAGGTCATCTTGGTGAACTCCAATCCGGCCACCATCATGACCGACCCGGAGTTCGCCCATCGCACATACATCGAGCCGATCACCCCGGAAGTCGTCGAAAAAATCATCATCCGTGAGAAGCCGGACGCCCTGCTCCCCACCCTCGGCGGCCAGACCGCCCTCAATACCTCGATGTCACTCCATAAATCCGGAGTGCTCGACAGACATGGCGTGCGCATGATCGGCGCGAAGCCGGAAGCCATCGAAAAAGGTGAGGACCGCCAGCTTTTCAAGGATGCGATGCTCAAGATCGGCCTCGACCTACCGAAATCCGGCACCGCCCACACGATGGAGGAAGCGAAAAAAGTCGTCGATGAAATCGGCCGTTTCCCGCTCATCATCCGTCCGGCCTTCACTCTTGGCGGACAAGGCGGCGGCATCGCTTATAACCGCGAGGAATTCGAGGAAATCATCACCCGTGGCCTCGATCTCTCACCGGTTTCCGAAGTCCTCATCGAGGAGTCGCTGCTCGGCTGGAAGGAATTCGAAATGGAAGTCATGCGCGACTGCGCCGACAACTGCGTGGTCATCTGCTCGATCGAAAACCTCGACCCCATGGGTGTGCACACCGGAGACTCGATCACCGTCGCTCCGATCCAGACGCTCACCGATCGCGAATACCAGATCATGCGCGACGCGTCATTCGCCTGCATCCGTGAGATCGGCGTGGAAACCGGTGGCTCTAACATCCAGTTCGCCACCGACCCCAAGACCGGACGCATGATTGTCATCGAGATGAATCCGCGTGTTTCCCGTTCATCCGCGCTCGCCTCGAAGGCCACCGGTTTCCCGATCGCCAAAATCGCCGCGAAACTCGCCGTCGGTTATACGCTCGACGAACTTCCGAACGACATCACCCGCGAGACGCCCGCCTCGTTCGAACCGACCATCGACTACGTGGTCACCAAGATCCCACGCTTCACCTTCGAAAAATTCCCGACAGCCAACCCGGTTCTAACCACATCGATGAAATCCGTCGGTGAGGCGATGTCGATCGGCCGCACCTTCAAGGAGTCGATGCAGAAATGCCTGCGCTCGCTCGAGACCGGTCGCTGGGGATTCGGCTTCGACAGCAAGGAACCGAAAAATCCGACCAAGGAGGAAATCACCCGCAAGCTCCAGATCCCGAATGCCGAGCGCATTTTCTGGCTGCAAACCGCCTTCGTGAACGGCTGGACCATCGAGGAAGTCCACGACGCCACACAGATCGACAACTGGTTCCTCTGCCACCTCAAGCAGATCGCCGACGAGGGCATGGGGCTCGCCACGCTCGATCTCAAGCGCGCCAAGAAACTCGGTTTCTCCGACCGTCAGATCGCCAAGGCCAAAGGCACTCACGAAGACACCGTCCGCGCCGAGCGCAAAGCCAAGGGCATCATTCCCACCTACCGGCTTGTCGATACCTGTGCCGCCGAGTTCGAAGCCTACACACCTTATTTCTACTCGACCTACGGCGACGAAAACGAAGCCCGCGTTACGGACAAAAAGAAAATCATCATCCTCGGCGGTGGTCCTAACCGGATTGGCCAGGGCATCGAGTTCGACTACTGCTGCGTCCACGCCGCTTTCGCCGTGAAGGAACTCGGCTACGAGGCGATCATGGTGAACTCGAACCCGGAAACCGTTTCAACCGACTACGACACATCCGACAAGCTCTTCTTCGAGCCGCTCACGCTTGAAGACGTGCTCAACATCTGCGATCAGGAAAAACCGCACGGCGTGATCGTCCAGTTCGGTGGGCAAACTCCGCTCAACCTGGCCGCCGATCTCGAACGCCACGGTGTCCCCATCATCGGCACCTCGCCGAAGTCGATCGAACTCGCCGAGGACCGCAAGTTTTTCTCCGCGCTACTCGATAAACTCAAACTCAAACAAGCCGAAGCCGGCACAGCCACCAACGAAGCCGAAGCGCTCGCCGTCGCCAACCGGATCGGCTACCCGGTTCTTGTCAGGCCGTCGTTCGTCCTCGGCGGCCGCGCGATGATGATCGTTTACTGCGATACCGAGCTCTCCCGCTACATGAACGAGGCAGTCACGGCATCGCCCGAACGCCCGGTGCTTGTGGACCGCTTCCTCGACAACGCCACCGAAGTGGACGTCGATTGCATCAGCGATGGAGAAACCTCCGTGGTCGGCGCGATCATGGAGCACATCGAACAGGCCGGCATTCACTCCGGTGACTCCGCCTGCGTCATTCCGTCGTTTTCTCTCTCGGAAAACATCAAGGCTGAAATTGTTAGAGCTGCCAAAGACCTCGCCCGCGAACTCAAGGTAAAAGGCCTGATGAACATCCAGTTCGCCGTGAAGGATGAACTGCTCTACGTCATTGAGGTTAATCCGCGCGCCTCGCGCACCGTGCCGTTTGTGAGCAAGGCCACCGGAGTTTCCCTGGCCAAGCTCGCCGCCAAGGTGATGCTCGGCCACAAGTTGGTCGATCTCGGCTACACGGAAACCATCATTCCTCCACATTTCTCGGTGAAGGAAGCCGTCTTCCCATGGAACCGTTTCCCTGGCATCGACATCGTGCTCGGCCCGGAAATGAAATCCACCGGAGAAGTCATGGGCATCGATCCCGATTGGGGCATGGCCTATGCGAAGAGCCAGATCAGCGCATTCAACCCGCTGCCCACCACCGGCAACGTCTTCCTCTCTGTGGCGGATCTCGACAAGAACCGCGCCGTCGCCGTCGCCCGCGATCTGGTGGATCTTGGTTTCGCGATCTTCTCCACCGGAGGCACCCACGCCCGTCTGTCTGCGGAAGGCATTCCGAGCACGCGCCTCTTCAAACTCGCCGAGCAGGCCCGCCCGAACGTCATCGACATGATGAAGAACCGCGACATCCACTTCGTCATCAACACTCCCTCCGGCCACGAAGCGCGTGAGGACGAAGTCCGCATCCGCTCGACCGCCATCGCCCAGAAAATCTCCCACGCCACCAACCTCTCCGCCGCCGAGGCCTCGGTGAAAGCGATCCGCTCGCTCAAGGAGCTGGAGCTGGAAGTGAAGAGCATCCAGGAGTATCACGCGTGACGGGTCTGGTTATGTCATTTGGCATCGCTTGATTGCGCTCCCTATGAATGGAGCACGGGTCGTTTTCCATCCGTATCCGGATTCCGCATGAGAGGAAATGCGCAGTGATGCGGAGAAATGGACAATAGTTCATCATCGGAAGTTGATCCGGCTTGCCCAAAGTCTCCGGGCAATGCATGGAGGGGGCGTGACGCGTGACCTTTCAGCCAATCCGGCATGGCAGGAGCAGGATCTGGGAATGCCTCTCCCGGATTCCCCTCACGCGTGCTCGGTTTGCCTGCCCACATGGGATTCGGTGGTCGGTTATGAAGAAGGTCGGGACAAGGTGATCAAGCGTCTGCGCGTCGGTTATCCACGGTTTTTCAAGCACCCGACGGTCGAGCGACTGTTTGATAACGCGAAGGCTGAAGTGGCCGGAGAGAGCGAAGAAGTGATCGTCCTGCCGACGCGGGCTTCCGTGCAGCGCGCCCAACGCTGGGTGGAGCGGCGGGCCGAGGTGGCCGTGCGGATCACGAGTTATCATGGCTTGCAGGCCCTGATTGTGCCAGCGAAGGCAAAGCAGGAGGCCGATCATTACTGGCGGTTTTCCGGCGAGGTGGTGAGCAGTCGCCAAGCCCAGGACTTTGTGGATGGCAACCTGCGCGAGGGTTCGAAGTCGCATTTGATTGTCAGGGCGCTCTCGAAATTCACGGGTGTCCCGGCGGAGAATTCGTTCATTTTTGCCAGCGGCATGGCAGCGACCACCTCGGTGTTGCGCGCGTTGCCCGGATTGCTTGGCGGCAAAAAAACCCTGCAACTGGAATTTCCGTATGTCGATTGCCTGAAAGTGCAGGAACACTTCGGTCATGGCGTCGTCTATCTGAACGATGCCAGCGGAGAATCATTCGATGAAGCGCTGAAACGCATCCGCCAAGGGGAATTCGCCGGGGTTTTCACCGAGGTTCCGAGCAATCCGCTGTTGCGCACGGTGGATCTTGAGCGCGTTGCGAAAGCCTGCGCCGAGAGTGCCACGCCATTGGTTTTGGATGACTCGGCCAGCGGTCCGTTCAATGTGGATGCGCTGCGTTTCGGCGATGTGGTGACCAGCAGTCTGACCAAGTGGATTTCCGGCGAGGGTGATATCATGGCAGGGATGGCGACGGTGCGTGAGGATTCGCCGGTCGCGGCCGCACTCAAGGAATCGCTCGCCCGCGACTCCACGGAGACCGCTCCGCTTTACATCGCCGATGCCGAGGTTCTGCTCTCCAATCTCAAGGGCTACACCAAGCGCATGAAAACGGTGAATGCCAACGGTTTGGACCTCGCCACGTGGTTGAACGATCACCCGGCCATCGC
>CAIVKO010000135.1 GCA_903906515.1 Akkermansiaceae bacterium
AAAGGTCGGCTCGCCGAAGCGGTCGATGAAAAGCTGAAGCGCGCGGGGCAGCGAACCGCAGGCTTGACGGACATCCGCAAGCCGGTCGAATTCCTCGTCGCGAGGCATCCGGCCGAGTTCGAGAACCGCTTCCCAGTAGGCGTCGAGCAACTCGCGGTGAGTGTCGTAGGGATCGCGCTTGGCCTTGAGTGCCTTGAGCAGGCCAAGTCGGCGGGAGAGCGATTCCCAGTCGATAAAGCGCCGGGACCGCGACGCAAGGAAATCGTGAAGCTCCGCAATGTCGCGAAAAACCAGATAGATTCCCAGCCCAACCGGTACGGCCTCAGTGTGCAGGGTGTCTTCGAGCAGCGCTTGGATTTCCGCTGGTTCGAAGAACTTCTGGAACGTGTCGCGGCTGGTTAGCACTCCATCGCCGTAGGTGCAGATGTCGTCGTAGGCCTCCTGCCCGGCGATGAGGGTGGAAACCAACAGCACGCGGCGGGTGTGGTGCCACGCATCGAGGAGGGCTTCTACGCGTTCGGCGGGGTCTTCGATGACATTGAGAACGAAGCCCAGATTGACGACATCGGCGGACTGTTTCGGCGCGTCCGGTGCGTGGACCGGATCCCATCCGCCCGACGGATGGCCGAGCTTTCCGACCGAGTCCACATCGCCGCCATGGCCACAGCCATAATCGAAGAACGACTCGCCGTGACGGAGCTGGCCGAGTTCGAGCAGGGTTTTCACCGGTTTGGAAATTTCCCGGCGGACGAGGGCGGTCTTGTGGCGGTGGATTTTCCTTTTCGGCGTGGCTTGGCTCTGGGGCTCATGCTCGATTTCAACGAGCCGATGCCCTTCGAATCCGAGCCCCTTGTCTGCCAGCAGGCGTTCCCAGTTCAGGCGAAAACCGATACGAGCTGTCTCTTCCAACAAGCCGGCAGCTTCTTCCTGCCGGGTGAGCTTGGCAAATTTGGCATGCAGGGGGTGTTCTGACGGCAGGAAGGTTTCCTTGCGGTGGAGGATCGGTGGGTTGGCACGGGCGCGGTAGGCATCACGGCGGACCTTGCCGCTGATGAGATCGACGATCACCGCCTCCGCCAAAGCTGGGTGGGGATGCGTTTCAAAGTCTGGGTAAGCGAGAAACGAGATCTTCGGAGAGGCGGTGTGGAATTTCAGCAGATTAAACTCCGCGCCGATGTCCATGCGCCGACGCAGCTCGGCCACCGTGACGCGGAGCAATGAAGGGATCCGCGGGTCGTCGCCCGGATCGATCAAATACACCGCGCCTGGCAGGCGCTTGCCGTAGGGCAAAACGTCGATGGCGTGGCGGTATTCGGCAGCGGTCACGCGGGATTCATACCATGCCTCATGAGAAACGTCACGCTTCGGGCTGAACAAAATCTCATCTGCCTCAACCGGCATCCGGCGCGCGTTCTGCCGGATCTCGACAGCTATGTTAGATAGACGTTGGCCCGTGATCACGGCCACCTTCAGCGGCGGAAGAATACCCCGGTTCCGTAAGCCGATATTGGATGCTGGAAAAAAATCTGAAAAATATCGAAGATTTCTGTTGACGGATTCGTTATATGATCACAATACTCCGCCGCCAACACAAACCATGCGCTCAAACCATCCATGCCCCAATCAACCGCAGCCGACCCGGTGGTCGTCCTGTTCGGGGATGAACTTGCGCATGCGAGAGTTCCTGTTCGGCATTTCCTCCGACGGTGGAAAACCGCAATCCGGTTTTGTCACATGGTATCTTACCAAGGAGGCAGGCAGGTAGTTCAGAATCCGATTCACATCGACTTTTCCGAGCACCCTGCCCGCCACCAAGCCGGCGGGGTTTTTCTTTATTCCACAAGGCCTGCGGGCCACCCCAAACCAACCCCAACCTATTCAATACCATTACTGAAACAATCTGATCCAC
>CAIVKO010000136.1 GCA_903906515.1 Akkermansiaceae bacterium
CATTTTGCCGAGATGATCTGCGAATTGGTCCAGTACGACATCGGACTCATCCAGTACGACACCACGCGTTATGTCGGGGCGCGCTCGAAATGTCTGTCGGTGGAAAAACTGCAACGACTGCTGCCGCAATTCTCCCGTATCCCGTTGAAGGAGGGCCTGAGGAACACGATTGGCTGGTTTATGGAACACAAAGCCGAGGTATTGAAGTGAAGGTCAGCGCGGTCCAACCGGATGTCGCGGCCGCACCGTCGGCCAGTGGATGGGCTTTGCTGGGAGCGACTCGCTTCGTCCTTGCAGGGATTGTGATGGCGGCGCATCTGGGTTTTGTAGCTCCCGGACTGACGGGCCCTGGGATTAATTACGTCAACTCGTTTGGGTCGGCCAATGCGGTGATGGCCTTCTTTATTTTGAGCGGCTTTTCGATCGCCCACAGCATAACCGTAAAACCAGTCGGTTATCTGCGTCGGCGCTTTTTGAGAATTTATCCCTGCTATCTGTTCTGCTTGCTCGTCGGAATGCTGCCTTACTGGATTTTTGGCGCAGTCGTCGCCAGTGGCGTGGGGCCAATCCGGAATCCCGGACTGTGGCCCAATCTCGTCCCTGATCTCTTGCTTTTGCAGAGTCTCGGTTGGGGGGTGATCGGCTTCACCGGGCCCTCCTGGAGCCTGAGTGTCGAGTGGCTGCTCTACATCGCGGCAATATGGCTAGTGCGTGCGTCGGACAAGGTCGTCTGGCTGCTCACGCTCGTATCAGCCGGCGCCTTTGTGTTGGCCCGCTTCATCCCGTCGCTTTCCAAGCCCGCCTATTGGGAGTTGGGTGGGGGAGCGATCATCCTGCTTTGTGCGTGGGCGTGGTTGGCCGGATTCCTTTACTATCGAAACCGGCAAAGCCCGGTCTCCGCGGTGGTATTGTTGGGTGGGTGCGTGGGGGTAATCAATCTCAGTGACGCGCCGGCACTGGCCCCCCATGGCGTAGCGACCATCGCGGTGACCTGTGCGTTGATCAAGTTGTCCGAGTACGTGAATTTCTCGGGTCGGGGGATAGGCCTGCTCAATTATTTGGGCGATTTAAGCTATCCCCTTTATCTGTGCCACATTGCGGTCATGCTCTGCATTTACAATGGGACGCATAGTATATCCGTACCCCTATATCTCTCGGCGGCCGTGGTCGCCTCCGCTATTATCTATCATGTCATCGACAAGCCACTTCGGCGATTTGGCGTGGCGGCGCGTCCCAAAGTTGGTGCCCTTCACGCGACATGAGTTTTACACGGCCGAGGCAGATGCCCTTGTACCCTGAGCCCGAACGAGAAATTCGGATGGGTCAGGTGCTGCGGGGTCAACCCTTGGATCCGCTGAGGAAATGAATTTCACACTCTGGATAATTATTGTGATTGCGACCTGTGTCGTGTGGCTGGCGGTAAACCAAACGGCTTTCCATGACCTCTTGTCGCCTTTCAATCTTCTGCTGCCAGCCTGGATTTTCCCGTTGCTGCTCCGGCTGCTGCATCTCTCGCGGGCGGAACGTCCCTGGGAATTGAAAACCCTTTTGCTGGTGGGGTGGGCCACCCTGGCGATGGCCGCGATTTCGCTGGGTGCGTCACGCGCCTTGCCGCGGGACAAATCGCTGCGCGGGAGAAATGTGTTTCAGCGCGTGATCGTCCTCCTGAACCAGCCGGGCTTCAGCTCGTATCTGGTCGTTTGTTTCCTGCTGGGCGCGGCCGGCCTGATTTATAACGAGTTCGTCACGAATCCGATTGGGATTCCCATGTTAACCTATCTTGCCAATCCCGACATCCCGCGCGAGCCGAACTGGCAGTGGACGGGAGAGGCGCTGTGGCCCCTGTCTATCCCGGCGTTCACGCTGACCCCGCTGCTTTATTTGAAATCCAAAATTGTGCGGGGCTGGATGGCCAAGCTCGCCTTTCTTGGACTGGCGCTGTTTTACCCCCTCGTGGAAATCGTCAAGATGTCCCGGAGCGAATGCATCTACGGGCTCACCGGCCTGGCCCTGGTGGAATATTATTATCGCGTGGGGACCATGCCCCCGGCGGGGAAACGGCGGTTAAACCTCAAGGGCAAGTTGCGGACAGTGTCCCTGATTGTAGTCGTGGGATTGTTGGCCCTGACCTCGGCCACGCTGTTTCAGGGCATTCGCTCGAACCGGGCCATGTCGACGTTTGCCACCTCCCTCGGCATGTCGGTCGACCTGCCCGAACCGTATGTTTCCACGGTGGTGGAGGTGTATGCCTACTTTGCCCTGCCGCAGGAAAATTTTTCAAATTTCTTGAACAATTTTCCGTCCTCCCTGAATTTTGGGGTCGGGGGGCTGCGCCCAATCTATTCTGCGCTGGGCCAGGGGAGTAAGGTGCGGGCCAAGTTGGATGAGATCAATTTCGACAAGTATTTGGAAATCTTGCCGGTCAATACCTATCCCTTTTTGGTCTCACTTTATGCCGAGTCCGGCTGGGTGGGCGTGGTGGTTTTCCCGGCCCTCTACGCGATTTTTATCAACTATCTTTATCTCCGGTTTCGCGCCCGGTCTGGCGTGGAAATGACCGTCACTTATATCGTCTTCTTCTCCTATTGCTGGGTGTGGCTGTTCTCGAACCAGAATTTCACCGGCATCCAATATTTCTTGTATGCGGGTGCGATCTACCCGATCGTTTTTGTTTTTCGCGTCTTGGCGAAGCGATTGAAAAGCCGGCCGAAGGTCACGCACCCCCCGGGTAACATTCTTTTGGATCCGAAATCATCGACTTGAAATGAGTAATTTGAAGATCTCCATCGTCACGATTGTCCTGAATCGACGCGTGTACATGCGGCAGGCCATCGAGAATGTCTTGGCCCAGAAATACGCCAATTTGGAACACATTGTCATCGATGGGGGCTCCACGGATGGCACCATCGAGGTGCTGAAGGAATATCCCCATCTGCGCTGGATTTCCGAAAAGGACGGCGGCTCAGTCTATGCGTTGAACAAGGGGCTGGCGATGGTGACCGGGGATGTCTGGGGCTGGCTCAATTCGGATGAGAGCTACATGCCCGGGGTCTTGGACAAGGCGGCGGCCTATTTTGAAGCCCACCCGGAGTGGGACATGATCTATGGGGCGAGTGAATTCGTGAATGCGAATGGCGACCTCCTGGGTTATCGCCGGTCCCAGACCTTCAGCCGGCACCGACTGCTGGTGGGTTTTAATCAAATCGCGGCGCCTTCCTCCATGTTCATGCGACGGCGGGCCCTGGAGGGCATCGGCGGACAGGTGGATGAGCAGTGGAAACACACCTATGATCATGACCTGTGGATCCGGGTGGCCCAAAAATACCGCATTCAGAACGTGCCGGAATGTTTCTCCCGCTTCGGGCTGCACTTGGACAGCGGGGTCGCCGGGACGCCGCATCACGCCCTGAACGAGCTCAAGCGCTTGCGGGCCCACCATGGCGGGGACAAGAAATGGAGCGACCG
>CAIVKO010000137.1 GCA_903906515.1 Akkermansiaceae bacterium
CAAAGCGGAAGAAACAGCACCAAAGCGGGTGCCGATCCATACCGAGTGAAGGTCTATTACATGAACGGCACCAGCGAGGAGCCCATCGCTCAATCCGATGAAATCTCCGGTTTCGATAAAATGCACTGGACTGACAACGTCTTCGCCTTCCAGATCACGCCAGATCAGCTCAAATCCGCAAACGGCATCATCTACGTCGCCTTCATCCCCACAGGATCAAGCCTCAACACCTATGGAACCTTGATCGATAAAGTGAGTCTTCTGTCCGTGGGGATCGTTGCCCACAAGCGAGGAACATTCAACACTCCCGGACCCAATGTCCCGCCCGACACCGGAGAATACGGCTATGAAACTGTGATGATGGAAAACGCAAATGCACAGGACAACACAGAAGGAAATTCCGACTACGATACAAGCGGTGACCTATCCACCCTCGGCAAGCAAAAGGACAACGATCTCGTCAAGATCGTGCTTCACTACACCGGCCCCATACTGCCAGGGACTTCCCTCGAGTTGATCCACGAGGGCATGGAAGTGGATGCCACCAAAAAGACAGCCGAGGAAGCGATCGCCACGAAGTCCACCGGCAGTCGGATGAACTTCTACAGTGAAGAAGGAAAACTGCTGTCCCCTGCGGTCGATCTAAAAATCGACAACCTCTCCAATCCGGGAACCAATTATCTCTCTAAAATCCTTGATGCCCAACACGGTGGAAAGTTGGCACTTTTTGTCGAAGGAGCAAAACTTTTCGGATTCCAGGGAAACGACGATGGCAGCCTGCCGGCCGCCGAGGGCGACACACCCAAGACCGTCGATGAGAAGATGAATAAACTGGGAGGAGCCCGACTCAAGTGGAAACTCATCCATAAAGATTCAATGGCTGAAACTCCCTTGTTGATCTATCGAGGTGGTTTCCTGGTCTTCAAAGAACCGAAACAATCCGGCTCCCCTGGTAATTTCGAATTCTGGGATGGCAAGGGCCGTGTCAGGAACGAAGTCGGTAATCCGATCTACAAGAACGAGTTCAAGAAAGATGACACCGATTGGGGCTCCAACCTCATAACTTGGAAAGTCAAAGCCGGCCAGCTGACCGGCAAGGCTTACAATGTATATGACGGAGGCGGCCCGACGCCTCCGGGTTGGTGGTTCGCTGTAGAAAATTCCGTAGAGGGCAAGGAAAGCCAGAAACACAAGAAATGGAAATCAGGAACCGGAAATAAGGAAAAATGGAAACAATCACCGTTTTGTCGATGGAAGCAGGACGACGAAACCGATTCGGACAAACGCTACAAAAATACTTATGAATATGACGGTTCAATCGCAGAGGATTTTGCAATTGGCATTCCGACCTACATTGAATTCAAGTTTCGTTTGTTCTCGATCAGTCCCAGCACGAAGCAAAACCGGACAAATCTCCTTATCCACCCGGACGGGGAAAAGAATGGAACCATGGGCTGTATCGGCATCCAGACTTATTCAGCGTGTGTAGAAGTTCAAAAAACACTAAGAAACTATCATGGACTCAAAATCAAAATTCAAACCAACTAACAATATGAAAATCAGACAAATAAGTGCAGCCATAATGCTGGGTATTATTTTCGTGAATGCTCCAATCGCAGCTCAAGAAGATAGGCAAACCGATAACCCAGATAATGGTGAGGCTGCTATAGCTGCCCGCCTAAGGGAGCAGCGCATCCGGACTTTTGACCGGGATTTCACGGAAGAGGATGGCATTGCAGGACCAGGGAAAATTTCCAAAGCCACCGCATGGGATTTACATACGCAAGCAACGCTAGCGCTCGAAGACTTGGCTAAAGTTCCCGATGGTGAGAATGGGAAGGGGCTTCCCGACCATGCGCTCTTGAAGCAAATGGCATCGGATCTCGATGCGTTGGCGACTTCAATGAACCGGAACGAGTTTTTTCAGTTGATTCCGCGCCTTCTCGCGCTTGATTCGATGGATAAAGAATATGCTCAAGTGTTGTGGATTCCCAAGGAATGGATATCAGGAGATGCGCTCAAAGAAACGATTGCGGAGATCGCTGGCGACGAAATCAAGGAAAAGCAAGGAAACGTCGATGCCACATTGATTGAAAAAATGACACTATTGCATTGCAATGTTCGTTTCCATCCCGGTGAGGAGTTTTTATTGAAATTTCCCGAGACAGTCGATTCCCGATCCATTTTCATTCTCGATCCAGTCAAGGTTACCCAGATCCTCAAGACCCGGAACCTCAAGGAAGTGACCTACTTCCTTTCCAACGAGGATTTTGACTTTGTCTTCAAACCCTATGATGTCGGAGGTGGAGGATTGGCGGCGCTCAAGGCCAAATTCGCCGCCAACAAGGCACTCATCAAGCAGAAATACGAGGAAATGCACGCCTACAAAAAGCAACTCGAGGCACTAAATCCTGAATAATAGGTCTCGACCACCCACCTTCAGAACCAGCAGTGAAAACCAACACCGTTTGCGCATTAACATTGGCTGCGGTGTTTGGAATGCTGAGTCCACTGGCTCATGGCAGATCGGAGCAGATGAAGCCAGACACGGAAACCCGCGTGGCCGAAATTCTTAAATACTGTTTGCTCGCAGAGGATGGTGGTGTTGGCCAAATCTGTAAACCATATACTGCCGGGCCAAGGGGCGAAAAGTATTCTGAGAAACATGGGAAGTAGAGCCCCAGAACGCTTTGGGCCGCTTGCGAAAAAGGCTTTGAGCTATACCGCTGGCAATTCCGATCCAATGCAATCAAATCCACACTCAACGAGTCAATCTATCCAACAATCGAAAAGCATCGAACAGGAACCCCCCGGCATAAACAACTCCGCAGCATCTGGCTGTGGACTGGCGGCGGACTTACCGCTTCAGCAATCGGTGCGTGGAGACTTCTGAAGCGGCACGCGTAATATCCGATGAATGTCTTTAAATATTCTTCATTTCAGGCGGCTCATTTACCTCCGTATGGACTAATTTACCCAGATCAGATTGGTAATATTTATGTGCAAAAAAATACTTCTCGTATGTTTTCTCTGGCCGCTTTTGACAAAGGCTGAAGATCCTCAGATATTGCTCGAAAAAGCGGTTGCTTTAGTAGGTTCAGGAACGCAACGCTCGTGGAACAATCAGGAGATTGGTCAACAACTAAGACAAATAAAACTCGATCATTCACAGACACCTCAGGCTTTGGACGCCACGGCATTTCTTGCATTTTATCTGTCTCAAATTCCAGGAGACAATTCAAAAGAAACTAATGAATTGTGCGATGAAGTGTCGAGAAAGGCGCCAAATTCATGGCAAGCTTGGATGGCAAATTGTGCGAAAATCGCCACTTGGGGACTTCGCGAACGAGAAAACCAAAAGACGTTGGATGTCGCACTAGAGGCGCTCGCACAAACAAATGGAGAGAAGTTGTGCAGAGATCCGAATTCAATGCTCATACTGAAACCATTGATGGATCAATGGCCACCTGTAGCAACTGATTTCAGTGACATCTTAAATTCGACCATTAGTCAACAGGCGTTTGTTTTGGGTCAATATGAGTTGGGGAAAAAGCACCTTTCGAAAATTGTCAATCCCCGCTTGAAAGCCTCAGGTGAGCGCCGTATGACAAACTATCTTCGTGAACATCCAGATAATCCGGCCGAACCCATTAGAGAACAAAAGCACGCGACTGGAAGCATGAATGATAACAACTCAAGCACGAGTCATCAGAGAGAAATAGACACACAACCGGCAAGGCAGACAACGCCAAATGAATCCACTACCGTAGCACATCTTTGGCCGTGGATCGCTGGAACGTGCTTACTCATGCTGGTCGCGTGGGTGATGTTTAAACGTCGTCAGTGAACAACTCGCCCACCCTCAGAACCAGCAATGAACACGAACACCGTTTGCACATTAACATTGGCTGCGGTGTTTGGCGCACTGAGCACATTGGCTCATGGCGGATCGGAGCAGATGAAGCCGGGCTGTGATCGTTTCTTCGGCAACTTTGGTTGACGGGCATTTCTATCGGGTTACCCTCGGCATGAACCAACTCCGCAGCATTTGAGTGTGGATTGGTGGTGGAATTGTCGCTTCAGTAATCGTTGCGTGGAGACTTCTGAATCGACGTGTGTGATATTCGGCGGGCGGCGTGACCTTCAGGTTTCTTGTCTGGCTTTACAGCCCGGAACCAGCCGCAACATGCGCGAGATGATCAGCACCACGCAACCGGTGGCGACCACCGAATCACCGAGTGGATAGTCATAGTGATACGACAGCCAAAAACCCGTGATCGAAATGACCAGACCGGACACCATCGATAGCCAGAGGTTTCCACGCAGGCTGCTGGCGAACGAACCGGCTGTTAGGACCGGCAACACCAGGAAACCGAATGCAACCAGAGGTCCGGCGGTTGCCACGGTGATACCGATCACCATGCCGTTCACCACTGTCGCGGCGACAGTCCAGCCTGCGACGGCGAGGCCAGCGACGGCGGCATAATCCGGGTCGGTGAGCGTGAGCAGCAGGCGCCGGCGGAGGATGAACAGGAACAAAAACCCGGCGACCAGCATGACGCCCAGCAGTTTCAACTCCGGCTCACCGATGAACAACAGGCGTCCGTGAAACAAATCGCCCAGATAGGTTTCACCCACCGCATCGGTGGCGAGCATCAGATTCGTCGCGGAGACCGAAGCCAGATAGACGACGGCCAGCCACGCCTCACTGATGCGGGCGCGGCGTTTCCATGGTGCGGCGATGAGCAGAAGCCCGGGAAGACCGAACAGCAACGAACCGACCAGTGCTTTGCCGGATTCCTCATGGATGGATTCCGCCCACTGCCAGTGCAGGGCAGTCCCGAGAAAAACGAAGGCGATGCCCGCCATCGCGATCTGTGGGATTGCGAGACCTAACAATACCGCCCTCCCAAGAACGAGATGACGGCCTACGATGGGGAGCAATGCTCCGATCATCACTGCTGCCCACAGGGCTTTGGCGAATAGAAATTCCTCAGGCATCAGCATGCGGGTTCGGATTGATTCTGGCGACCTGTGAAATCTGCCACACTCAGCTCGGCAAGTTCTCCATTCTGCACCCAGAAGAATCGTTTCGCGATGCCCCGGAATGGCCCGAATTCGTGCGTGACCAACACCACCGCGCGATTTGATGACCGGTGCAAATCGCCAAGCATCGCTGCCAGGGAGTTCTGAGTCTGTCGATCCACTCCGGCGGTTGGCTCATCGAGCAGCAGACAGTCGGGAGAAGAAGCCAGCGCGCGGGCCAACAACACCCGCTGGCGCTGGCCGCCGGAAAGCGTGTGGAACGGTTTTCCTGACAAATCATCCGCCTGACAATCTTGCAGCGCCTGATGATGAAACGACGAACGTGGTGTGACGAGGGTCTTCCACCATGGCATGCTGGCGGACGCACCAAGTTCGACCATTTCCAACGCGGTGAGCGGCAATGCCTGTTCGACGGTGGCATGTTGAGGGACATAACCGAAACGTGTCCTGCCACGGTCGATGGTGCCGGCCATGGGTCGCAGGAGACCTGCGATGCCACGCAGCAACGTGGATTTGCCGCCTCCGTTAGGACCGCCGATGACAAGGAAGTCACCGGCGGCCACATGCAGATTCACGTTTTCGATCACGCTATCTTTACCGTAGCCGAACGCAAGATTTCGCAGATCGATCATTGGGCGAATGCGTTCACGAGGATATCGATCAACGAAACATAATCTTTGGCGGCAGGGATACCGTTCACCATGATCGGGACATTGACCACTTTCGCCCCGGTTATTTTGGCAAGTTCGTTAGGGATTCGGTCGCTGTAGAAACTCTCCTTGACGATCAGTTTCACGCCTTGTTGCTGCATGGCGGCCGCAAGCGCCTGGATGTCGCGCGGGCCGGGTTCGATGCCGGGTTTCGGTTGGATCGTCCCCACTTGTGTGAGACCGAATCGGGCGGCGAAGTAGATCATATCCGGGTGATAACTCACGAATTTGATGCCTTTGCCAGCGAGCTTCGATTTCCACCCGCCGATGCGTCCCTGCAGCATGGACGCGAACTGGTCGCCATTCGCCTTGAACATGGCGGCGGATTCCGGTCGGAGTTGGCCGAGTTTCGCCGCGATGCCGCGGGCGATCATCTGGCCATAGACAGGATCGGTGTTGTAATGCGGATTTCCGTTAGGATGGACGTCACCACCTTTGCGATCCACGCTGGTGGGCACATTCAACGGTTTCACGCCGCCGCTGAGATCGAGGAACCCCGGACCATCTTGCTGTATTTTCTGGTTGCGGGATTCCTTGACCAACGCGGGGGCGTAGGCGTGTTCCAACCCGAGTCCGAGTTGGATGTAAAGATCCGCCTTGGCGAGTTTGGTGATGGCGCTCGGCTTGAGCGGGACGTTGTGCGGATCCTCTCGGCCGCTCGCGATGCAATAGACCTCCACCTGGTCGCCTCCGACCTTGCGGGCAATGTCGGCGAGATCGGGTAGAGTGACAACCACGTTGAGTGGCGCTGCTTGCAGGATGCCGGTGAAGATGAGAAACGGGATG
>CAIVKO010000138.1 GCA_903906515.1 Akkermansiaceae bacterium
CTCCGGCTTGGACCCTGCTTCCAGACCGTAGTGGTATTTTTTCCCGAACTCCGCGATTTCCTCGATGACCTGGCGTTGTTGGTTCACCTTGATCGGATAGACGCCGCGGTATTCGCCACGGTATCCTAAATCCTTGATCGCTTTGCGGAACGACTCGTTGATTTCGGTAATGCGCGAATGCAGGAGATCACGGAATCGCAGCAGCACCGGCAGGTGGGTGCCGCGATCCCGCAGGCCCTCGATGACCTCGAAAAGCGAGACCTCCTTGCTGGCCTCGTCATCCTCCAGGCGCACGGTGAGATGGCCCTTGCGGCTGACGCCGAAAAACCCGTGTCCCCATGATTCCACGCCGTAGAGTTCGGAGGATTGTTCCGACGACCATGCTTGGGCAGACTTTCGTTTGACGACCTTGGGAGCGGGTGATGATGATGAGGGAGGAGTCATGAAATGTAAGGAAACCAAACGCAGGAGGCGGTTTTGGGGCCGGAAATGCAAGTGTGATTTTTTTTCAGCAAAAAAAGCAAACGGAGAAACGGAATCCAGCCATACCAATCAAGGTGCGGGGGATTCGCTTGCAGTCTTCTGTGAGCGATTACGCGACCTTTGTGGAAACTACGGCGACGGCGATGGGCAAGTCAACGAGCCAAGCGTCCACACGCAAACCAAACATGCGCTTGCTCTCGCTACTGAATTTGGGCTCTTGAGGGAGCCCGAGGTTTCGTGGGAGGAATTCCTGTCCGGTTGTCCTGATGCCATCATCGGGACAGAGCACATGGTAGAGTTGGATGCCAAGACCGGGTTGGTTTCTTTTGGTGTCACCCAGCCCCAATATCACGGAGTTCCGGCGGAGCCCCGAGAAATTGAGGCGTTTTTTCTGGAAGCCGGCTGGACATGCCTGAACGATCCGTCCGGCCACGCTGTCTTTTTCAACTATGCGTTCGGAATGATCGCGATTGATGCTGAGAAGCGAAATTGCTATATCAACAAAGCTGGACTTTAGCCATTTGATGTCATTCTTTGCGCTCCAAACGAAGCCTTGGAGCGGTATTTGCGAATTTAGACTGCCAAGCCAGGGCGATATGTCCGTTAACCAAAAAAACCAGCGACGGTCATAGACGCGCCGCTACATTGCTCATAGCCACGAGGTCATGCAAAGGCTTTGCACCATGCCGAGCAATCACTTGTAAACCTCGCTCATCACCTTCTCTATCAGCGCCAGCATCGCGTTGTCTTCGGCAGGGGCGGGATTCTTGGGATCGGGTTTTGTGATTGGCCAATGGTTGATTTCCACGGCAAAATTCCGTCCTTCGATCGCTTTCGGTTGGGTGATCTTCGGGGCCAGTTTTGAACTGGGTATCGTGTAAAAGAATTGTGGGTCTTCGCAGGCGAACTTGGCCTTCCAGCTGTTGGCCAAGGCTGCCATCTGCTCGCCAAAGAGCGCTCCTTGGTCCGCCTCCACCATGCTCTTGCCGGCCAGGAAAATAATACCCTTGAAACTTGACGGCGTAAAAGGACTCACCATCACGTTGTATACCTGCGCCGATTCGGTGACCGCCGCTCCCAGTTTCGGGTAGGTGCCCCAGCCTAGACCGTCAGGCACCGTTTTTGTGGTCATCAATGCCGGGATGTATTCGCCCCAGTACTTTTTCCATGCATTCAAATACCGGCCGACCTCGGCTTCATACTGCTTGGTGCCTGGACGGACGCTCTCCAGTTGTTCAAAATCCGCCATCAAGCTCGGCGCGCGGTTGAGTCCCTCTCCGGCGATCCAGTGTTTCAACTCCGCATCCTTCGAGTCCTTGCCGCTTGCGCTCTGCATCAACACGATGCCGACCGGTTGGCCGGTCTTGGCTGCGATGCGCTGGCCCAACGCCGCCGCAAAACCATCCGCATCCTCCCATACCGACGCAAAACGACTGTCCAAGGAATTGGATGTCGACACATTGAACCGCCGCGGACGTGGGGATGAGCCCTCTTTGGATTTGCGGGTCATCATGCGGGAGGCAATCTGTTTTTGCAACAGACCCACGTCGCATTTGGAAGCGGGCCACTGCATGTTCGACTGACCGGACGCAAACCACACTTCACCGACGAGGATGTTTTTCAAAGTCACCGACTTGCCGCTGCTCTCGGTGAGGGTCATGGTGGCCGGCTCGAAACTGGCCTTGAGCGGATCCAGATCTAACATCCACTTTCCGTCCTTGCCGGCGGTCGCGGATTTCTTCTGACCGGAAAACTCCACCGTGACCTTCGTCTCCGGCTTGCTCCAACCCCAAACCGGCAGCTTCATCTCGCGCTGCAAAACAGCGTCATCGCGGAATGGCGCCCCGAGCTCGATGGCAAGTTTTACTACCGGGGTTTCCGTGGCTGTAGCTTCCTGGGCACGCAAGGCTGTAGGCGAAAGGAGCAGTGCCCCCAGAATGGTGACAAATACACCGAATGATTTTTGTTTCCTGATCATGATTTGGAGTCTTTTTTGATGTTTCTTGTTACGGGACGTTGAATTCGACGCTGAGTGTGATGAGGCCGAAGGGAAGCATGGTTAGATTCTCGCCGACCGCTTCGCCGGGATTTTCCTCGAGTGGGCAAACACGGACGGATTTCGGTGTGCCGGCGGGGAAGGATAACTTCACGGTTTCCGGTTTGTCGGAAAGGGAACGGAGGCGGACGATGGTCGCTTTCCCATCGGCGGCGGGCTTGAGGATGGTGACGACGACCTTGTCGTTGTCCACGGCGACTTGCGGCTTCAGGTTGGGGTTGCCGTTGGTGGCGACATGCGCCAGCGGCTGGGCCTGCTCAAGTCCGAAGCGGTTGGCGGCGACGATATCATACGCGCCGTGTGGCAGGATGCGGTAGCGGAAGGTGACCGGGCCGTCCTGTGTCAACGGGAAGTTAGTGTGCCAGTGGTTGTTCATCGCCCAGGAATAGATGGTGGAGCTTGGGGCAAGCTTGGTGAGCCAGGAGCCGCGCCCACCCCCGCCGGTGGCGACGTTGGCGGTCATGTCGCCGTATTCAAAAAGCGGGGTGTCGAGCGAGCACCAGGTGACGCCTTCCTTGTCGTTGGAAACGTCGAGCCAGCGCTGCATGGTGATCCAGTTGCGGTTCGCCTGCGGCCATTGGTCTTTTTCTATTTCCATCACGCCCCAGGGGATGTCCACGCGGGTCGTGCTGTTCGGGATGTCGAAGCCGAAGCCAAAGTGGATGCCGTCCTTCGCGACAAGCGGGAGCTTGTCCACGACATTACTGGTTTCGACCCACGGTTGGCCGGCGATCAGGCGCACGCTGCGGCTGACGGCACGGCAACCGGTGGCCTTGGAGGTGACGCGCAGCTCCACGACCAGCGGTCCGTTTTCCACGATGGCAATGGCAATATCCGTATCGGACTTCGGTTCCATCTTGTTGGCCGGGAGCCAGCGGAAGGCGTTGAGGCCGCCGTTGACCTTCACGTCGGCAAAGTTCTTGTTGCTGGCGAGGTTGACCAGTTCCGTGATGTTGCCGGTGGCGGGGTCGAGAGTCACGCGGAGCAGGCCGTTCTCCAGGGTCGTGCCGGTCAGCTTGCAACCGTCGGTGAGCGGACATTTGCCGGCGACCACACGGTAGTGGCGGGAACCGAAAGCGGGCACGGCGGCGGCGAGGAAAACCAGATCGCCGTTAGAGAGGCGCTGGGCGGGGACATCCTTGCCGGTTTCGTCGGTGACGCGGTCGCCTTTGCGGCTTTCCGCAGGCGGGATCGTCACGGAACCACCGTGCTTCCAGGAATGAGTGTTGAAGACGGCGATGCCGCCGTTGGCGGGGCCGTCGACCGGCCCGATCGAGCCATTGGATTTGCTGGTGGCGGGTGCCAGCGATTCTTCGAACAGGGTTTGGGAGCGGTCGTCGGCCTCACGGAAGTAATCCTGTTTGACCTTCCAGATGGCGTCAAAGAAGAAGGGTTCGGTGGGGTTCTCCGCGCACCAAGTATGTTCGGAGCCAAGAGCGATGTAGCGCCACGCCTCGTTGAATTCGTCACGCGGTGCAGGCTTGTTAGGGCTGAGCATGGTCCAGAGTGTTTCCGCCTGGGTCAGCTTTTCCTTGGCGTTGCGGTTGATGGCCGTAAGACGCGCTGCGGTTCCGAGGCCGTCGGTCCAGTATTCGGTATAGTCACCCCTGACTACCGGGAGATTGTCGCCGTAGTTTTTCTCGATCATGGACATGATTTCATGGCCGCCGGCGATGATGATTTTCGGATAGGCGTGCTGCTCGTTCCACGTTTTGACAGCAGCAGGGACATCGGCGTCGATCGGGCAGTTATCCCACAGAGTCCAGGAGAGTACGATGAAGTCGTAGGGGTAATCTTTATTTTCCTGCTTCGTCACCTTGTCGGTGAAGTTAACGTTGGCCTTGCCGGTTTGAATGCGTGCGGGAACCTTGCTGAGGTCGCGTTGGCCAAACCACGGCCGACCGAGCGCGCCGCCCTTGCCCATGCTGCCGCTATTGGCATAGCTGCCGGGCTGTAGGAAGAGCACCTTGGATTTTCCGTCTGGGCCTACCCACCAGAACGGCTTGCCGTTGATGCCGTTGCCATGTGCGTGACCGGCGCGGTCGCTGTTAGGCCAGGACATGATGTAGCGCACGCCTTCCTGTGCCATGACCGGTATCAGCCCCCACGTCATGCCGGGGATGTCCATCTGCTGGAACGTGTCCATCGGCTTGCCGGTAAGCTTCTGCATCTCGCGGCTGAAGCGGAAAATGTGGAACAGTTCCTCGTCGGAACAGACGCTGGTATTGAGGTTCAGGTAACTGGCGTCAACGCAAACCGTGCCGTTGCGGATGGCCGTGAGGACGCTTTCGCGCTGTTCGGGCGAATTCATCCAGAGCCGCTCCAGCGGCCAGGTGACCTCGGGGTTCCAGCGTGACTTCGCGCCATTGGGATAATCCTTGGTTTCTTGGCCGAGCTTGATGCCTTCGAGGATGTTGGTCTTGTGCAGGATCTCTACATTCTTTTGCGTGTTGGTGTAGCCGATGTCCACATGGGCGTGGGAATAAAGGTACACGGTCCAATGGCGCATCGCTGGCACCTTGAGCTCTTTTTTCAGCGACTTGTCGCCTTGGCGCAGGGTCAGGGTGACCTGCGCCTCCTCTTTCACGGCGATGCCTTCCGGCAACAGCACGCTGCAGGTGGCCGCGTCAGGAGCAATCTCGATGATCTCATTTTTTTCCTTTGTAGCCACTTCCAGTGTCGCCGTTCCGCCAAGTTTTTCTCCCATGAATTTGACCGTGATTTCGCGGCCCGGCTTGCCGTCGGGACGATGTTGGTAAACGGGCTGGGGCGTGCAGGCCAGGTCATCGGGAAATGACCATGCTGTCTGGACGAAAGCCAGAAGTGCGGTGGTGATGACGAAGTGCGTTTTTATGCTGGGGATTCTTTTATTGTTGGATTTCAGACTATAAACGTCCGCCGGGAATCCAATCTTTCACAGGCGTGGAAAGTGAATATTCAGGATTGAGGATAGTGTCCTGATGATTTGCAAACTGCTAGAAATCAAACCAGCCACTTGGCCAGCGCCTTGTGCGGTGCACAATATGGGCTGCAAAAAATCGTTTGTCATCCGCTTGCCGCCAGTGGTAAATATTGAAACATCAGCAAGCGCTCCGTCATATTCCATGGTTCCGACCAGAGGCATCGTGCCGACACATGCGACCCATTGGTAACGGCTGTGGCGGCAGGTGATTTGCGATTGGAGGCCCTTGTGCGTGGGACCTATCCGGGACGCCCGATGCCCGATGGGGTTTTACCGCAAGTCTGCACCATCGGTTTCTGGGATGCGGCGCGCGACCAGACGTGGGAACTGGGCGAGCACCGCAACGAAGGCATCGAAATCACCTATTTGGACAATGGAAGTCTCGGCTTTGTCGTTGACGGGCGCTCCCACCCCTTGTTTCCCGGCAATCTAACAATCACACGCCCATGGCAACCGCACAGTGTGGGCAACCCGAACGTCGCCGCAAGCCGTCTCTACTGGCTGATTCTCGACGTGGGGGTGCGCCAACCCCATCAGACTTGGAAATGGCCGCCGTGGCTGGTGCTGGCACCAGCGGACATCAAGGATCTCACCGCGTTGCTGCGGGAAAACGAACAACCAGTCTGGCCGGGCAATCCCGAAATCGGCCGCTGTTTCGCCGACATCGGTCAATTGATCGAGTCGTCCCACGCAGGCGCGTTGCCGGCATCGCGATTGACCTTGCTGGCCAACGAGGTGTTCGTTTGCTTGTTAGAACTGCTGCGCGCGCAAAATCCCCGGAGAAAAACCTCATTGATGCTCGGCGAGCGAAGTGTGTCGATGTTTCTTGATCGCCTGAAAAACGAGCTGCACGAACCATGGACGCTGGAATTGATGGCGGAAAAATCCGGTCTCGCACGCACCCGTTTCGCCCACCATTGCCGCAAGCTCACCAATCTGTCGCCGATGGGATATTTGCAACAACAGAGGGTGGAAAAAGCCAAGCTTCTGTTAGCCGATCCCAAAGAATCCATCACAGACATCGCACTGCAGTGCGGGTTTACCTCCAGCGCCTATTTTTCCAGTGTTTTCCGCCAGCACGTCCATTGTTCGCCGCGCGAATACCGCAATGCGGGAAACAAACTCCGGTAACCCGCAGTATAAGAGCCTGTCTTGAAAATGGCAGGGACATCGGCGTCGATCGGGCGGTCCGGTAAATGAAAAGAGAATGAATCCGCGCATGAAATGCTTGAAAATCCGTTCTTGGCAGGTCTCCCGCTTTCCCTTCACTCGGACCGCCCGGAGGTCGGTCCCTGCCGTTGCGTGTTTTTCAGACAGGCTCCAAGACATGACGGTTCCCAGTCATTAAACCTCCAAGACGCTCACTAAAAACACCAAGAAAACACCCATTCGAAAACGCATGACCTATTTCTGGAAACTATCAGCTATTTCCCTTGGTCTTCTGGCGTGTGGAGTGGCAAACGCAGAGCTTTCGGAGGCCCGGCCATCGTCCTTTTGGTCATGGCTTAACGGATACGTCGATCACAATCAAATCACCCGCGAGCTGGAAATGAAGGCCAAAGGGATGCGTGGCGGCATCCTGCCACTGCCTGAAAAAACTTCGGAACACCACCAGGTCGTCGCGGTGCTTGCCGTGCCAGATCAGGCTAACAAGTCGGTCGATGGCTCCGACAAATCGATCCGGCTTGAGATCGCCGTCACCAACCTCTGGAACAACCGCATCGTCGGCGATTTGCAACCGGATTCAAATAGGACCTTTACTCACACCAATCTGAAGTCAAAACTCCACCCACAAAGCCCGCTACTGCCGTCCGGACTCATCGGCCCCGTGATGCTCGATTTCCCGGTCACGGTCACTGCCAAATCACAAAAATGAAATCTATCCCACGTCGTATCTTGCCGTTGCTCATCCCGGCACTCACCGCATGTCTGGTCACCTTCGCCACGGCCGGTGAACCGAAAATCAGGATGGCAAATCCCGATTTCACCAAAGGTGACAAAATTCCCCAAGGTGCCACTTATGACATCAATCTCGGTGCCACCGGAACCCGCGGTTGGATGTTTAGCGAAAACTTGGTTACCACCAGTGCCCGCCAGATTTCCATCACCAAGGTGGACAAAGGATCACCCGCCGACGGAATCCTCACGGTCGGCGACGTGATCCTCGGCGTCGGCGGTAAACCGTTTTCCTATGACCCGCGTACCGAGATGGGCAAGGCACTCACCATCGCCGAATCGGAAACCGGTGGAGGGAAACTCTCCCTGACCCGTTGGCGTGCCGGAAAATCCGAAGAGATTGGGGTCAAACTACCGGTGCTCGGCAGCTACAGCGCCACCGCGCCTTATGATTGCCCGAAATCGAAACGCATTCTCGAATTAGGTTGCGAGGCGCTTGCCAAACGCATGGCCGAGCCATCCTATCGGTTAGAGCCAATCACCCGCTCCATAAACGCCCTCGCTTTGCTCGCCAGCGGCAATCCCAAATACCTTCCACTGGTCAAAAATGAAGCCACTTGGGCCGCTGGTTATTCGGCCACTTCCAAGCAACCCTGGTATTACGGTTACGTCATCATGCTACTCTCTGAGTATCACATGGCGACGGGTGACGACTCGATCATGCCGGGCTTGCGGCGCATGGCACTCGAAGCCGCCAACGGCCAGAGCGCCGTCGGTTCGTGGGGCCACGGGTTTGCCAATCCTGACGGACGTCTTGGAGGCTATGGCATGATGAATTCCCCGGGCGTGCCGTTGACGATCTCGCTGGTGCTGGCGCGCAAGGCGGGCATCTCAGATCCAAATCTCGATCAGGCAATCGAACGCAGTGCCCGCCTGTTGCGCTTCTACATCGGCAAGGGGGCTGTCCCTTATGGCGACCACGCTCCGTGGATTCAAAACCATGATGACAACGGGAAGTGCGGGATGGCGGCCGTCCTTTTTGACCAATTAGGAGAAGCCAACGGCGCGGAGTTCTTCTCACGGATGGGCGTCGCTGCTCACAGCGCAGAACGTGACGGCGGTCACACTGGCAACTTCTTCAACATCCTGTGGTCAATGCCCGGCGTCGCCCGCTCAGGCCCCCAGGCCACCGGCGCGTGGATGAACGAATTCGGCGCCTGGTATTTCGATCTGGCCCGCCGCTGGGACGGCAGCTTCCGTCACCAAGGGGCACCCAAAATGGATGGTGACAAATATAATGGATGGGATGCGACCGGCGGTTACCTGTTAGCTTATGCAATGCCGCTGAAAAAAATCTACCTAACCGGCAAACGTGCGTCCATCGCGCCGCAAGTTGACGCAGCGACTGCCAAAGCGCTGATCCTCGACGGACGCGGGTGGGACTACAAGAATGGCAACAACGCTTATGACGCGCTCAGTGTCGATGAGTTGCTCAAGCGCCTCGAAAGCTGGTCACCAATCGTCCGCGAGCGTGCTGCTATGGCACTGGGCAGCCGCAAGGATGTGCCGATGCCGGCTTTGCTGGAGCTCCTCGAATCGAATCGAATCGAATCCCGCTACGGTGCCTGCGCGGCCCTTGCGCTGCTCAAGGACTCCGCCGCCCCCGCCGTGCCGGCACTTCGTAACTCCCTTCACCATGACGACCTCTGGTTGCGCATCAAAGCCGCCGGCGCGCTGGCGGCGATCGGCAAGCCCGCCATGGTGGCCGTGCCCGAAATGCTCGAACTGCTGACTACAGTCGATGTAAAGAACGATCCGCGCGGCATGCAGCAACGGTATTTAACGTCCGCGCTGTTCGCTGCCCGTAATGGATTGCTGGGGAATTCTCTCGAAGGCGTGGATCGCGAGTTGCTTTACAAAGCGGTGCGTGCCGGACTCAAAAACGAAGATGGCGCTGCCCGGAGTTGCTTCGGCTCGGTCTATCGAAATCTATCAATCGAGGAGATCAAACCCTTACTGCCTGCCATCCTCCAGGCGGTGGTCGTGCCGTCACCCAGCGGTGAAATGTTTGCCGACGGAGTCCGCTTAGAGGGACTTGATTTGATGGCGACACATCATATTGAAGAGGGGATACAGGCTTGCGTGAATTACACCCGCACTCAAAACCCATGGGGTAATCATAAGCGGACTTCTAAGTTGATGAAGGTCCTCTGCAAATACGGTGCCCGCGCGAAACCCATGATTCCCGAACTCGAAAAAATTGCAGCAGAATTCGACAAAGGCGAGGCAAGGAATTTGAGTGCGGAAAAGGCTGCCACCGTCCGCGATGCCATACGGAAAATCAAAGATTCTAACGAAAATCCAGAACTTATCCGAATTCAATAATTCATGGCTGAGCTGGTGTGATGCCATCGGCGAGCAGTCAGTTGACCAAGCAAGAATGTGGACATATTTTGTTCACGTTATGAAATCAGTCAACGTCCGCGATTTACGCAATTCCTTCTCCATGCTCGAAGCATGGCTTTCAGAGGGCGAAGACATCCGTATCGAGTAACGTGGTCAACCGATTGGCGTTCTGACGGCGTGGCGTCCCGGTGCGTTAACACAGTCCTTCAAACCTGACTTTGCGTCACGGCGTCACGCTATTTGGGGGGATCGGGTCATCAATGGGTCACTTCTTGACGATGAACAACGCGATTCCGTTAGGGCTGAGGCGTACCGTGTCGCCGCTCTTCAGATGCGTGACGGCGCGTTGCCGCCACGCATCGAACACCACGCCCGGTGCCTCCGCGCCCAGCCAGTCTGCGTCGAGCTTGATGTCGACATCGTTGTCGGCATTCAGGTTAAAAAGAGCCACCGCACGCGAACCGTCGGCCAACGACTTGACCATGACCACCTCGCCATCCGTCTGACGCACGACCTTGGCGACCTGACCCAACTCGTCCTGATTGATGCCGACCACATCCGCATTCGCAAGCAGGCGGATCGTGAATTCATCGATCGCATCCATGTCGCAGGAAAAAATGAACGGCGCGCAGATCATCGACCACAGGGTGACGTATTGGTAGCGCTGGTTGGTGTTGAGCGGAATCTCAACCGTCGGCGCGACCATGTGCTTGTGATCGCGGATCTTGTGGATGTACATGAAATCTGGATCATTCCATTGCCCGGGTTTGCTGTAATCCCGCAACTCGGTGGCCAGGCGCAGAGCTTGCTTGAAATAGGTGCCCACTCCGTGGTTCAGATCGCCACCGGTCCGCCAGCTTTGGATGCCCAAATCGGGCGCCCACGTCCAAGGATTGTCCTGACCGTATTGACATAAATTGAACAAAATGTCGCGGTCCTGGGCTTGCAGAGCATCCGCCATCGGTTTCCAAAAATCCGACGTTTTGAAGCCCGGTTTTGACTTCTTCAATTCGCTCAACAACTTGCCTCCGCTGCACTGGTCGTATTTGAGCAGATCAAAGCCCCAACGCGCGTATTGCTCCGCATCCTGCGCTTCATGGCCGAACGAACCCGCAAAGCTCTGACAGGTGCAAACCCCGGGTGAATTGTAGATGCCGGTCTTCAGTCCGTAGCTGTGGATATAATCGGTCATCGCCTTCATGTCGGGAAATTTCCGGTTAGGCAGAATGTTTCCCCGCGCGTCGCGCTCCTCACCAATCATTCCACTGTAGTCGAACCCCTCATGCTTTTTCTTACTGGCCGCGTCACGGGCGGCGTATTTCTCCGGACTGATCCGCATCCAGCAGTCGTCTAACGAAACATATTGGAAACCGACATCCGCCAGCCCCTTGTTCACCAGCAGGTCGGCGGTCTTGCGCAACACCTGATCGGAAACCATCATCATGTATCCTCCCCAGGAATTCCAACCACAGGGCGGTGTCAGCGCCAGTTTGTCACCCACCACCAGCTTGAACGGTCGACGGGCTTCTCCGTGGCTGTTTTTGGCCGTCACGGTCATCGCGTATTCCCCTTTCTTCACAGGAGTCACGCCGGTGATGATGCCCTTGGCGGCATCCAGCGTCAGACCGGCGGGCAGGTCACCCACCTCGAACTGGATCGGCCGTTCGCCTTGCGTGGGAATGCGGTAAACGAACTGCTTTCCCGGCCGCGCCCCGTAAATGACAGCTCCGTTGATGCGCGGAGCCACGGCAGCCTTGGGTGTTAGTATTTCGGAATTCCCGATACGGGCATCGTAGTTCTCCGCATGGGCGTTCGGGCACCAGCAGATCATGACACAGACGAGATGAGTAATACGAATTTTCATAATTTGGTAGGGCCGTTGGCTGACATTGGATGGTGGCGATGAATCCCGGTGAATCAAGCCTTCATGCGCCCGGCTTGAGTTGGTGGAAATGCCAACGGATAAAAACACAATATCTGTTAGCGGACGTGACCTCACCCGTCCTAAGGAATCGGTGAGCACCAGCACTTCCTCTTTGTTAACCTCCATCCAGTCGCGCCGCAGCCCGAGGACGATTCCACGGCCAAAGAGCGGCAGAAGCTGAGGAAGCGATTGGACAAGTTGCTTGCCCCGGTGGATTCAAGACCAAAGACGGGCATATCGAGTCATCCATCATCACTCCCACTAAATTGCCCGATGATGGTGACGGGGTTCTGTTGCGAATGCGCCTCGAATACCTTGGCGAAAAAAGAACACCCCCGCCGCAGAGGATCCGGGCGGGGGTGTTTGAATGTTTAGGTAACCGGAGAGATCAGATGACTTCGCTCTTGGTCTCTGTTTGGGCTTCGCTTGCTTCGACTACGGTGGGAACTTCCGCGACCGGAGTTTCAATGACCGCGACTTCCGGAGTCACCGGTGCTTCGACGTTCACGGTTTCGACGATCGTCTGGATGGTCGGCTCAGCCGCTTCCGCGACGGGCTCCGCAGCGGCGACGGGGGCGACTTCCTCCGCGACGACAGATACAGAGACTGGGATCGGCGCGACCACAACCGGCCGGACTTCGCGTTCGGGGCGTTCTTCACGCTCCTCGCGCTCGTCCTGTCCTTTCGACTTGGCACCGGAGACGGTCAATGGCCGGCCCATGAAATGCTGGTCGTGGAGCACTTCCACGGCACGGACGGCCTCATCCTTGTGAAGCATTTCCACAAATCCGTAGCCCTTGGAGCGGTGGGTGGTGCGGTTGTAAACAATCTCGACGTTGCGCACCGGACCGACTCCCTTGAAGAGTTCCTGGAGGTCTTGCTCGCTGACGTCGTAGGACAGGTTGCCGACATAAACGCGCGGGGATTCTACGGTCGAGCCGTCACCACCACGGTTGCGGGTTTCACCACCACGATTGCGCTCGCCACGGCCTTCGCGTTTCGGCGGGCGTTCGGCGGATGTTGCTCCTTGTCCGCCTTCGGCACCTTCATTGGTGCGGGCATTGCGGATATTGGACTTCGCGGGACGAGGCTCGCCTTGCTGCTGCGGCTTGCGTTCCGGACGGATCGGGGCGGCGGGAGCCTTGTAAAGGCCGATGGCCTTCAGCAGCTTCTGCCACCAACTCAGTTTGACCGGAGGTCTGCCACGGGGCGGGCGGGGGGCTTGAGGACGGAACTCCTCGGATCTGCCGGAATCGGAATTCCGGTTTCCGCGGTTGTCGCGATCGCCGCGCTCACCGCGGTCACCGCCGCGACGGTTGTCCTGTTGATTGTTACGGTTGTTGTTACCGCCGCGTGAACGGCGGCGCCGGCTGTCTCCCGAATTGCGGGAATGTTGTGTTGCGTTTGACATGTTGTCAGTGGGGTCATGGTTTCAGGCGGCCCGGCGCAGCGGACTCGTAGGAGCCCGGCGGTGCTGGAAGGACCTCGTGCTGACCGACATGAGTCCGACCGACCGGCTTTTTGGTGCCGGGATGAAGCTCCGCAACGGCTTGCGGGAAGAAACTCCAATGTGTCGGGGATCACGCCGGCTTGCGCCGCCGCCCGTGAGACAGAAGGATCCGCTTTCCCTGGGCCACGGTCGATTCAACCCCCTATAAAAAAGGCGTGGATTTTGAAAAAATCGACCAAAATGGACATTGGAGCGTGGAAGCCCTGCTCGCCGCGGAAGCTACGGCCTTTCCGTAGCTTGGCAAGGCTGGATCGCATCCAATAAAAATTTATCCGAAATTTGATCTGGGGATGCTGATATTCAGCCTACTTGCGGATTACAGTCGGATTGCACAAAAAAATCCGCCCACGACGTCATGCCGGGGCGGATTATGATGGATGGGTGGGTGCGACTCAGAGCGCGCGAAGAGCGGATTTGACGGCATCGAAGTTGGGGAGATCCTTCGGATGTTCTTGAACTTCAGCATATTGCACAACACCGGCCTTATCGATGACGAAGGCGGAGCGCTTGGCCACGCCACCCATGATCAGGTTCGCGGCGGGCAGGAATTGCTCGTATGCAACGCCGTAAGACTTGGCCACGGCGTGCTCATAATCGCTGAGAAGCGGGATCGTGATGCCTTCCTTTTCCGCCCAGGCGGCTTGGGCGAATGGATTGTCGCCTGAAATGCCGAGCACCTTGGCGTCGAGGGTCTCGTATTCCGAAATGCCAGCGGAAATTTCGCAGAACTCGGTGGTGCAGACTCCGGTGAAGGCCATCGGCACAAACAACAACACGATGTTGGATTTTCCAACAAGGTCGCTCAGTTTGACGAGTTGCGGGCCCTCGGCGGTCTTGGTGACGAGAGTGAAATCAGGGGCTTGGTCTCCTATTTTGATGGACATGGTAGTATATGGGGGTTGTGGTCGTGGGCGGGGAATGTAGAACAGCCCGCGCGGATATGTCATATAAAATTTCAGAATTTGGAAATCATCTGGGGTGCGGCAGCGGAATCGAGGAGCTGATGGATGATTTGGGGCACGCCCTGGCCAGCGGCGGGCCAGACCTGAAAATGCTCGGCGGCGGCCAACCGGCAAGGATTCCCGAAATGAACCTGGTCTGGCGGCGGCGGCTCGAAGAATTGATCGAAGAAACCGGCGGCCTCGACCGCGCCATGACCACCTACGATCCGCCGAAGGGGAACCCTCGCTTCATGGCGGCGCTAGCCAAGCTTTTCCGCGAAACCTTCGGCTGGGACATCGGCCCGGAAAACATCGCCATCACACCAGGCGCACAAACGGCATTTTTTTTCCTGTTCAACCTGCTCGCCGGACGGATGGAGAACGGCAGCCGGAGAAAAATCCTGCTGCCGCTGGTCCCGGAATACATCGGCTACGCCAATCAGGGTGTGGATGGTGATTTATTCCGCGCGGTGCCCCCGATGATCGAAAAATCCGGTCTGCACGCATTCAAATACCGAGTGGATTTCGATCACCTTGAAATCACCCCGGATATCGCCGCGATCTGCGCATCCCGCCCGACCAACCCGACCGGCAACGTGCTCACCGACGAGGAAGTCGCCCGGCTCTCGGCGCTCGCCAAAGCCCACAACATTCCGTTGATTCTGGACAATGCCTACGGTGCGCCGTTCCCCGGCATCATCTTCACCGATGCCAAACCATTCTGGGAGCCGCATGTGATCCTGACCTACAGCCTTTCGAAAATCGGCCTGCCCGGCACGCGCACCGGCATCGTGATCGGCCCGCCGGACATCATCCGCGCCCTCGGATCGATGAGCGCCATTGTCGGCCTCTCGAATCCGAGCACCGGCCAGCAGATGTTGTTGCCCCTCGTGGAATCCGGCGAACTCCTCCGCCTCAGCCGCGAGGTGGTGATGCCTTTCTATCAGGAAAAATGCAAGCTCGCCCGGCAAGCCGCGCATGAGGCGTTTGGCGACGGGGCGGACTGGTTCATGCACCGCAGCGAGGGTGCGCTTTTCCTCTGGTTGTGGTTCCCCGGCCTGCCGATCACCAGCAAGGAACTTTACCAACGCCTCAAACAACGCGACGTGCTGGTCATCCCCGGAGAATACTTTTTCTTCGGGCTCGACGACCCGGACTGGCCGCACCGCAACGAATGCATCCGCGTCTCGTATGCCATGGACGAACGGACCGTCCGCGACGGACTCCGCATCATCGCCGAGGAAGTCGCCAAAGCCAGGGAATAAACATCCTGTGCTTGCTCGACAGGTGGATCGCACTCGAACGATAGATTCGCGTTTATCCGGAAGGAATTTGGCTTTCCAGAGCGGGAGCTCCATCATCCCGCATCATGATCCTTTTTTCTCAAAGTAAAACAATACCTGCTGTTTCCATTGAGCCTTATCCGTAAGAGAAAAACCTAACGGGCCGAACAGCTCGATAAACCCGGCTTCCGTGTAATCGTTCACACATCCGTTGGCGCGCCGACGAACAACATCCGGCTTGTTCTCAAACACCATGTACGAAGCCGCAATACGATTGACCATCGGGCCAACCACCGACAAAACCGCAGACACATCGGTCAGGTATTCGAAAACGCCGCTGAAAACGGCAATGTCATGCTTCCCAAGATCGGGCAGTGGCAATTGGTTGAGGTCTACGGCCAGCATGCCAGGTTCACGAGACACGATATCAGTCGCCAAATAAGTGCAGCCTTCGGGCAATACATTGCGCAAGGCCATCTTGCCAGCACCAAACTCGATGACCCGGTCACCCGGTCGAATATACCGGCCAAGCATGATTGTTCGCTCGTCCCAATTTGGATTCAAACTGTCATCACTCGACCAGCGGGATTTGTCGGATCCACCAAACTTGCTGCGCAAATATGTCTTAACTGCTCGAATTATGTTCATGATAATCTCTAATGAATTCTCAGACAGCTTAACGGGTCAACCTTGATTGCCAAGATATTTCCCCGACAGATATTTCCCGCAGGGCTTCGCCAAATCCAACGGGGACTCGACCAGCATTCGCCCGTCCTCGCCTACGGCAACAATCGGCGAATGGCGGCGAACAATTCTTCAAACCGGACTTCCGCCGTGGCGCGGAACTGACGGAGTAACTCCAATTCCTGCGGACTGTAGGCTGGCACACCGGTCATGCCCTGCAAGCCATCCATCGTGGTCGCGCGTTTTGTTAGATCCAACCCGGCATCCGTGAGCAATGCCTCGATTTTCGGAGTGTTGGAGGAAACCACCACCACCGGCACACCCAAGGCCACACACAAACAGGCGGTGTGAAAACGACCGGTCACCACCCCGCCGGATTCAACAAGTTTCCGGCAATACGATTCCAAATCGGGCGCGCCGATCAGATGCGCGTAATACCGCGGTGACATCAACCAGCCCGCCAACGGCCCCATCATCCGGGCCATCCGGCATTTTTTCCAGATCTTGCGGGACTTGGCACCCGGTCGCGGCACGACCGGCGGATACAAGACCGGCAGGTAGGTCCATCCGCGTTTGCGCGCAAGTTCGCGCAAGACGCGTGTCTTTTCGGCACGCGTGGAATCACTCACCATCACCAGCCCCGCGCCTTCATGCCAGGGCTCACGGGGTCGACGCGCCATACCTTCGCGGACCGCCAGATCGGGCGCTTCCAAGGTCGCAATGCCTGCGGCTGCAACTTCCTGCCGGCTGCGGGGATCACGCATCGCCACCAGATCAAACGCAGCAAGCCCGCGCGTGGATGCCGGATCATTGGCAAACCACGAGCTGTTCACCAACGCGGTCCGGCGGCCGAGCTCCCTACGGCGCGATGCGATTTCTAACACGTTTAGCACAGCCGGTGAGTTATCGTGCAACGACCCTTCACCATTGATGACGACCAGATCCGCGCCAAGACAAGCGTCCGCATGAGATTTCCAATCCATTCCGGCGATCACCAGGTCCGCAGGGATCCCGGCACCGGCGAGACCACCAAGTAGTTGTGCAAGCACCGCCTCGCACCCGTGGTGGTACAGGTCACGGGTATCGCCTAGCACGACAATCCGTTGCGCGGATAGGCATTCGGAATGGTTCATGGCTGGTGTTGATCCACAGGGGTGAGGCGCGCAAGCACGATTTCCGCGCAGCGGTCCGCCTCGCGCAGGATTTCAGGCGGACTGGAAATCCGCTGGCATTCCCGCCACTCGACGAAGGGGGTGAGAAATTTTTCCGCTAACAGACGATCGATCCCATTCAAGACGCGAGCCCCGGATTTCAATCGCGGTAAGGGCAGCAATCCTACCCGTGCTCCGCTGGTGAGCGCTTCGTAGATCATCGAAACCGAATCTTCCGTGACCCAAACCTCTTTCGCTTGTGCAAGTTTTCCCGGCACCCAGTCCGGCGAGGTTTCCTCGTGGGAAAATACCGTGACACCCGGCAGCCGCGCGCGCACCTGATCGAGAAAGCCGCCCGGTGTGCGGCGGGAGTCGGTGAGTTCCCATCCGCCTCGGTCCGTCGCCAACGCCAGTATTTCTAACAATGCGTCCCCGTCCCATCCGTGGGTTTTAGATGGACCACCGATGAGAATCAACTTGCCGGATTTTTCCCCGACGACGGCCTTCACCCGGTTGAGCGCACCACAGGTGAGCACCAGACCCGGCCGCTCAAAACCCTCCGGAAAATCATGGGCAGGGGCGATGCACAGATCAAAACACCCGAGCGGCAGACTGGGACGCATGAGAACCACGCTGTTCGCCCCGGTTTTCCGCGCCAGCCACCACAACGACGCGTGTGTGGAATGCCCGGCACCCAAAATCAGATCCGGCCTTGGCAGATCCCGGCTGGCTCGCAGCGCCAAAAAGTGCCTGCCCACCACCCCCGACTCCCCCGACAAATCGATCCGATGGATCTCACACGGCACGCGCCGCTCGATCGCCTCGGCCAGTCCGAGCGATTGGTTTTCATGGCCGGGCTTGCCGTCGCAAAGCAGCCAGATGACGGGCGGGTGTGTCACTGCACCGCGATCATGCGCCAATCCCCACAGAAAAACCACAGATATTATGACCTCTCTTGCAGTTCACAACATACCACTTTCTCCAGTTTTGACTACCTATCTTTCGATGGCGACGGAAGGGTCTGGAAGGATCGGGATTGACCCCGGCCTCCTGCCTTCCTATTGCCATCTCCATCACCATGTCCAACATTCAGGAAACCATTCATCAAATGGGCCGTCAGGCGCGCACCGCCGCCTACAAACTCGCCCAACTCACGTCCGATGAAAAGAACGCGATCCTCCGCTCGATGGCTACCGTCATCCGTGCGCAGGCCCCGTTGTTGTTGGCAGCAAACGCCGTCGATATCGCCGGCGGCGTGGAAAAAGGACTCTCCTCCGCCATGCTCGACCGCCTCCGCCTCGATGAAAAACGTATCGAAGCCATGGCCGCCGGCATCGACCAAGTCGCCACCCTGCCGGACCCGGTCGGACAGGTGATCGAGACCTGGGAACGTCCTAACGGAATCCGCATCGAACAAGTGCGCGTCCCCATCGGCACCATCGGCATCATTTACGAAAGCCGCCCGAACGTCACCGCAGACGCCGCCGTGCTGTGTTTCAAAACCGGCAATGCCACCATCCTGCGTGGCGGCAGCGAAGCCATCCACTCGAACCGCGCCATCGCCGCCGCGCTCGCCGCCGCAGGCGCTCCCGAACATGCCATCCAACTCATCCCGTTCACCGACCGCGAAAGCGTCGCAGCCTTGGCACAAATGGACAAGTGGCTGGACCTCATCATCCCACGCGGCGGCAAGGGCCTCATCGAAACCGTGGTCTCGCTCGCCCGCATGCCCGTCATCAAACACTACGACGGCATCTGCCACCTCTTTGTGGACCAGGACGCGGACCTGGACATGGCGGCTGATCTAACCGTCGATGCCAAGACCCAGAAATGCGGCGTCTGCAACGCGCTGGAAACACTGCTCGTCCATCGCGACGTGGCCGCAGATTTCCTGCCAAAGGCCGCCGCCGCCCTGCGAGAAAAAGGAGTGGAACTCCGTGGCTGCGATGAAACCCGCACTATCCTAACCGATATCGCCGCCACCACCGAGGAGGACTGGAGCACCGAGTATCTCGACCTGATCCTCTCGATCAAACTCGTCGGCTCGCTGGAGGAAGCCGTGTCCCACATCAATCAATACGGTTCCCATCACACCGACGTCATTGTCACCGAGAACGAGACCACCGCCGAACGTTTCCTGACCACTGTGGACTCCGCCTGCGTCTTCCACAACGTCTCCAACCGCTTCGCCGACGGCGGAGAATTCGGTTTCGGCGCGGAAATCGGCATCTCCACCGATAAACTCCACGCCCGCGGCCCGATGGGACTGCGCGAACTCACCAGCTACCAATACCGCGTCCGCGGCAACGGCCAAACCAAACAGCGGAACGCGAATTAACACGCGTGGCCAAAAGCGGATGTCACCACACGGAAAATGACGCTCCATCACCCGAAAATTCTGTTAGCAAATCCTGCTGACGATCGTCAGCAGGATTTGTAAGGCCGGAGCTTGGCCCCTCCTCCTCTGGTAGAATTGCGGTCGTTCCAGTGCCATGGTGCGGTCGCCCACCAGACTGACCCGCCTGAAACGTAGTTGACAACAGGCAGATCAGGTCTACAATTTCCCCCATGCTCACGGAAACTCTTTCCATCAAGGTCTCGAAGACCGAAAAAAACTCGCTGCGCAAAGTAGCACGCGAGCGGAAGTCCACACCCTCCCGCCTGCTACGAGACGCATTACAAACGCTGCTAGCTAGCAACGATGCGCCACAGGCTTCACTCCTTGAACGACATCAGCACCTTTTTGTCCGACTCGATGAAGGTCCGGGAGATCTTTCCACCAATCCGGAACACCTGAAGAACTTCGGAAAATGAATCGGCTTGTGATCGCGGATACCGGCCCTCTGGTGGCTCTGTTTGATCAGGGAGACGCTTTCCACACTTGGGCCAAAGTCAATCTGGGACGTATCGAGGCACCCTTGCTGACTTCCGAGGCGGTTCTAACCGAGGTTTTCTTTTTACTTGCCCCCATGCGGAAGTCCCGCGTGGCCTTCGAGGACTTCTGCCTGGAAGGTGGGTTGCGGATCGCGCTCGACCCTCAAACTCATCTGGAGTCGTTGATTTCCTTACTCAGGAAATACGCGGATCTTCCAATTTCACTGGCAGATGCCACTGTGGTCAGGATGTGCGAACTGAACCACAAGTCCATCGTGTGGACGCTCGACAGTCACTTCCGCATCTACCGCCATCACGGACGCAAAATGATTCCACTCTTGGATTGGCCTCGTGACTGACTGCGCGAAAGATGACCGTTCATCACCCGAAATTTCTGTTAGCAAATCCTGCTGACGATCGTCAGCAGGATTTGTAAGGCCGGAAAGGCGGGAATGTGGAGATGGCTGGCGGGCGCTGAAGTGTCTTTTTCCACCGCCGTGACTCCGGATTGGACGTGGGGGCTGTGATGATGCAGGCTGCGCGCATGGCGAAGGTGTTGGTAGGACTCTCGGGCGGCGTTGACAGCGCGGTTGCGGCGGCGCTGTTGCTGGAGCAGGGGCATGAGGTCACGGCCGGTTACATGAAAAACTGGATCAACGACGAGGGGATTCCGGGCGATTGTCCGTGGGAGCAGGATATTGAGGATGCCCGCGCCGTGGCCCGGACCTTGGGCATCGAGTTCCGGGTGATCGATCTGATCGATTCCTACCGCAGTCGGATTGTCGATTATCTGATCGATGGCTATCGCGCGGGGACCACGCCAAATCCGGACGTGTGGTGCAACCGCGAGATGAAATTCGGGGTGTTTCTCGATTACGCGCTATCGCAGGGGTTCGGTCATGTGGCCACCGGGCATTATGCGCGGCACCGGGTGCAGGGTGATGGTTCCGCCGCGGTTCTGCGCGGGGCGGACCCTAACAAAGACCAGAGTTATTTCCTTGCATTGATGACGCGGCGGCAGGTGGCGCACGCGATGTTTCCCACCGGCGAGATGCTCAAACCCGAAGTGCGGACCGTGGCACAGCGATTCAATCTGCCAGTGGCGGAAAAGAAGGACAGTCAGGGGATTTGTTTTCTCGGTCAGGTGAAAATGAGTGATTTCCTGCGCCATTATGTGGCGGATACGCCGGGCGAGATCGTCGATGTTTCCGGCAAGGTTTTGGGTGAACACCGCGGGCTGCACCTTTACACTCTCGGCCAGCGGAAAGGTCATGGAGTGGCCTCCCCACGAGATAACATGGCCTATGTGGTGGTGGGCAAGGATGTGGCGAAAAACCGCTTGATCCTCGGCTGGGACCATCCCGACTCCGGAGAACTGTATGCGGATGAATGCACGGTCGGCACGATTTCATCGATCAACGAGCCGATCGACAGCCTGCGCAGGATCGAGGCCCAACCACGATACCGGGCGAAGGCCGAACCAGCCATGCTCGAAGCGCTCGAAGGAAACCGGGTGCGCCTGAAATTCCAACACGCCCAACGCGCCATCGCCCCCGGACAAATCTGTGCGTTCTATGACGGCGGCCGACTATTGGGTGGCGGAGTTTTCGAGACGGCAGGCAAATCGGCCGGATAGGCGCACCGACTCCGGCATTCCCGGCCGCTCTCGGCGCTTCCCATGTCCGCAATGCCGTGCTAGCTTACGCCCCCATGGCTGATTCCTCCGATTCCAAGAAAAACCAATCCGGTGGCGGATGCTTCAGGAAGTTGATCGTTTTGATCATCCTACTCGCCTCCATCGGCATCGGCGTCGGCTGTTTTTTCATCGCTCAAAAACAAGATCTCTCCGACATCGGCGGCTACGGCCCTGTGGCGAAGGCAACCCCGGTCAGGGATCTCAGAGTGGTGTTGAGGAACTCCATCGACCGCGGTTATCCGGTCACACTCACGGAAACAGAGATCAACCAGTGGCTCGGGCGGACGCTCCGGACCAAACAGGGCGGCTTGCTTGCCGGGCAGGTGTCGCTGGAGCGGTTGTGGGTGCGCCTGGACGATGAATTCGCCGAGGTCATCATGGAGCGTAAATTCATGGGTAAACCGTTTACGGTGTCTATGTTTCTTAAAATCGAGCAGATTCAAGGGCCACGCGAGGCGGTGACCGAGGTGCATCTGGAGGGAGGACCCTATGACGAAAGACTTCCGTTTCCTACCAGAGGCGGACGTTTCGGTAGGCTGGTCGTACCACAGGGGTTCTTGCTGCTGGTGTTGCCTGCCTTCAAGAAATTGCCGGATCTGTTCCACGAGGAAATCGATCTGGCGTTCAAGGATATGGCCCGCATCAAGATCAAAAAAAACCAGCTGGTTTTGGATCCCAAGGAACCCTCCGACGGGCAGTCCGGTTTGCCTCAGTCGTTTTGAGAAACTCATGAAATCCGTCCTGCCTGCGCTGGTTGTGTGTTTTTCCGCAGTGGTGCTTGCGGAAGAGATTCCCCGCGCGGCGATGGTGACGGAACCCCCGGCAAATGCGGCGGACACACCTGTTGTGGCGCAGGATACCGTGATCAGTTGGACGAAGCAGTTCCGCATCTCCGATGGCACCAGCCTGGTGCGCGGAACCGTGGCGATGATGGCGGAGGAAACCAAAACGGATCTGCTCAAGCTGACCGGCGAAAAAGACGAGTGGAAAGTCCCCATCGTCATCCGCCTGCATGGCAAACAGGGCGACCCGTTGCCACCCCGGACCGTCAAGCTCGGCCTGTTGGAAGTTGCGGGAGTCAGCGAACTGAAGATAGATGTCCACCTCAGTCGCGGGATTGAAAACGAGCCGTTCAAGCGCGCGGTGACGGCGGCATTGTTGTATGAGCGGGCTTTGCGCAAAGGCCCGGTCGCGGATCCGGACCACGCGCTGTTTATTCCGCCGTGGCTCTCCGACGGGCTGCGGGAAGCCACCGCGTGGCGGCTCAACCAAAGCGACCGGCGCTTGTATGAAGCGATTTTCAAAAGCGGATTGTTCAAAATCGATGAACTGCTAGGAACAGACGAGGCCGAGTTTGAGGATATGGATGCCGCGACCCGCGCCGCATTCCGGGTTTCCTCCGGCTCGCTGGTGATGGCGCTGCTGGAACAACCGCAGGGCAAGGACGGATTCCGCACATTTCTAACGGAGGCAGCGGCGTACGAGGGCGAGATGCCCGCGCTCTTACGCAAACATTTTCCGGAAATGAACCTATCGGAAACCAGCCTCGCCAAATGGTGGGCATTGCAACTTGCCGCCAAGGGCGGCACCAATTTACTAACCGACACGCTCACGATCCATAAATCCGAGGCGGCGCTCACCGCAGCCCTACAGTTGAATTTCCGAAATGCGGAAGGAATCGTCCAACAGAAACCGCTCGACGCGTGGCCGGAGACCGCATCCCTCAAGGAACCGGAAAGGATAGCAGCAGTGAGGGTCGCACAAGATGCGCTGGTCCGCCTCAGCTACCGGTGTTTTCCATCTTACAGGCCATTGCTGGTGGAGTATCAGTTGGTGCTGGATGCCATCGCCAAGAACAAAACCAAAAACGTCGGAGAGCGTCTGGCCTCGCTGATGGAAACCCGGAAAACCATGACCGCACGCGCCACACGGGCCAGGGATTATCTCGATTGGTTCGAAATCACCCGTGCCCGGGAAACCAGCGGCGAATTCGAGGACTATCTCAAACTCAAGGAGCGCCTGAAATCCAATCCCCACCCACGCAAGGACGACATCTCGACCTACCTCGACCGCATGGACCGGATTTTCAACCGGGAGGAGAAAAAATCCGCGTTCCGCCCGCCTCCCTGATACGGCTTGCGATTTGACTGCGGGTAATGTTCCCTGTGGCATCCTCATGAAATACAACGACTCCGTCACCGATTTCTTCAAAAGCCCGGCGTGGAAAAACAACATGCTGTTAGGTGCCGTCGCGGTTCTCATTCCCTTCGTCGGGCCGCTCGTGCTTTTCGGCTGGCACATCAGCTGCCTGTGGGCGCGCGGGGACAAGCAGGATCCTGCGGATTTTCCGGCATTCAACTTCAACAACTTCGCTAAATACCTCGAACGCGGGTTGTGGCCGTTTCTAGTCAATTTGGTGGCTTCGCTGGTGCTGGTGCCGGTGATCCTGATTCTGGAGATCGTGCCGTTTATTCTGTTAGCGACCGACCGCTCCCATGGCCAAAACACCGCGCTGTTGATCATAGTGATGGGAGTGTTCTCCATCATCTATCTGATCGTCCTGGCTTTGTTCGGACTCATCACCACTCCGTTGTTCCTGCGCGCCATCATCACGCAGGACTTCAAGTCCGCCTTCGACCTGCACTTTGCCAAAGCCTTCATTTCCATGATGTGGAAGGAAATTCTCGCAGTGATGCTTTTCATTCTGGGTCTGAGCCTGTGCATGATGATAATCACCGTCTGCACGTGTTACATCGGCATGTTTTTCGCCATGCCAATCTTCATGTTCAGTTGGCACCACCTCCAGAAGCAGCTCTATCAACTCTACCTCTCCCGCGGCGGCGAGGCGGTACCCCTGAGTCCCAAGCTCCAGGATCTTCCACCGCCGCTGACCGCTTGACCGCAATCCCGCGCCATGGAACCCTTCAAGAACGAGTTTTCCTTCGCCAAAGCCCGGCGCATTGCGGAATCGCTCAAGCAGGCGCATCCGGAGTTTTCCGCAGCAAGATTCAACCGAGGTCTGAAAGACGCGCTGGAGCCGCTTGAGCTGAAACAACGGATGCATCTTCTGGCCGACCGCATCGAGGACTGCCTGCCTACGCACCCGCCGGAGATGTTCGGAATCCTCCTGAAAACGCTCGCCACGGATGAATCAAACTCTAACGGACTTCGTGGATTTTTGGTTTGGCCACTCACCGAGATTGTCGCCCGCAGGGGGATGGATCACTTCGAGGAAGCGATGGTCGCGCTTCGTGAAATGACCCGCCGCTTCTCCGCGGAATTCGCCATCCGCCCGTTTCTCCGCGAGCGCCGTGAACGTACGCTCAAGCAACTCCACGCCTGGTGCCGGCACCCGGACGAGCATGTCCGCCGCCTCGTTTCCGAAGGCAGCCGGCCGCTCCTGCCATGGGGCGGAAACTTGCCGGAGTTGTTGGATGCACCGCACCCCACTCTTGATTTGTTAGAAAAACTCCACCGGGATCCCAGCGACTACGTACGTCTCTCCGTGTCCAACCACCTCAACGATTTCAGCAAACACCACCCGTCGCTGGTCCTGGAAACACTCGCCCGCTGGAGGAAGAACTCACCAGCCGACACGCGGTTGGAAAAACTCGCGCACCATGCCTGCCGAACTCTGCTCAAGGCCGGGCATCCGGGCGCTCTTGAACTCATCGGATACGGCTCTGCCAAATCGCTGGTATTGGAAACATTTTCCCTCGCGAAATCATCCGTGAAGCTCGGCGGTGCGCTCGGATATCAGCTTATCATCCGCAACGCCTCCCGCAAGCCGGTGAGAGTAATGTTTGACTATGCCATCCATCACCGCAAAGCCAACGGCACGCTCAGCCCGAAAGTTTTCAAAGGCCGCACCAAGGAACTCGCCGCCGGTGAACGCTGGAAAATCTCCGGAAGCCATTCTTTCAGGCCGGTGACCACTCGCGTCTATCACCAGGGCATCCACTCCATCGAACCCCTCCTCAACGGCCGTGCGTTTCCACCGCTGGAGTTTATACTTGGAAAGTAACCCGACATCCGCGCTTGTCGCCGCACGATTTTCCAGAACAATCTCGCGCATGGCATTTTCGGCGGTTCTCTTTGATTTCGACGGCGTGCTGGTGGATACCGAGTGGGCGATCTATCAGTCGTGGAAACGCGTGTTCGAGGCCCATGGCCAACACCTTTCGCTCGAAATCTACACGCGCTGCATCGGCTCGAATTTCGCGACGTGGTCGCCAAAGACTCACCTTGAGGACCTCACCGGACTGGCGTTCGACTGGCACGATCTCGATGCCCGACGTCAGATGGAAATCCTGAAGGAACTCACCCACGAAAGACCGATGCACGGCGCGGTTTCCTTTCTCGAAACTCTCAATGCCGCAGGAATCCCGGCAGCCGTGGTTTCCAGCTCGTCTCATCACTGGGTGGATGGCTGGCTGGAGAAACTCGGACTGACCCACCACTTCCAAGCGATCGTCTGCCGCGGTGACGCACCGCTCATCAAGCCGGCTCCGGATTTGTTTCTCGAAGCCGCGAAACGGCTCGATCTGCCACCTGACGCATGTCTGGTCATCGAGGATTCACTCAATGGACTGAAGGCTGCGAAAGCGGCGGGCATGGCGGTGTGGGTGGTGCCGAACCGCGTCACGGAATGCCTCGATTTCTCCCCAGCAGAAAGGGTTTTCCGCTCGCTGGCGGAATGTGCAGCGGAGTTCTAGAACCCCGCCGGGTGACGGACAAATGTGCCTGAAGCAGGGCGGGTGCGGGTGTGCCAACGCGGACCGGTGCGATCGCCACCCCAGCCAGTGTCGAGACGCAGACCGGCGATGGTCATGAAAACGTGGCCGCGACGGGTGTAAATCGTGATCCATTTGCCGTAGCCCTTCTTGCCATATCCGAAGAAATCTTTGGATGGCAGCGAGCCCCGCATCAGACCCGCCTCGCGCAGCACGTAGGAAACCGTGCCGGAGCAATCGTAGCCGCTGTCATACAAGTCCGCATGGCCACCACCCCACTTGTAAGGCATGCTTTGCAAACGGTTCCCGGCAGCGATCGCGCGCTTGACTGCCATGGGCGCGCCCCTCGGCGCATAGGCGATGCCATTCCGCAAAAGCGCCGTCCTTCCATACTCGAAATGGTAGCTGACCGGCCTGCGGGCTTTCATCTGGTTCGAGCACGAAACCAGTCCTCCGCAGATCGAAAACAGAGCCAGCAATAGTAAGGAAAAGATTTTCACGGGGGATCAGAGTAATATTTCCTTAAGATATGTAAATCACTTTTTAGCAATGATCCAGATAATCGATGACTTTGGCCAAGGCCCGCGAGCGGTGGCTGAGGGTGTTTTTCACCCTTTCACCGAGTTCCGCAAACGTTTGATCGAAGCCGTCGGGGATAAACAACGGATCGTAACCAAAACCCTGGCCACCGCGCGGTTCCTCGATAATCCAGCCCTCCACCGTGCCGGTGAAATGCGCCTGTTCCAGCCCCTCACGGGCCAGCACCATCGTACAACAAAACCGCGCACCGCGATGTTTCTGCCCCTCCATTTTCTCCAGCAAGCAGGCATTGTTCAGCGCGTTATTGCCCTCCTGTCCGCCAAAACTGGATGACCACACGCCGGGCGCGCCGCCCAGCGCGTCCACCTCCAAACCGGAATCATCGGAAAGCACCCAGCCCTCCAACACCCGGCTGATCCCTTCCGCCTTGAGCCGCGCATTTTCCAGAAAGGTCGTCCCTGTTTCCTCAATCTCAGGGCATTCAGGAAAACATGTCACGTCGAGCACCTCAAAACGCGCGCCAATCATCGCACGGATTTCTGCGGTCTTGTGGGCGTTGCGGGTGGCGATGATCAGACGAGGCAATGGTTGCATGGCGGTTGAATTGCCGTTTTCAGGGCCACGCGCCAAGTTTTTTTGAATAAACCACCGTTTTGTGACGCTCACATTGCAGATGAAAGCAATCACTCGGCTCGCCTCCTTCACCGCTTGTGCGGCGGCGTTCTCCGTTTTCGCCTGCGCTGCGCCTGTCGAAGGCTGGACACAAGACCTCGACAAAGCCCTCGTCACAGCGAAAGCCGAAAAAAAATTCGTACTGGTCGAGTTCACCGGATCGGACTGGTGCCCGGGCTGTAAGTTCATGAGTAAAAATGTTTTCACCAAAAAGGAATTCATCAAAGCCGCTTCCAAAAAATTCATCCTCGTCGAACTCGATTTCCCGAACGGCGACAAGGC
>CAIVKO010000139.1 GCA_903906515.1 Akkermansiaceae bacterium
GATTTCGTTTCCCGGATTGCTTAGGGAAGGGGCCAGAGTCAGTCCCAGCGCCAAGCCTAGAATTCCTGTGACCGCGGCGAGGGTGTATTGCGAGGGTTTCATGGCTTGGGCTATATCAATAAGAACCAGTGGGGGCTGTCATGCGCCGAGCGGTTGTAGTGGCATGATGAATAATCTTTTGTGCGAAGCCAAGCCGAATAGCGCCCCTCAAAGAGCGTTGTGGTCTCGCCGACAGTCTTGGCCGTGCGATGTGTGGTCGCGACTTGCGCACTCCTTGAGTTTCCGGCCTTGGCAAATCTGCTGGAAATGGATAAACCCAAATAGCCGACCGGGAGCTTGGCATGGATTCTCCATCCCCGGAATCCACCGCTACCCACATCTTTCTCTCTTTTTCCACCCCAACATGTTCGAACAAACCTTCAAAAACATCGACGACATCCTCCACAAGGATGCCGGATGCACCAGCGAACTGGATTACACCGAGCAAAGTTCCTGGCTCCTGTTCCTGAAATACCTTGATTCGCTGGAAACCAACAAGGCGACCGAGGCGGAGTTGGAGGGGAAAAAATACACCTACATTCTCGATCCCGCCTACCGCTGGTCGAAATGGGCCGCCCCAAAGACCAAGACAGGCGAAATCGACCACAACAAGGCGCTCACCGGCGACGACCTCCGGGACTTCGTCAACATCAAGCTCTGCCCCTATCTGCACGGCTTCAAGCAACGTGCCAGCGGCCCGAACACCATCGAATACAAGATCGGCGAAATCTTCGGCGAGATCCGCAACAAGATCCAGAGCGGCTACAACCTCCGCGAGATCATCGACCGCGTGGACGAACTGCAATTCGGCTCACAGAAGGCGAAACACGAACTCTCCCACCTCTACGAGGCCAAGATCAAGAACATGGGCAACGCTGGGCGCAATGGCGGCGAGTATTACACCCCGCGTCCTCTCATTCGCGCCATCATCCAAGTGGTGAAACCCAAGATCGGTGAAACCATCTACGACGGTGCCTGCGGGTCCGCCGGGTTCCTATGCGAGTCCTTCGATTATCTCAAATCCCAGGGCAAGCTCACTACCAAGGATCTCAAGACGCTCCAGACGCGCACGTTCTACGGCAAGGAAAAGAAGTCGCTCGCCTACGTCATCGCCATTATGAACCTGATCCTGCATGGGATCGAGGCACCGAACATCATCCACACCAACACCCTCGCGGAAAACCTCGCAGACATTCAGGAAAAGGACCGTTACGACGTGGTGTTGGCCAATCCGCCCTTCGGTGGCAAGGAGCGGCCCGAAGTGCAGCAGAACTTTCCCATCCGCACCGGCGAGACCGCTTTCCTCTTCCTCCAGCATTTCATCAAGATCCTGCGGGCCGGTGGACGCGGCGGCATTGTCATCAAGAACACCTTTCTTTCCAATACCGATAACGCCTCCGTCAGCTTGCGGAAGCTCCTGTTGGAAAGCTGCAACCTCCACACCGTGCTCGACTGCCCCGGCGGCACATTCCTCGGGGCGGGCGTCAAAACCGTCGTCCTGTTCTTCGAAAAAGGCGCGCCCACCAGGAAAGTCTGGTTCTACCAGCTCGACCCCGGCCGCAACATGGGGAAAACCAACCCGCTCAACGACGACGACCTTACCGAGTTCATCAAGCTGCAGAAAACCTTTGCCGACTCGCCCAAGAGCTGGAGCGTGAAAGTGGCTGACATCGACAAATCCACCTTCGATCTCTCCGTGAAAAATCCTGACGGAGGCGAAGAAATCACCCACCGCAGTCCGGCGGCCATCATGAACGAAATCGCTGAGTTGGACGCCGAAAGCGCGAAGGCCCTGAAATCCATTAAGGCACTGTTATGAAGAAGGGGTGGATTTCAAAACCGTTGGGAGATCTGTTCAAAACGGCGACGGGGAACACGCCTCCAAAAAACAATGCGAAGTTCTACGGCGATTTCATGCCTTTGGTTAAACCTCCAGAGCTTCGCGATAGTCAACTAGACTCGGCCGAGGATGGGCTATCGAAAGCGGGTGCAGAAGTTGCACGCACTCTACCACCAAATTCCATATTGGTTTCTTGTATCGGCTATCTCGGCAAGGTAGCGCTAAATGTTGTTCCGGTAGCGTTCAATCAGCAAATCAACGCCATTCTGCCGGAGGTTTCAAAGGCAGTCCCTGAGTTCATGTTTTACCAAGCGCTTTCCTGTGGATTCAAAGACCAGTTGGAAGCCTTGGCGTCGGGCACGACGGTCCCGATCGTCAACAAGTCCAAATTTAACAGCATTCACGTAGTTCTCCCCCCCCTCCACGAGCAACGCCGCATCGTCACCATCCTCGACGAAGCGTTCGAGGGACTCGCCACCGCCAAAGCCAAAGCCGAAAAGAACCTCCAAAACACCCGCGCCCTCTTCGAAAGCCACCTCCAATCCGTCTTCTCCCAGCGCGGGAAGGGGTGGCAACAAAAGACCTTGGAAGAGATAGCCACGATCTTTGGTCGAGGTAAATCGAAACATCGCCCGCGCAATGAACCAAAGCTCTACGGCGGCAAATATCCATTCATTCAGACGGGTGACATCCGAAACGCCGACCACTTCGTCACGGAGTATTCCCAAACTTACAGCGAAGCAGGACTTGCCCAAAGTAAGCTTTGGCCGAAAGGAACGATTTGCATCACCATTGCGGCGAATATAGCGGAGACAGCAATCTTGGGATTCGATGCTTGTTTTCCGGATAGCGTCATTGGCGTGGTGGCAAATCCGAAAGAGGCCGAAGTTGGCTTCATCGAATACCTACTTCAGTCATTCAAAGCGCGCATTCAGGCGCTGGGCAAAGGAAGCGCCCAAGCTAACATTAATATGGGCACGTTTGAGAACGAACGGTTTCCATTTCCACCAGTTGCCGAACAAAGACAGATCGTCACCAAGCTTGACGCCCTCTCAGAAGAAACCACCCGCCTCGCCGCCATCTACCAGCAAAAGCTCGCCGCGCTGGAGGCGTTGAAAAAATCCCTGCTCCACCAAGCATTTAGCGGGGAGTTGTGAGGCTCTCGTGTCAGGATTTAAGTCTGGCGTAGCGGGTTCCCATCA
>CAIVKO010000140.1 GCA_903906515.1 Akkermansiaceae bacterium
CACCACCTTGATGTCAGCGCAGAACGGCATGGTGGCGACCACTATCGTCGCCGGAATGAGCATTTTGAAAACCTGTTGCAGCTTGCACGGCACGGATTCGTATTTGATGCAGTGCTTGCAAAGACTCAGGAACGCGCAACGTTCCTTGGGTGCGCTGAGTTTGATGATGCGACTGTCCACGGCTTCCAGTACGGCCCAAATTATGAACGCAAATCCCACGACCATGCCGTAGTTGTGGAGAAACTCCCAGAAGTCCGAATGTCCGCCGAAACGAAGATAGTTCACCGTGCAGGCGTTTTCCCCCAGCCAGAATGCGATCAATCCCCGTCGCAGGGCCGTGAGATCCGGTTCGGTGCGCCGCCACAACCACACGATCCAGACCAATGAAAGCAGCATGTAAACCGGCTTGACGACAAATGCGCAAAGCACTGCCAGCCACTGCTCCGCAGGGCTCATCTGGCGTGTGACCAAGGCCGCGCACTTGGCGCTGGAAATGCCGAATCCCTCGGTACCCATAAACTGATAGATCACCACCGCCATACCGCCAACGACCAGGATGGTCAGCCAGAGTAGTATGTTTGATTGTGGTTTCGCGTTCATATCCTTCCCCGCCGGAGATTGTTGAAGACGCAGGCAGGCATCAGTTTGCCGTCCGGTTGCGGATAGACCTGGCAACATTTGCGGACCCTCGCAAGATCGAAGGTGTCGGGATCCATGAACTGATGGATGAAGATGGATTTCACGGATCGCTCGCCGGTTTCCATCGCTTTGCGCGGTGAATAACCGCCTGCGGTTGCAGTGGTCAGCAGCTTTCGCACCGCCTTCAAGGCCTGGTCGGACAGGAATGGGTTGCACGCGCAGGACGGCCCACATCCGCTTTCCTCCGAAGCACGGCCGATGCCCGGGAGTTGTGGCATTCCCGCCCAGATGTCATAGACGGCATCGGTGACTTGTTGGAAACTGTCCGCATCCGTGCCGAAGATGGCGCGGTTTTGAATCAGGCCGAGGTAGCGCTCGGCGCTCACGAGTCGCTTGATCGGAATGAAGCGTTCGCCTTCGTTCTTCAAATAGAAAGCCAGGGAAAAACAGGCCGGATGGCTGCACGGCAGTGGCGAGAAATCCTCCGGGGTGACCGTGCCATCACCCGCGCCGTTGAGGGCGGCGATGACATCGGGAATGGTTGTCGCATCCAGTGGTCGTTCCATGTGAGTGCCATTGCCATTGTAGGCGGCCGGTTGGAACATCACGCTCAGGATGTGGTCGTGTCGGAATAACAGATCGGCGATGTCTTTTACCTGATGGTCGTTGATGCCTTTTGCGATGGTGGCGGTTAGAGACATGGGCGCGTTGAGATCGCCGCACAACTGGATGAGTCGGAGCTTTTCCTCGAGCAGCGGTTTTCCGCGTAACTTCATGTAAATGTCATCGCTGATGCCGTCGAATTGCAACGAGATAATCACATTGCGCTCGGCCAGAAATCGCAGGAGATCCTCGTTTCTCACAAGCACCGTGCCGCTGGTGGAAACACTCACCCGGAGAATCTCCTTGCGGGACAGGCATTCCTCGACAATTTCGCGAAAATGCGGATTCACCGTTGGTTCTCCACCTGATAGATTCACCACATCGATACGCCCTTCGGATCGGATGAGCGAGTCGAGCATGATGGCGACGTCCTCACGCGTCAGGTGGCGATTTCCCGGGTTTTCCACCAGGCAGATAGGGCAGTCCAGGTTGCAGTGATCGGTGATTTCAAGGATGGGCAGGCAGACATGCTGCTCGTGATCCGGGCAGAGTCCGCAGGAATCCGGGCAGCCGCAACTCTCGGTGGCGAATTCATGAGGGATGGTTGCGGGGCTGTGAAAATCCGCCAGTTTCAGATAGGCGTCCGCATCGCTGTGGACGCGGGCCTTTTGAAAGCCGTGTTCCGGGCAGATTTTGTGAAACCAAACGCCGCCGTCTTCAATGAGCACTTGCGCCGGTATCAGTCGACGGCAAACACGGCAAAGCGATTGGGTGGTGGTGAGGTAGGTGCTCATCGGCAGGAGTCCTTCCAGAACCGCGGATCTTTCTGGCGATAGAATAGGTTGTAGGCGCAGGCGGGAATCAGGCGGCCGTCAGGGTCCGGTACTTGATCGGGGCAGGCGACCAAACGGGCGAGGTCCAGCGTATCCTCGTCCATGTGCGAATGCAGATAGACGGTGAGCAGGCTGTCCTCGGCCACGCGCTGGCGCTGGGCTTGGGTGAGAGACCGGCCGGGCGGATACATGTTGTCCAACAGGCGTCGGACCACTGGCAGTAAACCGGCCGAGTCACCAGCCGCCCACAAGCGGTCGATGGCGACTTGAAACAATGTCTGACTGCGTTCATCCGGCTGCATTAGATATCCTTGCCCCAGCATTTCACGGAGTTCGGCTACGGTAAAAATATCGGTTAGTGAATAAAGATTGCCATGATCCTTTAGATAATAGGCCACGCTATAGCATAGTGGATGTGCCCCGGCATGGGGGAAGAAGTGGCTGGCGCGCATGGTCCCGCCTGTTGCGGTTTCGATCGCTCCGGCGGCGGCGTCCAGTGGCATCGTCTCGTGCGGTTTGAAGTTCGCGCCGCCTTGGCCGGTGAAGGTCATCGTTTGAATTGTGATGCTGCGGACCACGCTGTGTTTTTTTGCCAACTCGATCACACCACCGATTTCGTCCTCGTTCAGTCCGCGAATCATCACATTCAACAATGTGGTGCCGATGCCGAAGCGCTCAAGATTTTCCAAGGCGCGAAGTTTGCGCCCGATCACATCACCTCCATGGATTTTCACAGCGGTTTCAGGGCGGAAGGTGTCGAATGAGAGCACCACATAAACTCCCAGATTCGCCAGGGCGCGGCACAGCTCTTCCTCTTTTGCGATACGCAGGCCGTTGGTGTTCATCGTCACGCGGCCGATCTCCGGGCGCTGACATTCTTCCAGCAGCGAGAGAATCTCGGGATGCATGGTGGGCTCGCCGCCGGTGATGTTGATGAGATCGAATGGTCCGGCCCGTTCGATCAGCCGGTCTAACAATCCGCGCAGCTCTTCGCGCGACATGTGATATTGCCGGTCGCTGCGGTTGTAGGTGAAACAGATCGGACAATCCATGTTGCAGGCATTGGTGACCGAGAACACCGGCAGGCGACAGGAATTGGCATGGAACGCGCATGGCCCGCAATCATGGGGGCAGCCGTGCACCACCGGATTTCCCGGTAATTTCGACGGTTTGCAGTTTACTGTTTGGCGGATGCGGTCCTGATACCAAGCCAGATCATCCGCAATGCGGACCCGGTTGGGGCCGCAGGTCGGGCAGAGCCGTTCCTGATAGACCACGCCGCCCTCCTCGATGACCCGCGCGGGAACCAGTGCTCGGCATTCGCGGCACATGCCGCTGACGGTTCCCAGATAAGTGTAAGGGCGTTGCATGGTCAGGTGGCTTGTGGCTCTGGTCGATGGATTTCGGAATATAAAACCCGCAGATCATCCGGGTTGAAATAGTCATCGATGGGAATGGCAGCTCCCAGGCAGCCCGTGCCACTGATGACGAGTTGACCATCCACACGTCCTTCCCCGGTTAACTCGAAGCCATTGTCGTTCTGGTTTACCATTTTCACTTCCATGCGCACCACCTCACCCGGGCGCAGAGAGTTGTGGAATTGCACGTCTTGGATGCGGATGATCATGCCCATGCGCTTGAAGTCCGTGGACAGCAGAATCAGCCAGTTGCCCAGTTGGAGCATGCTTTCTAGCAAAAGCATCTCGGGCATCCGTGGTTCATCGCCGAAGGCCTCCTTGAGTGAATACTCCTCGAAGGAAACCGCCTTGAGCCCCGTGATGCGCTCATGGGGCTGCCAAGATGTGATGCGATCCACAAAGCGGAATTTCATATACCTCCGTCCACTTGAATGGCCTGGGCGTTGATGTAGGCCGCGCGGTCGCTGGCGAGAAACGCCACCAACTCAGCCACTTCCTCGGGTTTTCCTGCGCGGCCCAGTGTGCAATGCTGCTCATAGTCCACACGCTGTTTGTCCGGCACCTGCACGCTCACGCCATCGGTGAGCAGGCCGGGAACCACCGCATTCACGCGGATCTGATAGCGCGCCATCTCGCGGGCGAGCGAGAGCGTGAAGCCCATCACCGCGCTCTTGGCGGTGGCGTAATGTACCGGGACTTCCAGCACACGCATGCCTGCCAGTGATCCAAGGTTGACGATCGCGCCACGCTGCCGCCGGATCATGGGGCGTATAAACGCTTTGGTGACCAGAAACATGCCCTTCACGTTCACGTTCATAATCAGGTCCCAGTCGTCCTCCTCGATCAACGCGAAGGGCATCACCTGGGTGAGTCCGGCATTGTTGATCAGAATGTCCACCGGGCCGAGATCCTGCTCGATCGTAGCGGCGAGTTGTTGCGATTCCATGCCGCTGAGCACATCCAGCGGATAGGCTTTGACCGAGCCGCCTTTGGAGGCGAGTTCCTTCTCCAAGGCGAGTGCTTTCTCGGGCTGGTTGTGGTAGGAAAACGCCACCTGCGCGCCATGGGTTGTTAGACAACGGACGATGGCGGCTCCGACAGCCCCGCTGCCACCTGAAACAAAGGCGGTTTTTCCCTTAAGCATCGGTGCCTCCTTCTGTGGCCGGTGTGAGCTTGCGTTGGATCAGACTCACGAAAAACCCAACGGTCAGGAGAGCGGGAAGATCCGCCTTGCGCAGGCCCGTGACCAGTTTTGCAGGGTTCAGTTCGGGGGCGGCGCGGCGGAGTTCAGCCAGTGCCTCTTCGGTGAGTTGTCCGTCCTTTTCAAAGACGCCGCCGGGTAATTGGTTGATGGCCTGCCGTTCCAGTTCGTTGGCCTCTATGCGCACTTTGAAGGCCTCCTCGATGCGGAAGGTCAGGTCGAGCAGATCGATCGACTCCGCGCCAAGGTGGGCCACCAGTTCGCTGTGCGGATGGATCTCTGCGGGACGAACGCCCAGGACTTCCTCCAACAGGGGTTTCAGTTTTTCGAGGATTTCAGTTTCGGTCATCATGAGAAAGTGGCTAAGGTTTCGTCGTCAAAGGCCTTGAGGAGGTTTGCGCTCTGAATGATTGGTTGGGTTGCTGAAAACTGCTGGATTCGTTGAAGAGGATCATGTGCATGGCGGATTTTCACTATGACTTACCTCGGAAATCGGCGGCAGGGAACGGACTGGATCAAGGTCGAATTCAGCAATCTGTTCAAGAGTTTTCCGGCGTGGTGGTTGGGGAATGCCATCCGGGTGTCCCACCGCGATCAGGCTGGTGATGGCGAAGCCAGGCGGCACTTGCAGGGTTTTTGCGAGATCATCGGCGAGCAGTGGCGCGCTCATGACGCAGGTTCCGAGTCCCAGGGTGTGGGCCGCCAGCAGGAGGTTTTGCATGGCCATGGCCACGCTGAGCGGTTCGCCGGAAACCAGTTCAGGATGTGGGGTGATTTTCCACAGCCCTGCAGCCGCTGCGATGGGCAGCTTGTGCATGGCCACGATCAACACCGGGGCGTCGGCGAAAAAGGTGCCGTATTGGACAAGTCCGGCCGAGTGCACGGCGGCTACCTCGGGCAGGGATCGTAGTTTGGTTTCCATACCCGCGCGCACCTGCTCAGCGATTTCACGAATCCGTTCACGCTCCTCGATGATGAAAAATTTCCACGGCTGGCGGTTGTGGTTGGAGGGAGCCCAGCGTGCGGCATCTAACAAACGATTCAAATCCTGGCGGATGACCGGACGATCCTCGAAGTGCCGGACGGAACGGCGGGTTTTGAGGAGTTCAAGAAGTTGTTCGTAGGTGATCATGTATTCAATCCAAAGCCTCCATCCACATGAAATACCTGTGCGGTGATGTATGCAGCTTCTTCAGTTGTTAGAAATCCAACCAGCCCGGCCACCTCCTCCGGTTGGCCTGCGCGCTTCAGCAGGATATGGGACAAGATCCGCTCCCGGTGTTGTTCGAGAACGGCACGGGACATGTCAGTTTCGATCACGCCGGGGGCCACTGCGTTGACAAGGATGCCGCGGGGTGCCAGTTCGATCGCCAATGCGCGCGTAAGGCCCTCGATTCCCGCCTTGGCGGCGGCGTAGTTCGCCTGGCCTCGTCCGCCCCGGTTTGCCACCACTGATGAGAGATTGATGATGCGGCCCCAGCGGCCGAGTACCATGAATTTGGCGCAGGCCCTCGCCAGGTTGAACGAACCGGTTAGACATACATTCAACACCTGTGCCCAAGCAGTGTCACTCATTGCCAAGGCCGGTGCTTCATCGACGATTCCGGCGTTGTTCACCAGAATATCGAGGCTGCCGCAGCGCTGTTTGATCGACTCGGCGACATTCTGGCAGTTCACCGGGTCCGTCACTTCAAGCTGCACTGCAAATGCCGTGCCGCCCGCCTTCTGGATTTCTTCCACCACCGTGTGCGCCTCCTCTTCACGCCGGTGAAAGCCCACGGCCACCTGATGGCCCCGCCGTGCCAGGTCTATCGCGATGGCGCGACCGATGCCGCGCGATGCTCCGCTCACCAATGCCACCCGTTCATTCTTCATACTTGCCAAAAATCAGAGTTGCGTTTTGCCCGCCGAAACCAAACGAATTGGACAACACGACCTTGCCGTCAAAGACCCTCCTGCCCTCGGGGACGTAGTCAAGGTCGCATTGCGGGTCGGGCTGGTCAAGATTGATCGTGGGTGGCATCCAGCCGGTGTGCAAGGTCAACGCCGAAGCGGCCGCTTCCAGCGCGCCACTGGCCGCGATGAGGTGGCCGGTCATGGATTTGTTAGCCGTCACCGGGATAGCGAACGCGTGATGCCCCAACGCCTCCTTGAGCGCGTGTGTTTCCGCACTGTCGTTCTTGGGAGTGCCGGTGCCGTGGGCGTTGATGCCGTCCACTTGCTGCGCATGCAGGCCGGCATCGACCAACGCGCGCTTCATACTGCGCACCGCGCCCCTGCCGCCTGGTTCTGGATCGGTGGCCCGGTAGGCGTCGAGGGAAGTGCCATATCCCAACACTTCCGCGTAGATTCGCGCGTTTCGGCGATGGGCGTGTGATAATGTTTCCAGCACCAGAAACGCAGCACCTTCGCCTAACACCGTGCCCTGCCTCGTGGCATCAAACGGACGACAGGCTTGTTGCGGACGGTCGTTTTCGGTGGAAAGAATCCGCAGCAGGCTGAAGCCGCCGAGCCCAAGTGGATTCAACACGCTGTCAGCCGCACCGGTGACGGCTAGCTCGCACCATCCTGCCCGCAAGCGTCGGAACGCTTCGCCAATCACCTGAGTGCCCGCCGCGCAGGCCGAGCAATTGGTGATTTGTCCACCGCGGAAACCATAATGGGCACCCATGATGTGGGCGAGTCGATCCAGCGGGGTCTGCAATCGAATGCCACTTTGACTGACCATCGCCTGAATCAAGTCGTGTGCATCGGACGCCATGCCTGCCTGCTCTAACGGAAACGATTCCAGGCTCACACCGGTGAAAACCGCCGCCGTGTGGAGATCCTCCCGTTCCAGCGCCGCGTCGCGAATGGCCTGGCTGGAGGCGGTTAGACCGAGCCGGATCTTGCGGTCGGTTTCATGGACAACCTCAGGAAACTCTCTGGCGAGACCTGCGGGATCGAGGTCTTTCACTTCTCCTCCGATGCGCACCGTCAGAGTGCTGGCATCGAAAAGCGTGACGGGGCCGATGCCCGATTTTCCGGCCAGCAGGTTTTCCCAGAATCCTGCGACCGTGCTGCCCACTGGTGAGCACACGCCGATGCCGGTGATGACGACGCGGTTTCTCATAGGGGTTCCAGGAGAAAGGCTGCTTGTTCGGCGCCATGGCCGAAGCAGTTGGCCAACACTGTTTGTCCGAGTTGCTTTGCTAACAAGGCAGCGAGCGCCACCTGTAACGGTGCGGCGGCGGCGAAAAGGTCGCCCAGATGTTGTTTGGGCGACAGTCTCGGCAGGGAATCTATTTTTGTTAGCCAGAGCGCTTCTGCTTCAGCCCGGTCCAGCACGGGATCGGAGTTGGCGGCGGCGATGACTGCGCCGATCTGTGGCGCGGCCAGGCTGTGGATTGCCGCTTCCAGCACTTCGGCCTGGGGCGGGCCTTGTTGGCATTTGAAGTTCCAGTTAGAGATGCTGGCGTAGGTTTTGGCTCCACGGTTCAGGGCCGTCGCTGCGGTTTCGAACACCAGAAAAACCGCTCCTTCACCGGGTGCCAGACCTGCCTCCGAGCGTTTCCATGATTCGAACAGGCCGAGTTGTTCGAGTGCGAGAAATGCCAGTTCGTGGGTTTTCACGTCAGAAGCACCGACCAATACGCAGTTCGCATCGCCGTCTATCAAAGCGAGAATTCCGGCCTCAATAGCCCGCGCGCCATGACCTTCCCAAGGGGTATAGACCGCGTTGGGTCCTTGGATGTTCTCGCAGATTGACACAAAGCATACCGGCATATTGCTGAGAATCTTGAAGGAGAGAATGGGGCTGACGCCACGTAATCCTTCTTCCCCGAATTTCCCCATGTCGAAGCGTCCTGTTGCGTCTGTGGAGGCTTTGAGCAACGGTGCGATCTCCCGGACCGGAAGACCGGCCATCCCGGTGGCTCCGAACAGGCCTATTTCCTCGGGTGCGTGAAATCTATCAGACTTAAGCCCCGCATCCGCCAGTGCCAGGTGTGCGGCAGCGGCGGCCAGTTGGGCGTCGCGGCTCATCAACCGGATCAACTTGGCTTCCGTGATGAAATCATGCGGTCGGAAATCATCGATGGATGCGCACACCGGACAGGCGAACAGGCTGGTATCAAAGTTCCGGGGCGCTGCGATCGCTGTGGTACCGGCCTTGATCCCTTCGAGCACCGCCGCCGGATCCGACCCGAGCGGAGTGACCATGCCGATGCCGGTGATGACGATTGTCTCGGTCAACGGGCGGGTGGCTGATGGCGCTGACATGGTGTTACTGCCGCCAAATTTCCATCAAGTGCTTGCGTTTGCTATCCAGGAGCGGGTCATCCAAATATTTGAAAGCAAAAACCATTTCCGTAGAAGTGACGAGTTTGTTATCGAGGTTGGCCGTGGCTTTGATTTTTCCGCCCACTTCGTTCAATGCCATCACCTCCGTCCGGTAGCGTAAGGAATCCCCCGGCTTGATCATGGTGCGGAATTTGGTGCGCTCTAACACGGTCACCACCGCCTTGGCGCTCTTGCCATATTGCAGTTGGAGGCTGGCTTCCAGCAGTAATCCTCCCAGTTGGGCCATGCCTTCGAGGATCAAGACCCCCGGCATCACAGGTCGCCGGGGAAAGTGATCGTCGAAAAAATCCTCGCTCAAGGAAACGTTTTTCATTCCCTCGGCTAGCGTGCCCGGTTCCCACGTGGTGATTCGATCAATTAGAAAAAAGCGCATCGATGGATGAAATCTGGGTTGGGATTTTGGATATGAAACAGGCTCGTCGGAACTTGGAAAGGGAGCCGGGAAAATTTCTCCCGTTCGCGACGGGTGGGCTTACGGTAATTTGATGCCATCCAGTTTCACAGGCACGGTGATCGTGGCTTTGTCGGTGAGTAACTGGATTTTGGCGCTGACTTGAGCGGGTAGATTTTGAATCGAGACGGTGTGATTCATGGTCTTTTCAGAACCGTATGAACTCCAACTGTTCGTTTTTAAGGGTTTTCCATCCGCACCGCAGAATTCCACACGGGCCACCTTCTTGTTAGGGTCCTGGATCTTGTAGGAAACGCTGGAGTCCTTGGGTTTTTCGAAGGTGATTTCGACCCCGGCAGCTTTCAATGTGGCGTTGTCGATGGCCATGCCCGCGGTTTTGGATAGATCTGTGGTGATCACGCTGGCCGGATCGGCATCGGGTGAGAGGAGTTCCAGCTTTCCACTTACATTCACGGTTTTGGCATTGCGGAGTGGGTTGGCGAGGTTGACTTCGGCTCCGAAGGCGTTGGGGGTTTTGGTTTGTAATCCGAAAGGTTCTTCCAGCGGAGCGAACTCATTTTCACGAAATCCGGATTTTTTGCCATCGAGCAGGTTTTTACCGGTATCGTCGGTGGCCTTGTCGATCGTGACCTTCATGCCCGTGACCTTGGCCATTTCTTTACCGGCAACGAGAAGCTTGATTTCCAATCTGGAGAAAAACTGGCCGGTCGTGCGTTTGTCGCTGATTTCACCGACGGTCACGGAGACATCGGCAAGGAGCGGGTTGGCAGAGGCCAGGACGAGCAGGAAGACGGATGCGAGGGTGTTTTTCATGGTGGGCGAGGGATGGTGGATTTCCAAATGCAATGAAGCATTTCCTGCCATTGGCCGGCAAGGCGATAATTGGATCACCGTGTGGGTGTCCTGAATCGTTCCGGGACGAATCCAAGGTCGGTGGCTTCGGCTACGGCGAGGGCGATTTGTTCCTGGATCACTGCGACCGGGACCGGCGGTTGATAGTCGCGGAGGGCGGCGGTTAGAGCGGCATTGGCATTGGCTGCGCCGGTTTTGAGGGAGCGGTAGAGTTTGACCGAGAGTGCTTCCGCAGCGCCGGGGGTGAGCAGGTCGGGGATGGTTTTGCGGAATTCCTCTGGCAGGTTTTCATCGAGTTCCACACCGCGGCGTTTGGCGAGTGCGCGGAGCAGTTGGTATCCTTCTTCCGGAGTGGCCGTCGGGAAAATCGGGATTTTCACATCCACGCGGCCGGGGCGTTTGAGGTCCACTTCCACGAGATCCGGTCGGCTGGTGGCGAGTGCCCAGAGGATGCGGCCGCGCTTACGTGAATCGCTCATGCGTTCCGCCATCATGCCATAGACCCGGCCGGACACGCCGGAGTCACCGGAATCCGCATTGCGACGGCCGAGCGCTTGGTCCGCCTCATCGACAAACACAATGCAGCGCCCGAGGGCATCTAGCAGACGGAAGATTTTTTCAAGATTGCTCTCGGTGCTGCCGACCCACTTGTCGCGGAAATTTTTCATTTTCACCACGGGCACACCGGCTTCGCCGGCGAGGCACTCGACCATGAATGTTTTGCCGGTGCCCACCGGGCCGCAGAAAAGGTATCCCATCGGCAATGCTCCGAGGTCGCCCGCCCGCCAGAGTGCGATGTCCTGACGCAACCAGTCTTTGATGGCGGTTTGGCCGTGAAGGTCATCGAGTGTCCGGTCTGGTTTGACGAATTCGATGAGTCCCTGCGCGTCTTTTTCCACCAGATCTTTTTTCAGTATGACCAGATCCTGTGGTGTGAGCGCCTTGGCGTGGTGTTGGCGGGTTTGCAGCAGGGTTTCGATGGAACTCAGGGTGGCTCCGGCCAATGCGGCGGCGGGTTCGGCCAGTTTTCCGGAAAACGGGGCGAGCGGAATCGGATAGAGTTTGTCCAAGTGACCCAGTGCGGGAAGCAGATCTGCTTCCTGCGGCAATGGCAGCGGGATGCACGAGGTCTGCGAGTTGTGGGCGACGAGCGGGTGGAGGTCGTTGAGGTTTTCCGTGAGCAGGAAGGTCGCGCAGTGTTGGTCGGCGATGGTGGGGTCAGCCGCCCACTCGCGCAATTGGCAGGCGATGGCGCTGAGTTCGTAGTTTGCGCCGCCGATGGAGGGCGGTGCGATCAGTCCCGCATTCTTGACAATTACCGCCACACGCGTCGCCTTGTCCGGCTTTAGGCGGGCGACATTGGCGCAGAATCGCAGGTAGTGGGTCAGCACGATGATGGCCTCGCGCGGGATTTTCGGCAGCGCGTCCTCTTTGGCGGCAGGTGGCCACTCGGCGAAGCGGTCGCCACCTTTTTCCACGCGGATGCCATTGCCGAGGTCGTAGCTGATGACCACATCGAAGCGCGTCAACAGCCGCTCGCGGAGAAACACGTCCAAAGCGACGACTTTCGCGCTGCTTTCGGAAATGGGGAGCAGCACGAGGTCGTCCACGTTGCCATGAAGGATGAATTGCGAACTGGCTCCCGATTCGTAGAGGTCGATGATTTCGGTGGCCCAGGGCGGGAGTTCGGATGGGTTGGATGCGCTCATGGAGTTGCAATCAGATTGTCGGGTTTGTGGCTCCCGGGCAAGCTATTACAGCTATTATATGCCATTACATGAAAGGGATATTGGATATTGGATATTGGGGCTGGGGTGATTGAACCCAATGTCTCAATCTCCAATGTCTTTTCAAGTATTGCAGCTTGGCGCTTGGGGAAATTGGCGCTAGCGTTGCGCAGCGTGATTGAAGTGAGATTCCATCGTGGGCTTTACTTGCCGGAGATCGACCTATGGTTGGATCCACGGGACGCCAAGCCGCGCGCGTTTGTTTCCCATGCCCATGCGGATCACTTCGCACGGCATGAATCGGTGGTGTGCTCGGAAACCACGGCCATGCTGCTGCACAGCCGGTTTGGCACCGCGAAAAACCGGATGGAAGCGCTCGCCTTTCAGGTGCCTCTGGTGGTGGACGGGTTCCGATTGCGGTTGCTGCCTGCCGGGCATATCCCGGGATCCGCCATGCTGCATGTCACCCGGTTGGCGGACAATGCGAGCCTGCTTTACACTGGCGATTTCAAGACCCGTCGCAGCCGCACGTCGGAAGCAGTGAATTTCCTAACAGCCGACACCCTGGTGATGGAAACCACGTTTGGTCTGCCCGGCTACGAATTTCCTAACCCGCTTGAAGTCGAGGCGGAGATTCTGCGATTCGTGCGCGATGGTTTCGATGATGGGGAAACGCCGGTGCTTCTGGCGTATTCGTTGGGCAAGGCGCAGGAAGCGCTGGCCTTTTTGGAGGAAAACGGGATTCCCACATTGTTGCATCCGACAGTTGCTGCGATGACGCGCGCCTGCATCGAGGCGGGTGTGCCCGGCCTGCCCGAGCCTGTGGAATTCGATGGCCACGCTCCGGCGGGGCATGTCGTCATTGCGCCGCCGCACGCGGTTTTGAAGGATCTTTTGAAAGGCTTGAAATTCAAACGCACCGCGATGCTGAGTGGTTGGGCGATGCAACCGGGGGCGGGATTCCGTTACCGGGTGGATGCGATGATTCCGTTTTCCGATCATGCGGACCATCCCGGGTTGATGGAGTGCATCCAGCGTGTGAGGCCGCGGCGGATTCTAACGGTTCATGGATTCGACAAGGAGTTTGCGGCGGAACTGCGTTCCCGCGGAATGGATGCGTGGTCGGCCGCTGGTGGCGATCAGCTCGAATTGCCGATCCAACGCCCGGCGCAGCGCCGGAACGCGCCGCGCGGTCCCTGGCACAAGCGGGTGGTTTGTTCGTTCGCGGATTTCAGCGACCTCTGCCGATTGGTGGGGGAGACCGGCAGTCGCATTGCGAAAATCCGATTTCTGGCGGCCTACTTCAAGGGTTTGGCAGATGACAGCCAATTGAAATGCGCGGTGAACTGGCTGGCCGGTGGTTGCAGGCCGCAGTCCGGAACCAAACGCGATCCGTTGTTAGATGTATCCACGCTAAGGCATGCGCTGGTTTCAATCAGCGGGGCCCGCGATGAGCGATTCCGTGAGATCCAATCCGCAGGTAAAAACATTGTGCATGATGTTAGGTCGATTCTTCAAGAACTCCAACTCCAACCGGATGCCATCGATTTGGCGTGCATGACTGGGTTTATTGACGGTTTTTGTTCCGAGTCGGGTTCCATGGACCGCATCCAGCGGCTTTCCGAGCGTCTCGCGACCCTTCATCCAGCGGAAGGGGAGACGTTGGTGAAGCTTCTAACGTGTGATCTCCGGATCGGTTTGGATTCCGAATGCATCCCGGATGCGATCGCCAGCGCATTTCAAGCCGAACCTGCGGAAGTTCAGCGTGCGATGCGGGTGACCGGTGATCCCGGGGAAGCCGCGGTGCTCGCGCGTCACAGCCGTTTGGCGGATGCCCGTGAAATTGTTGTTGAAAACCCGGGAGTCCCAGCGGACGTCAGCGGTAACATGGCGTCACAATTGCCATTTTCCCTATGAAAACACATCTCCACCTGCTCACGCTTTGTGCAGCCTTATCGCTTGCATCCTGCTCCGGCAGGGACGAAAAGAAAACCACCATGGAAACTCAATCTGAAAAACCCGCTGAGCCCGCAGGCAAGGTCGAGAAGACCGATGCCGAGTGGGAAAAAGCCCTGACTCCCGAGCAATATGAGATTTTGCGCAAGTCCGGAACCGAGCGGCCGCACGGTGAGGTTTACAAGGAATTTAAAAAACAGGGCGAGGGCAGTTACCATTGCGCCGGGTGCGGAGCGTTGTTGTTTACCTCCAAACAAAAATTCGATTCAGGTTGCGGTTGGCCGTCGTTTTACGATCCGGCAAAGGCGGAAAACGTTTTAACTCGGATCGACACCAGCATGGGCAGCACGCGGGTGGAAGTCACCTGTGCGAAATGCGGCGGTCACCTGGGCCACGTTTTCGAGGGCGAGGGGTATAGCACTCCTACCGACAAGCGCTACTGTATCAATGGCGGTGGACTCAAGTTCGTGCCAGGCAAGCCGTGAATCGGGAGTAAAGCCCTTTGGCGCGCCAGATGTCCTAGGAGCCTTCACCTCAAGGAGCAGCGGAACGCCCCTCCCGGGAACGCTGAGCCCCAGCTCGGCGTGTTCGTTTTACCGATGATTCCAACCCAAACCGTCCAACAGAGAGGCTTGCGCTTCGATCTTTCCCTTCTCGTTGGCTCGCCGAGCTGGGGCTCAGCGCTCCCAGGAAAGCGCTTCGCATTGTCCCTTCATGGACGTGGGCGATCATGCATCGCCCTTCCTTGGTGCAAGCGTCTTGCGGAGCCTCAGCCTAACACGTCGTCCATTGCGTCGATGAGTTCCTTCATCGTGGCGTTGGTTTCGTTGCCCATGTTGGAAATGCGGAAGGTGAGTCCCTTCACTTTTCCGTAGCCGCCGTTGATGACGAATCCGTGTTTGGACTTGAGGGTCTTGATGAAGCCGGATTGGTCGAAGCCTGCGGGCGTGTGGAAGCACGTGAGTGAAACCGATTGGTTGCCCACCGGCGCGAAGTTTTTGAAGTCATGGCGCGCGCCCCATGCTTCGATCATCGCATGGTTAGACGCGTGTCTTGCGTAGCGGTTGGCAACTCCTTCCGCCGCGATCACACCGAGGATGTGCTGGAGTCCGAAAATCAACGAAATGCACGGTGTGGACGGGGTATTGTTCTTCTCAGCGTTTTTCGCAAACTCGATGAAATCAAAATAGTAGCCGCGGTTTGGCATGCCTTCGGCGCGTTCGAGCGCAGCTTGTGAGCAGGCGAAGATCGTGAGTCCCGGCGGCAATGCCAGTGCCTTTTGCACACCGGCCAGAAGCACGTCGATGCCCAAGGCATCCATCTCGATGGGCACTGCTGAGAATGAGGAAACGCTGTCCACCACCAGCAGAACGCCGGGGAAGGATTTCACCACCTTGGCGATGCCTGCCAGATCGTTCATTACGCCGGTGGACGTTTCGTTGTGAATGAGGGTGACGAGATCAAATCCGCCTTCTTCCAGTTTTGCTTTCACGGATTCCGGTGAGATCGCTTGGCCCCACTCGACCTGGATTTTGTCGGCGGCGATGCCCATGCTTTTCGCTACGCTGAACCACTTGTCGGAAAACGCGCCACAGCAGAGAGTCAGGACTTTTTTCGCGCAGAGATTGCGCAACGAGGCTTCCATCACGCCCCATGCTGATGAGGTAGAGAGGAAAAACGGACGGGTGGTGCCGCCCAGTTCCTTGAGCACCGGTTGGGTGGATGCGTAAAGCACCTCAAACTCGCTGCCACGATGACCGATCATCGGCTGGCTCATCGCGAGGTAGGTTTCTTTGGATACGTCAATCGGTCCGGGAATGAATAGTTTGGCCATGGTATTGGGTGTGTGATGTGAGGTTTGCGATGGGGAGGGTGTTAGGGGAGCAGGTTGTAGGATTCCAGCAGGTCGCTGAGTTTTGAAACCTGATCCGCAGTCATTGGAGTCAATGGCAGGCGGAATTCCTGTGTGCAGTGGCCTTGGAGAGCGACGGCGGTTTTGATCGGCACCGGATTCACATCCAGGGACATCAGGCCGCGCATGAGCGGGTAGTATTGTTTTTGGATGACGAGCGCTTCGTCAAATGAACCGTTCAGGCAGGCCCGCACAAGCCGGGCGATCACGTCCGGGATGAGGTTGGATGCCACGGAAACCAAGCCAGTGGCCCCGCAGGAAATGAATGGCAGCGTGAGCGGATCATCACCGCAAAGGATGCCGAAATCATCGGGAACCGCCTGGAGCAGTTGGTTCACCCGGTCGACCGAACCACCCGCCTCCTTGATGGCGGTGATGTTAGGGAAATCCGTGGCAAGACGGGCGGTGGTCTCCGCAGAGATCTCGATCACCGAGCGTCCGGGCACACTGTAAAGCATGATCGGCAGGCTGGTGGATTCCGCGATGGCCTTGAAATGGAGGTAGAGTCCTTGTTGGGAGGGTTTGTTGTAGTATGGGCAAACTTGGAGGGTGCCGGTGACACCGAGTTTTTCGGCGGCTTCGGTGAGTTCGATGGCTTCGGCAGTGGCGTTTGAGCCGGTTCCGGCGACCACTTCACAGCGGCCTGCGGCGTATTCAACGGCCAGGCGGATGACTTCGATGTGCTCATCGGTGTCCAGCGTCGGCGATTCGCCGGTGGTTCCAACGGGGACGATTCCGTCCACTCCGCCGGCGATCTGGCGTTCGATGAGGGATTGGAATGCGGGGGCGTCGATGGCTCCATCGCGAAATGGAGTGATGAGTGCGGTGTAAGTGCCGGAAAAGCGCATGGCGGCAAGATCATGACTCATCCGTGCCTCATGTCAACGGCATCCATCCGCACGGCAGTCATTCGCCGGGAATTGGGCATTCTAATCCTTGGATTCGATATTCCTTCCATCAGTTGCCCGAATCGTTGATTTTTCACTGTTTCATTTGAAAACCGGGAATTCAGCCGCAGGGTTGACCTGCGCCGGTGGCTCGATATTGAAAGTGATGCTGTCGCCGATACGATAGGGGCCGTAGGCGATGGGGATTACGGTTAGACATATCATCTGTTCGTCTTTCTCCACCACCCGTGCGATGTGGACAATGGCGGCGCAGTTCGGGCTCTTTTTAATGGATAACACGTCTTCCGGTCGGAATTCGTTCACGGCATCTTTATCCACGGTTGGAAAGATATACTCGATGATCACGGGAAACGGGGCGGGCTTGGAAAAATCGTCGGGTTTCACCAAGGATTTGGCGCGGACGGCGAATCCGGATGACAGAAAGTCCTTTTTGCCCAGGCTGCGGACTTTTTCCACCTGATAGTCGCCCTCGATGTAGGTGAGCGACAGGGGGCGCTCGAAGTTGGTGAGGTAGTTCCGCATCAGGCGTGAGTTGACCCGGTCCAGGTTGTCGCCGACGAGAGGGAAAAACTTGCTGTAGAGCCCCTTGGGGTCGAGGAGATTGCCATTGGGCACGGTGAGCACGGTGTAACGCGAGAGTTTGGGCAGGCGTCCGAGCTTGCGAAGGATTTCGTAATTGCGGGGTATCTCCGGATTTCCAAACACATGGAGGCAGACTGTCCAACTGACGACCGCGAAACACAGCGCGAGCAAATTTGCAAGCAACCACCAGAAATACGGGGGGCGTCGGGGGGCGGGTTCTTCAATAAATCGAGGCACGGTCAATTCGGGGTAGTCAGGGATTGATGCGGAAGTGTGAAGGATAGGTGAACTGTGTGTTTCCGCCGGCCAAGCCCCGGTCCAGGACTGTGGGTTGACAACAGTTCTGAAGTGGGTCGCTCATCGGAAAGATGCAATCTATTCTGATTTCACCGGATTTGAAACCGCAAATCCGCCGGAAATTCGGTGGTGCGTGACTTTATGGCCATGAACCGCCATCGATCTCAGATAGCCGACTAAATCAGAAAATATGAGGAAATTCCTTGACGGCTCCTTGTTCTGCCATTTTGTTTCCGCCCGCCTGCGGAATTTCGCTGAGCCCCTAAACTAGTCGAGGTGTATCCAAATTTCCCGACCCACGCGCAATCACTCCATGCCTTCCACCAAACCATCCTCTGACAAATCCGCCAACAAGTCCAAGGCCGAGGCCGAGAAAACGAAGAAGCCAGTGGTGGTTGAAAAGAGCGCAAAACCCAAATCGCCCGCTCCGGAAACGACGGTGAAATCGAAAACCGCGACGCACTCAGTCAAATCGACGCCTGCGAAAGCAGCACCCAAACCACCCGCCAAGGCACCGGCGAAACCGACACCCGCCGCAACCCCGACCGCCAAGGCGTCGGCGAAACCAACACCCGCCGCAACCCCGACCGCCAAAGCCCCGGTAAAAAAGGTGGAAGCGGCAACCCCACCGGCCCCTGCCAAGGTGGAAACAAAGACGCCCGCGAAAAAGACGGAAAAGCCCGTATCGCACGCCAAGGCCGACGAACATTCCAAAAGCGCCGCCAAGGATAGTCCTGCAACTGCTGAACCAAAGTCGCAAGCCAAACCACTGGATGGTGGTAAGCGCAGGATCGACACCCCGGAAATCCAGGAAAAGATCCGAGAACTCATCAAGCTCGCCAAAGAGCAGGACTACCTGACGTTTGACGACATCAATGACATCCTGCCCAACGACCTCGTGGATCCGGACGATGTCGAGGCCATCATGGAGCGCCTCCGCAACATGGAGTTCGACATCATCGACGCCTCCGAGGTGGACCGCTACAAGGATAAGAAACGCGACGACGGGGACGGCGATGACGAAGAGCTCAAGGCCGACCAGAAACTCGACATACTTGACGATCCGGTCCGGATGTATCTCAAGCAAATGGGCCAGGTCCCGCTGCTGACTCGCGAACAGGAAGTCGAGATTTCCAAACGCATCGAAGACGCCGAGATCGAAGTTGCCCGCCATCTTCACCTTTTCGGCTTTGTCACCGATTCCTACCTGGATCTCGCTGAAAAACTCAACAAGGGCAAGGAGCGCTTCGACCGGGTGATCCTCGATAAGAAAATCGAGTCCCGCGAGCGCTACATGAAGGGTCTGCCCAAGTTGTGCGACCAACTCAAACAGCTCCACGCCGAAAACGACGACCTTTTCCGCCAGCTCTCAGCCAAAAATCCGCGCGGCCGGAAAAAAATGGAGGAAGAATTCCAAAAAAATCTGCAAACCCTCAACCGGGTGTTCATCCGCTTCTACTACAAACAGAAAGTCGTCGAGGACTTCTGCGAGCAAGTGGACGACTACATGCAGAAATTCTGGAAATACGGACGCAAGCTCGCGGCCGATCCGGAAGACAAGGAATTCCTTACCAAACTCCGCGAGCTCCAACAACGGGCGTGGCACACGCAGCCGTCGTTCGAGGAAGCTAACAAAAATCTCCGCCACTGGCTCAAGGAAGCACTCAAAGCGAAAACCGAAATGGTCGAGGCCAACCTGCGCCTCGTGATTTCCATCGCCAAGAAATACACCAACCGCGGGCTCTCATTCCTCGATCTCATCCAGGAAGGCAACATGGGACTGATGAAGGCGGTCGAGAAATTCGAATACCGCCGTGGTTACAAGTTCTCCACTTACGCCACTTGGTGGATCCGTCAGGCAATCACCCGTTCCATTGCCGACCAAGCCCGCACGATCCGCATCCCGGTCCACATGATCGAGACGATCAACAAGCTGATGCGCGTGCAGAAACAACTCGTCCAGGAATACGGCCGCGAACCGTCCCCTGAAGAAATCGCCGAGGAAATCCACCTTCCTGTCGAACGTGTGCGCGCCGTTCTCAAGATGGCCCAGCAGCCGATCTCGCTGCAGGCACCCGTCGGTGATTCGGACGACACGTCATTCGGCGATTTCATCGAAGATAAATCCGCCGACAATCCGATGGAAGAGGCTGGTTTCTCGATGCTCAAGGACAAGATCAAGGATGTGCTCGACACCCTGACCGAACGCGAGCGCGAAGTGCTCGAGCAGCGCTTCGGTCTCAAGGACGGCTACAGCCGCACGCTTGAGGAGGTCGGTCGCCAATTCCAGGTCACCCGCGAGCGCATTCGCCAGATCGAGGCCAAGGCACTCCGCAAGATGCGCCACCCCACCCGGATCCGCAAACTGGAAGGCTTCATCGAACTTCCAGGTGCATAATAAAGGCAGGGACCGTCTCTCCGAGCGGTCCACGCTAATGAGGTGCGAATGAGTGATTCGGCACGGCTTTTTATTCTCTTTCCATACACGCGGACTGCTCGGAGAGACGGTCCCTGCCTTCTCCCGCAAGCGCTCTAACATGCGCGACGGCGGCCGCTGCCAGCCCCTGCGGGTTGTATCCTCCCTCGAGCACCGAGACGATCCTGCCATCACACCATTTTTCGGCTAGAGCGACGCACCGGTTTGTCATTTCCGCAAAGGTTTCATCACTCCAGAGCAGGCCGCCGATTGGGTCGTTGATCCGGGCGTCGAAACCGGCGGATATCAAAATGAATTCCGGCTGGAAAGCCTCTAGCGCGGGAGTGATCATCGCATCCCACGCATCCAATGCCGCATCGCCTCCGGAATTACCGGGCAGCGGGATGTTCATGGTGGCTCCCATGCCTTTGTCCCTTCCCTTATCGGTGGCGAGTCCGGTGTGCGGATAGATATCGCGCTCGTGAAGTGATAGGTAATAAACCGACGGATCCTCGATGAAAATCTCCTCGGTGCCGTTGCCGTGATGTACGTCCCAATCGATGATCGCGATGCGGCCGAGGCCATGGCGGCCCTGCAGGTAACGGGCCGCGATGGCAACGTTGTTGAAGATGCAGAAACCCATACCACGGGAGGCGGTGGCATGGTGGCCAGGCGGGCGCACCGCACAGAACGCCGAGTCCACATCGCCGCGCATCACGGCATCCACAGCTTCCAGCACCGCTCCGGCAGCTTCAAGCGCCACATCATAACTTTCCTCACAAATCGCGGTATCACCAGTGCGCAGTTTATCGGCGAAACTCTCGACATCCCGATAGACCAAATCGTGATAGTAATGTTCGTGAGCCAACAGGATTTCCGCGACGGCGGCCCTACGGCCCGGAAGCTTGATGAATTCCTGTGGCAGATCTTCCAGCGCGGAGACCAGCGCCCGGTAACGCACCGCCGATTCAGGATGATACGGCCCGGTGTCATGCCTCTCGTAGGCATCACTGAAATGAACACCCACCTTCCTTTGAAATCCGCTCATCAGTCGATGCGTTGGATGTTTTTCAGCTCCATGAAACCGGCGCGGGATTGCAGGATGCCCGCCACCGGCATGTTGAACGTTCTTTCCTCATCCATCGGCGACCCTACTTCCGATCCACCGGCGGCGAGAAAAAGCCCTGCCATGGCCCGGTTGTCCGGTAGCACGTTCGCCCAGAATGTGAGAACTCCTCGGCGATCCGCGATGGAGGCAAGTTCGCCTAACAAATATCCGGCCATGCCCGAGTGGCGCGTCGTTTCGTGCACCACAAAGGCGACTTCCGCGCGTTTGCCGTCGGCTTCGAGATAATAGCGCCCAATCGCCCGCAATTCCTGGCGTCCGTGATTTTCCACGAAGATTCCCAATGCGAGATCCTTGCGCTGGTCCACAGCCGCGAGTTTGTAGGCGGATTCGCCGGTCATGCGGTCGCGTTGATATCCGTATCGCAGCCGCACGGTTTCCTCGTCATGGGAATAGAAAAACTCCTGGAGGGTCCGCATGTCGCTGGGATGCAACGGTCGTAGCAGGAAACGGGCGTCTTGGAACCTCACCCACGAACTTTCCACGCCGTCGTCGGCCACCTCAGCCTCCGGCACAGGCATGGTGAAAAACCGAGGTAGCCAACCCCGTTGCCGCGCCTCTTCCAACAGAGTCTCGCGGTGGTCGGGATGGGCGATTTCCACCAGTCTGGCGACACGTTCGCGGATGCTGCGCCCATGGAGACTGGCCACGCCAAACTCGGTGACCACGTGATGCACGTCGCCGCGCCCGGTGCATACACCGCTGCCGGACTCCAACCCCGCGACGATCCGGGATGCCCCGGTGACATCCGCTGTGGAGGTCAGCGCGATGATCGGCCTGCCACCCTTGCTGCGCCCGGCACCGCGGATGAAGTCCTGCAATGCGCCAATCCCTCCGTAAAACCGGTGACCGCTGGAATCTCTAACAACTTGTCCTGTCAGATCGATCTCACGCGCTCCGTTGATGGCGACCATCCGGTCGTTGCGGGCGATGCGGCACGGGTCGTTGACCCAGTCGCTCGGATGCAGATGGATGTCCTCATTGCCATCGACAAACTGATAGAGATCGTGGCTGCCCATCACATGGCTGGCGATGATCCTGCCGGGTTGGTAGTTTTTCATCGAACCATCCACCACGCCGCAGCGGACGAGATCCATGAGAGCATCGTTGAACAAACCCGAGTGAATGCCGAGATGGCGGTGATTTTTCAATGCCCTCGCCACCGCTTCAGGACTGTTGCCAAGACCGATCTGAATGGTGGCCCCGTCATCGATGAGTTGCGCCGCATAACGCCCGATCCGTTCATGACGCTCATCCAGCACCACCGCAGACGCCTCCGGCAGATCCGCTTCATGCGCGATGAAAAAGGCGATTTTTCCACGGGAAATTCGCGCATCTCCGCAGGTGCGCGGCATCCGGGGGTTGATCTGCGCGATCACGGTGCGGGCGCATTTCGCAGCGGACTTCACCACATCCACGCTCACGCCGAACGAGCACCAACCATTGGCATCGGGCGGACTCACCTGGATCAGGGCCACATCGAGTGGCAGCGGACCCTCCTCGAAAAGCGATGCTACCTCCGAGAGCGGACATGGCGTGTAGTCCGCATGCCCGCGCTCCACCGCATCCCGCAAGGCGGGGGTCAGAAAAAACGAGTTCGTCCGCAACACCTGTTCGTATTGTGGATCGATCCACGGCGTTTCGCCCAGTCCGTGAATGTGCACCAACTCGACATCCTTGAAGGAATCCGCATGGCGCAGCATCGATTCCACCAGCGCGTGGGGAACCGAGGCGCCCCCGCCGATGAAAACGCGGGACCCGGGTCTCACAATCTTCGGCCAGTCTCTCTCCTCCAAGGGTTTCATCGCGCATACTCTGGCAAATCCATACAGGGCGGCCAATCAAAAACTCCTGCTGCCATTTCCGCAGGAGTTTTGCTTGCGGGCGAGCCGGGGAGACCCCAAACTCCGCGTGTGATCTCACTCGCAAGCTTATTTGGAAAATCGGACCGTTTCTTTGAACTGCTCTCTGTCAGCGCGAAATCCGCGCATCAGAGCATCGAGGCGCTGGCGCGACTGCTCAAGGAATCGGATGGCAACATCTCGCTGGCCGAACTCGCGGTCGCCCGGCGCAATGAGAAGAAAAACGCGGAGACCATCAGCGAAGAACTGGTCAAGGTCTTCGTGACGGCCCTCGACCGCGAGGATATCGAGGAGCTCTCCAAGGCGCTCTACCGGATTCCCAAGACCGTTGAAAAATTCGGCGAACGATACGAAATCACCCATCACATCGTGAAGGCGGCGGATTTCGCGCCGCAGATGGCGATCGCCCAGGAAGCCGCCTCGGTGGTTGTGCGGATGGTGGACATGCTGCCGAAAAGCCCGAAACTCGAGGATATCAAGGCTGCAAACGACATGATGCAGGAGCTCGAAGGACGCGCAGACCAATTGGTGCTCGGAAACCTCAAGGAAATCTATTCAGGCTCGATCGATCCGATCCGGGCCATGGCAATGCGGGATCTTTACGACTTGTTGGAAAAGGTCATCGACCGCTGCCGCGATGCCTGCAACATCGTTTCCCAAATCGTTCTGAAAAACTCCTGAGACTGCCCCCATGACACTCGGGATTATTTTCTTGGTCATCTTCATCGCGTTGACGTTTGAATACATCAACGGCTTTCACGACACCGCGAATTCGATCGCGACCATCGTGGGGACCAAGGTGCTCACACCGCGGCAGGCCATCGCGATGGCGGCCGTCACCAACCTGATCGGCGCACTGGCCGGCAATGCGGTGGCCAAAACCGTATCCTCGGGATTGGTGGACGCGCAGTTTATTTCCCCAATGGTGATCATCTGCGCGCTGTTGGGAGGCATCGTGTGGAACCTGCTCACCTGGTGGCTCGGATTGCCCTCCAGTTCCACCCACGCCTTGGTCGGTGGCATTTGCGGAGCCGCCCTGGCCAGCTCCCACGACAACTGGAAGTCGATCATCTGGTCGGTGGAAAAGATCAAGGATGGCAAGCCGGTCATGGAAGGCGTCTATCACAAGGTGGTCGTGCCGATGGTCACCTCTCCGGTGATTGGATTTTTGGGCGGTATGCTGATCATGGTTTTGTTATACGCTGTGCTGCGCAATGCCCGCCCGCGCTTCGTGAACCGGTTTTTCGGCAAGGCACAGATCGTGAGCGCCAGTTTCATGGGATTCGCCCACGGACTGGCGGATGCGCAGAAAACCATGGGCATCATCACCCTGGCGCTCGTCACCGCCACCGCCACCGGCACATTCATCAAACTTCCGGATTGGCTGGGATTCCTGCGGATGGACAAATCCATGGCCGCGGAGCAAAGCATCGTCGCCCTTCAGAACCCCCAAGCGACTTCCGAGCAATACTTGCAGGCCGCGACCACCTTGGAAAACGAAGCTCTAATGCTCCAACCCGGTGAATTCCGCGAGGCCTTCCTCGTGCTTTCCGCCAAGACCTATGCGGAGTTGAACGAACCCGCCGCAGAGCGTGTCGCTAAGATGGCAACCACCACTCATCATCAGATTCTGGAAAAAGAAAATGCCCGCGTGATCACCAAAATTCCGATTCTGGGCGGAATGGTGGAAGGCAAACACACCGATTGGCAGAAGACCCTGACCAAGGAAATGGCTGCGGCATCCGCAGCCAGCAAGAAACCCATCGTGGTGGCGGCAGGAAAAGTCCGCGATCTCTCGCCGGACGTGCCGGTATGGATCAAAGTCATCTGCTCGCTTACCATGGCGGCCGGCACCATGGCTGGTGGCTGGAGGATTATCAAAACTCTGGGCCACAAAATGGTCAAACTCCAGCCTGTCCACGGCTTCGCGGCGGAAACCGCTGCGGCCACATTGCTCGCCGTTACCGGCTCCATGGGCATGACGGTTTCCACCACGCACAGCGTCACCACCGCTATCATGGGCGTCGGCTGCGCCAAGCGCTTCAATGCTCTCAAATTCTCCCTCATCGAGCGCATCATCTGGGCCTGGATCCTCACCCTGCCCGCCGCAGGTGGAGTCGCATATTTGCTCGTGAAAGGCTTCCGCCTCTGCGGGTGGATCCCGTGATTTCAGCGAACGCTCGAATGATCGATCAAATGCCCGTAGAAACGTTGCAAAAACAACGGATTCCGCTCCGCAAACAACAACTCCGCGATCCGGTCCGCCGCATGGATGGAAAGCTTTTCGTGATGGCAGACGATGGCCGGAACCTGGTTGATAAAACCGGTGGAGGCGTAGTTGACACATCCGCACCAGTTTACACAACGTGATCTAACCGGGCAGTCGCCGCACTCGGATACCTGGTTGCCGCGCGACGAAAGAATCCGCTGACGCGCATCGGCATGAAAACCGGATTTCACGTCTCCGATACGCAGATCTACAAGCGTATCGTCGCCGACGAGGCGTTCGCATGGATAGAAAAAACCCGCAGCTGAAACCGCGATCTCAGACTCGCCGAATCCGCAATGATCGCAAGGCCGGTATCCACCGTTGATGCGGGCGCGGATTTTGCCGTCGAAAAGATTGATGCGAACCGGATCCCCTGACCGGAAAGTCTCTGCGTAGAGGTCTCCAATCCGATGGTAAGCCTCGCTCCAGATTTCCAGGGTTTCCACCGACCATCCGGCGGTGAAATTCGGGTTCAGCGAGATGCGCCGGATACCTTCGCCGATCAACCAGCCGACCGAGTCCGCGAGATGATGGATATTGCGCGGATCAAGAACGATGATCGCCTCGCCATTGGCATCCGGGCCTCGGAAAAACCGCAACGCACCCGCACATGCGGCGTGTGACGGCCCACCACGCGAGGTCCTGCGCAGGGTGTCGTGCATGGTAGCATTGCCATCGATGGATAAACCGACGTGAAATCCATGATCGCGGAGCCAGTCGGCCCTCGGCTCGTCTAATAATGTCAGATTGGTGGTGACGGTGCGTTTCAACCGGATTCCAAGGCGCGCGGTTGCTTCCAGCGCGTATTCGGTGGACTTGCGCAACAAATCCCATTCGAGAAGCGGCTCTCCACCAAAAAATCCGAGCTGGCAGACCGGCTCGCGGGACGTCTTGGCTGCGGTTTCAAGGGTGCGGGCAAATGCAAAATCAAGCGCACGGCGCGCGGTGTCCCATGACATGCGGCGGCTGAACTTGCGTCCGGCATAACAATACCCGCATCGCAGATTGCACGCGTGCGTCAGGCAGAGCGTGACGTCCATGAGGAATCAGTGTTCCGGGTTGGGAGGTGCCACGGAAGGCACGCCGCCAGGCACGCGAGGACTATCAGGTTTCGGCGAATCGGGGTTGGGCACCACCATCGGTTCCCCTAACAACCTCGCGGGCGGATCAACCTTGGGTTCGGCCTTCACCTGTCCCGGTAAGCGGGGCGTTTCGCCGGATGTTTCCTCGCTGCATTTTCCCGAAGTCTTGGGAGGTTGTGGCGTGGGCTTTTCAGCCTCTTTTTCGGATGGTGCGGCGATGACTCCGCCAGTCCTCATCGGCACTCCGGTCGTGCGACGTGGCTCTTCACACCCGCCGAGCATCATGCCTGCACCAAGCATGGCCGCGCCCAGCACCCCACGGTTTTTCACAAAATCCTTGGCATCGGGATAAGACGGATTAGCGGCAGTATCGGATTTGCGGACTTTCATGATGGTAGGGCACGACAGACCGACCCGGATGTCAAGCAAACGAACGACAGCAACCGAGAACCCCCTGACGGATCAAGCGAGCTGTTCGCGCAAAACGGCCATCGAATAATCGCGGTTCATGCGGGCGATATTCTCGACGCTGATTTCCTTGGGACAGGCGGCCTCGCACTCGTATTGGTTGGTGCAGTTGCCAAATCCTTCGGCGTCCATTTGACGGACCATCGCAAGAACGCGCTTGTCGCGTTCCGGTTGGCCTTGCGGCAATAGGGCGAGATGGGAAACCTTGGCCGATACAAACAACATCGCGGATGCATTTTTGCAAGAGGCGACACAAGCGCCGCAGCCGATGCAGGCGGCGGCGTCAAAGGACGTATCAGAGTCATCCTTGGAGATCGGGATGGAGTTGGCGTCAATCGCGGAACCGGTCCGGACATCCACATATCCACCCGCCGCGATGATGCGGTCGAAGGCTTCGCGGTTCACGATCAAATCGCGGATCACCGGGAATGGATTGGCACGGAATGGCTCGATCCAGATGGTGTCGTTGTCGGAAAACTTCCGCATGTGAAGCTGGCAGGTCGTCACACCGCGATCCTTGCCGTGGGGAATACCATTGATGGTCAGCGAACAGGTCCCGCAGATCCCCTCGCGGCAATCGTGGTCAAAGTGGATGGGCTCCCCGCCTTTTTCAACGATGCGCTCATTGACGATATCGAGCATTTCCAAGAACGATGCTTCTTCCGGGATGCTTTTCGCATCGTAGGTCTCGATTTTGCCTTGGGCGTCCGGCCCGGATTGCCGCCATACTTTGAGTGTCAGATTCATGGGAATTGCGATGAGATAAGGGAAATTAAAGGAAAGACAAAGCCGGAAAACCTGCGGCCAATCCGCGCCTCCCGGCAAAGAAAGCATAACCACCATCACGCACCGGGCTAGGATAAAAATCAGGATTAATGATCCATTTCTCCAATTTTCAGCGCATGGATTGACTTAGAAAAAATCGTCAACTCTTGGGGGATTAGGAAAAAATCGAGGAAATCTGAAATTCGCATTGACATTGGGGGCTGAAAATCGCCTCTTACGCGCGTCGTAAGACAAAGGCGGTCCGATTGAATGTCCCTTTGGGTTTTTGGGTTTTTCCCGGGGTTTCTCGATCGGACCGCTTGATGTACGCATCTCTGCCTCCAACGGCACCTTAAACGCCGTGCAAAATAGGATAGAAGAATAGCAATTCCCGCACAGCTTCATGGGCAATTATCATCGCCAAGGTGATCTTGACGTAATAGATTTGGCCAGAGGCCATCGCGTCGAAAACCATGATGCGATCGGTGTTTTTTCGTTCAATTAATTCATCAACACACGCTTGCACCATGAAACCAGTCACTTTTAATAATACGGTTCTCCGCGATGGACACCAATCATTGGCAGCCACCCGCATGACCACGGCACAAATGCTGCCAGCCGCCCCAATTTTGGATGAAATGGGCTTCAGTGGTCTTGAAACCTGGGGGGGGGCCACCATCGATTCCTGCCTCCGTTACCTGAATGAAAACCCATTCGACCGCCTCCGGGCACTCAAGAAAGCCGCTCCGAAAACCCCTCAAATCATGCTGCTGCGCGGCCAGAATATCGTGCAATACACGAGTTTTCCGGACGATGTCGTGGAAGCCTTCGTCCGCGCCAACGCTGCCGCTGGCCAGGATGTGTTCCGTGTTTTCGACGCTCTGAACGACACCCGCAACCTGATCACCGCCATCAAAACGGTGCTGGATTGCAAAAAACACGCCCGCGGCGAAATCTGCTACACCACCAGCCCGGTCCACACTGTGGATGCCTTCGTCAAGATGGGCATCGAGTTTGAAAAAATGGGCTGCCACTCGATCGGCATCAAGGACATGTCGGGCATTTTGAAGCCCAAGATCGCCTACGATCTCGTCAAGGAACTGAAACAGAAAGTCGGCATTCCGATCACTCTCCATACCCATGACACCGCCGGCCTGGGAGCCGCAGCCTACCTCGCCGCCATCGATGCCGGGGTGGATACCGTGGAAACCTCGATCGTTCCATTCGCCAACGGCACCTCACAACCGGACACCGTCCGGATGCTTGCCCTGTTGGATGGTCACCCGCGCTGCCCCTCCTACGACCCCGCCAAGCTCCAAGAACTCCGCCTGCACTTCGAGGAGGTCTATCAACAACTGTCGAAATTCACCAGTCCCGCTAACGAGCGCGTGGATTCCGATATTCTCGTTTTCCAAGTCCCCGGCGGCATGCTTTCGAACTTCCGTAACCAGCTTGCCGAACAAGGCATGGCCGATAAATTCGACGAGGTCGTCCGCGAAATCCCGGTCGTCCGCGAAGCGCTCGGTTGGATTCCGCTGGTCACCCCCACTTCACAGATCGTAGGCACCCAGGCGATGATGAACGTCAAGTTTGGCCGCTGGAAGGTCATCTGCCAACCCGCGCAGGACATCGCTCTCGGCAAATACGGCAAAGCCCCGGGCCCGATCAATCCGGAGATCCTCGAAAAAGTCGAAAAACAAACCGGCCAAAAGGTTGTCACCCAGCGTCCGGCCGACCTTTTGCCCCCCGGATTGGAAGGATTCCGCTCGCAATGCGCTGAAAAAGGACTGCCCACCAACGACGAAATTACCGTGCTCTTCGCCATGTTCCCGCAACAGATCGAGGCATTGGTTAAGGGCACCTCCGCAATGGCACCCGCAAAGACAGCAGCTCCCAAGAAACCTGATTCTGAGGCTGCTCCAGCAGCTCCCGCGGCCGCTCCGACCCCCACCGCAATCGCTGAAAACTGCCAGAATATGGTGCTCACCGTCAACGGCAAACGCCATGATGTAACCGTTGAAACACTCAAGGGTTAGGTCTAGTCGATAGCCTGAAATTCCAGCGTGGCGGATTAATTAGAAAAAATCTTGAAAAATCGCTGGATTACTAACGATGAAAGGGTACATTGGTCCCTCACCCTAAACCATATACACCTATGAAATCAAAGAAGAACCTAACCCGTTTCACCTACGAGAACTCCGCATTCGAAGGCTGGCGCCTCTCTCTTTCCAAGAAAGGAACCTCCTTCATGCGCTATTTCCCCGATAAAAAATTCGGCACTGGCAAGAAATCCCTCGCCGCAGCTGAAAAGACCCTCGTTGAACTCAGGGCCTTGTTGGATGGCGGTAAATTAGTGGATGGCAAACTATCGGCCTCCACGATCAAAAAGGCCCAGAAGCTTCTCGCAGACGCCGTTTGATCCATAGACGGAAACCCTTCCGTCAACAACCTGCCCATGCCTCCGTCCACGCGGAGCAATTTGTCGTGGCTCTGGGCAGGAACTTTGTTGAAGTATCCAGTAAGTTTGATTCTTTTTTCCTCTTTTTGTTTATTCCACTAGTTTTTGTGTCCCATCTTAATCCGGCATAGCGCGGCGACAACGGTTGCCCCTTTTGCGGCTAAATCCACCACATCAAGGGATCGGAGGATGGACATCACCACCCGCAGGCACGTTCGCCCGCGAGAAAATCGCATAAACCGCCGGCACGACAAATAGCGTCAGTAGCCCGGAAAAGATCAATCCTCCGACCACGGCGATGCCTAGCGACTGGCGGGAACCGCCGGACGAGCCGATGGAAAGCGCGATGGGCAGGATGCCGAAGATCGTCGCTAGACTGGTCATCAGGATCGGACGGAAGCGCGAGATGGATGCCTCCAATACCGCTTGGATTTTCGACTGACCGGCCTCCTTGCGTTGATTCGCGAATTCGACGATAAGGATGCCGTTTTTGGTCACAATGCCGATGAGCATGATGATGCCGATCTCGCTGAAGACATTGAGCGTCTGGTGGGTGAGATAAAGCGAGAGCAGAGCTCCGGCGACCGACATGGGGACGGTTAAAATGATAATGAAAGGATCGCGGAAGCTCTCGAATTGCGCCGCGAGCACCAGATAGATGATCAGCAGGGCGAGCAGGAAGGCGAACAACAGCGAGGAGGAACTCTCGGCAAAATCCCGCGATTGCCCGGCTAGTGAGGTCCGAAAATTTTCCGGTAGTACCTTTTTCGCAATGCGATTAAGTTCCCCGATCCCGTCTCCTAGCGTCTTGCCCGGCGCGGGGGTGCCCTGAATTGTGGCGGAAACCGCGCGGTTGAAACGATAGACCGCAGCCGGACTGGCGGATTCGGTAAATGTCACCAGATTGTCCAACGAGACCATTGTGCCCTCCGAGGTTTTGACAAACAACCGTTTCAAATCACCCGGATCATTGCGGTCCTGGCGCCGCATCTGGGCGATGACCTGGTATTGTTTTCCATCCTTGAGAAAATAACCGAACCGCCGACCGGAGTATGCGAATTCCACCGCACGTCCGATTTCTTCGACCGAAATCCCGAGCTCCGCGGCTTTCTTGCGGTTGATGGAAATCACGCCTTCGGGCCGGTTCACTTTGAGATCCACATCGACCTGGCGGAGGATTTGGCTTTTATTTGCCTCGGTAAGAAATTCCGGCAACACTTTGACCAGCGACTCGAAGTTCGGAGCCTGAAGCACGTATGCCAACGGTTGCCCGCTACGTCGGTCCCCGATGGTTGGGGGCTGGGTGGCGATGGCTCGCACGCCGGTGAATTCTTGCATGTCACGGGTCACCTGCTCGGCGATCTCCGCCTGGGTGCGTTTCCGATCCGCCGGGGCTTTCAGATAGATGTTCTGGGTCGCGGCGTTGGCTTCCGACCGGCCGCTGCCCCCGCCGAGAATGCTGAACGAGCGGAAATGCTCCGGCACATTTTCCTCCACGTAAATCGATATCTTGTCCATCCAGTCCTCGGTGTATTCGAAGCTGGCACCTTCGGGAGCGGTGATGTTGACGCGGATGTTTTCGCGATCCTCAAGCGGCGCGAGTTCGCGCGGTAGATTGCTGGCCAGCCAGGCGATGGCACCACCGTTGGCCAACAGAATTGGAATAGCAATCCAACGCCAGCGCAGGAAAGGCGCGAGAATCGCCCTGTATCCCTGGGTGACCATCCGGAAAAACGGTTCGGTCGCTCGATGAAACGCATTGGGTTTCTCACCATGTTTTTTCAGGAGGAAGCGGCACATCATCGGCGAAAGCGTGAGCGCGACAAAGGCGGAAATGAGAACGCAGCCGGCAAGCGTGATGCCGAACTCGCGGAAAAGCCGGCCCGTCAGACCGGACAGGAACACAATCGGCAGAAACACCGCCGCCAACGTGACGGTGGTGGAAATGATCGCGAAATAGATTTCCCGCGAACCTTTCATGGCGGCTTCGATCGGCGACATTCCGTCCTCAATCTTTGAATAGATGTTTTCAAGAACCACGATCGCGTCGTCGCAGACAAGGCCAATGGAAAGCACAATGGCCACCAGCGTTAGCACATTGATCGAAAAACCGGCGACATACATGATGAAGAAGCCTGCGATGATGCTGACGGGAATGGCGATGACCGGAATGATCGTCGAGCGCCAGTCGCGCAGGAAAAGAAAAATGATCAAAGCCACCAACACGAATGCGATACCCAATGTCTCCTCGACCTCCGCTACCGAGCGCCTGACAAAGCGCGTGAAGTCATACCCGACCTCGAGAACCACGTCGGGGGGCACTTCTTTTTTTACCTGTTCGAGGCGTTTGTTAAACTCATCCGCGATGGCGATGGCATTTGTATTAGGCTGCGGAATGATCGCGACGCCAATCCGGTAGAGCCGATCGCTCTTGAAACCGGTGCGCAGGTTTTCGGGACCAAGCTCGGCCGTGCCAATGTCGCTGAAGAGAATCTGCCGGCCGTTTTCCTGCTTGATGATGAGATTCTCGAAATCCGCGGGAGTCGATAGCCGGCCGAGCGTGCGCAGCGACAACTCGCTGGTCGCGCCTTCGAGGCGGCCGCTCGGAAGATCGACATTCTGGGAATCCAGCGCTTTTTGCACGTCACCCGCAGTGAGTCCGTGCACGGCGAGTTTGATGGGATCCATCCACAACCGCATGGCATAACGTTTTTCCCCGAAAATCCTGACTGATGAAACGCCGGGAATGGTTTCCATGCGTTCGCGCACGACACGGTCGGCAATATCGCTGACTTCGAGGATGCTGCGTTTGTCGCTTTCCATCGAGAGAAACAGGATCGGCGAGGAATCGGCATCCGCCTTTTCCACAACCGGCGGGTTCGCATCCACGGGCAAGGTGCGGGCGGCACGGGCAACGCGGTCGCGGACATCGTTGGCGGCGGCGTTCAAGTCCGAATCCAGGGTGAACTCGACGGTGATCGTGCTGCGTTCCTGGCGCGACTCGGAGGACAACGTGCGGATGCCGGCGATGCCGTTGATGACCTGCTCCAACGGCTCGGTGATCTGGGAGGCGACCACATCCGGATTCGCTCCGGGATAGCTCGTCTGCACCGTGATGATAGGTGGATCCACCGCCGGGTATTCGCGCACGCCGAGGAAATAAAAACCGGTGATGCCGAACAATACGATAATGAGCGACATCACGATTGCGAGCACCGGACGCCGGATGCTGGTTTCGGATAGACTCATTTCGGTGGCTTCAGGTGAAGGGATGAAGAGCTTACAGAATCATTTTTTGACAGAATCATCTTTCCGGATTCTTCGAATGATCTTGTCGTCGATGATTCTGTCATGATCTTCGGATTCAAGGCTTCTGAGTCACGACTTCCAGGCCCGGGCGGATGCGTAGCAGGTTGGTGGTGGCAACGACATCGCCATCTTTCACGCCGCGCAGGATCTGCACCTGCTCGTCGGTACGGATGCCGATTTCAACGGTTTGCAATTTCGCTTTGCCGTTCTCTATCAGGTAGACCCCCTGTCCTCGCGGCGAAGGCACGATGGCCTGGCTGGGCACCATGAAGCCATTTGCGAGCCCGTCCAAAGTCAGCGACACTTCCGCAAAACCACCGGGCAGCAGGCCTTTCGGCGAGGTGCAGAGGCCGCGGACCAACAGGCTACGCGTGGCGGCATCGATAGCCGGTTCGAGCACGGTCACAGCACCCTCAAACACCTGCCCGTTTCCTGCGACGGTGAATGTAAATTTCTGGCCGGTTTTGACCTCACCCGCATAGCGCTCGGGTAACGGGAAATCCACCTTGATACGCGAGACGTCCTGTAGCGTGATCAACGGCGAGGTCGGTGAAACGAACGCACCCTCGCTGACCTGCCTCACGCCCACCCGCCCGGAGAAGGGCGCACGGATCTCGGTTTTGGCAATCTGAACTTCCTGAGTGTGCTTCTGGGCAAGGAGAAGACTGTAGGCCGAAATGGAACTGTCGTATTCCTGCTGGCTGATGGCATTTCTTGGCAGAAGGTTTTCCGCCCGCACCTTGATGGTTTCCGCGAGCTTGATCCGGGCGTCGATCTGCCCGAGTTCGGCCTGAAGGTCGCTGTCGTCGAGCTTGAAAAGGAGATCACCGGATTTCACTTCGGAGCCTTCCTCGATGTGGATTTTCACGAGACGACGCGAGAGCTCCGAGACCAAGGTCACCGATTCATTCGCCCGCAAGGTGCCGACGGTCGAAAGCGTCTGGGCGAAAGGCGCGCTTTTCACGATGAAAACCTCGGCTTTCAAGGGCGCACTGCCTTTCGGCCCGCCTTGGGCAAACGCGCTGCTCACCAGCAACGGCAGGGCGAGAAATCTGAGAGGCTTGAGAGTCATCATGGGTGAAGGCGACACGGGCGATCATACCTACGCTGGGAAAAATTCCAACTCGTCACTTTAAATAGAAAATTTGAGGTAAAGTCCACCGCGCGATCCGGCCCTGCGCGGCCTCACCCCTGCCACTGTGGGTGCATCGCCTGCCGGAATCTCGATGGCGGAACGTGGTGGAGGGACTTGAACACCCGCGAGAAATGGAAGGCATCCTTGAATCCGAGCGCCACCGCCACGGATTTGACGGATGACGCCCCGTCCAGCAGAAGGCGCGACGCGTGATCCATGCGCAGCCGCGTCAGAAACTGATAGGGGCTCTCGTCGTGATAGCGGGAAAAAAGGCGGCACAGGTAAGCCGGCTCCGTCTCGCAGGCGTTTGCGATGGCTTCCAGCGTGGCCAATTCAAGATAGCGCCCCTCGATGCATTCCCTGGCCCTTGTATATGTTAGAAATGCGGGCGAATCGGTATTCACCGGCCCCGCGGCATCATCCCGACACATCATCAGAAGCTGGCAGGTGATCATGGCGCACAGCGGGCGGGCTAGCGCGGATTTGCGGACGCCGCGGTCGATGAGTGTATCAAAGGTCCGGCGGATCGGTTCGCCTTTGATGCAACGCGCCACCATGCCCGGCTCCATGTCATAGCGTCGGAGGAATGTCTCCACCCCGCTGCCGGTGAATCCGACGAAATACTTGCCCAGCGGGTTTTCCGGAGAACTCACGATCCGGTGCGGTAGCGACGGCCCATAAAGGAAAAAACTCCCCGGCCGCAGGTCGTGATCCGCGCCCACCAGATGAAGGATGCCGCTGCCGCGATTCACAAACTCCAGACAAAACCATGGAAAGCTTCGGCGGTCGATCCGGTAATCTGTGCGGCAACGCTCGAAACCACCGAAAACCACGGAAAAATCGCCGTCATCTTCCGCATCGAGAAAGAACAAGCGCGAGGATTCCACCTGACGGGAAACAAACGCGCTGGGTTTTTGGAGCTTGCTCATGAGTGAAGACAACAGGTTTTTACTCATGCACGCAAGCCAATTATATACATGTCAGAGAGGAATCAACATGCCAATGATTTCCCTGAGACTTTGGGATCCGGGGCGATGAAGGATGGAAAAAATTTGATATAATCTTTCAAAATACGTGACAAACCCGTGAAACCCACCACGTTTGATCCCGCACAGATTGATTTCTCCACACATTTCATGAAAACCACATCCTATCCAAAAATCGGCATTCGTCCCACCATCGATGGTCGCCTCGGCGGCGTCCGGGAATCACTTGAAGAACGCACCATGCAACAGGCCAAGGCCGTTGCCGCTCTGTTCGCTGCGGAACTCCGCTACCCCGACGGCTCGCCCGTCGAATGCGTGATCGCGGACACCTGCATCGGCGGTGTCGCGGAAGCCGCCGCCTGCGCGGACAAGTTCAGACTCTCGAATGTCGGAGTCTCGCTCACCGTCACCCCGTGCTGGTGCTACGGCTCGGAAACGATGGACATGGACCCACACACGCCCAAAGCCATTTGGGGATTCAACGGCACCGAACGCCCCGGCGCGGTCTATCTGGCCGCCGTGCTCGCAGGCCACACCCAGAAGGGCCTGCCGGCCTTCGGCATCTATGGCAAGGACGTGCAATCCGCCACCGATACGAAGATCCCCGCGGATGTGACCGAAAAACTCCTTTCCTTCGCTCAATGCGGCCTCGCCGTGGCCATGATGCGTGGCAAGTCCTACCTCTCGATGGGCGGCACCTCGATGGGCATCGCTGGCTCGGTCGTGGATACCAAACTTTGGGAAAAATGGTTCGGCATGAGAGTCGAAGCCATCGACATGAGCGAAGTCGCCGGACGCATGCGCAAAGGTAGCTACGACAAAGCCGAGTATGAAAAAGCCCTCGCCTGGGTGAAACAAAACTGCCCGGAAGGCAAAGACTACAATTCGCCGGAAACCACCCGCTCCCGCGCGCAACTCGATACCGAACTGGAAGACAGCGTGAAAATGGCGCTGATCGCCCGCGATTTGATGGTCGGCAATCCGGAGCTCGCGAAAATGGGCCTCGGCGAACAAGCCCAAGGCCACAATGCCATCGCCGCAGGATTCCAAGGCCAACGCCAGTGGACCGACCACTTCCCTAACGGCGATTTCCTCGAAGCCATCCTCAATTCGTCGTTCGATTGGAATGGCAAACGCGCCCCCTATATCGTGGCCACCGAAAACGACGCGCTCAACGGCGCGGGCATGCTCTTCGGCTACCTGCTCACCAACACCGCACAGATTTTCGCCGACCTCCGAACTTACTGGAGTCTTGAAGCCATCGAAACCGCCAGCGGCAAAAAAGTCAGCCACCCACTCGTCGGCGACGGAATCCTCCACCTCATCAACTCCGGCCCGGCCGCACTCGATGGCACCGGCGAACAAACCGACGCCAATGGCAAACCCACGATGAAACCATTCTGGGAAATCTCGGACGAGGAAGTGGACAAGTGCCTCAAGGCCACAACCTGGCACCCGTCGATCACCGAATACTTCCCCGGCGGCGGTTGGAGCACCCGCTACCGCACCAAGGGCGGCATGCCCGCCACCATGATCCGCCTCAATCTCGTCGATGGCCTCGGCCCAGCCCTGCAAGTCGCGGAAGGCTACACCGTCGATCTCCCGGACGATGTGCATGACGCGCTCGACCAACGCACCAACCCGACTTGGCCAACCACATGGTTCGCGCCGATCCTCACTGGCAAAGGTGCTTTCGTCAGCGCCTACGAAGTGATGAACAACTGGGGTGCCAACCACTGCGTCATGACCTGCGGCCACGTCGGCCACCTCTATCTAACACTCGCCTCGATGCTGCGCATCCCGGTTTACATGCATAACGTCAGCGAAGACCGCGTGTTCCGCCCAAGCGCCTGGCGCACCTTCGGCACCGCCGAGCTTGAAGGAGCGGACTTCCGCGCCTGCTCGAACTACGGCCCGCTCTACGGCAAGGCCTGATCCACAAATCACCAACACCACAAGGCCGGAGCACCCATGCTCCGGCCTTGTGCCGTACACCCCTTTCATACGGGGTAATTCCGCATGTCCCTCACCGATGTCAGACTGGGACATGATTCAAAAGCATCGACAGCCGGGCAAACCGCGGCAATCTTTTCCGCCCGATCCGGCTGCCTGCAGAACTCTTCCGTTTCGGATTTGAAATTTAGAACTTAAAGCTTCTCTCCACCATGTCCTGGCAATCCTACAATCAATCACTGCTCCGTTATCCGCAATTCGGTTTTTCCCTCGATCTCTCGCTGATGGATATCGAGGCGGAATTTTCCGCGAAAATGCAGCCGAAAATCGCCAAAGCCTTCGCCGATATGAAAGCGCTCGAAGGTGGCGCGATCGCCAATCCCGACGAGGGCCGCATGGTCGGCCACTACTGGCTGCGCAATGCGGAGTTGGCCCCGACTCCGGAGCTCAAACAAGCGATCACCGGCCCGCTTGCCGACCTCAAGGAATTCACCACGAAAGTCCACTCCGGCGCGGTAAAATCACCCGGTGGCGCAGCCTTCCAACAGATCCTGCTCATCGGCATCGGCGGGTCCGCACTCGGCCCGCAACTCGTCGCGGAAGCCATCGGGCAAGGCGCCCGCCTCCCGATCTTCTTCTTCGACAACACCGACCCCGCCGGTATGGACGCGGTGATCGAGCGCATCTCAACCACTGGCCTCGACAAGACGCTCGTGCTGGTGATCTCGAAATCCGGAGGCACCCCGGAAACCCGCAATGGCATGCTTGAAGCGAAAGCCGCATGGGAAGCCGCAGGACTGGATTTCGGCAAACACACGGTGGCCGTCACCGGCGGCGGATCAAAGCTCGATCAATTCGCCACGCAAAACCAATTCATCGCCCGTTTTCCGATGGAAGACTGGGTGGGCGGACGCACCTCCGTGCTTTCCACGGTGGGCCTCGTGCCAGCGGCCTTGCAGGGCATCGATATCGATCAATTGTTAGCCGGCGCGGCCGCGATGGATGCGGAAACCCGCAAGACGGACGCTGCACAAAACGCCTCGATGCAACTCGCCCTCGCATGGCACCACGCCTCCAATGGAAAAGGTGAAAAAGACATGGTCGTCCTGCCCTACAAGGATTCATTGGTGCTCTTTTCCAAATACCTCCAACAACTCATCATGGAGTCGCTGGGCAAGCACCTCGACCTCGATGGCAACGTGGTCAACCAGGGCCTCGCGGTTTATGGCAACAAAGGCTCCACCGATCAACACGCTTACATCCAACAACTCCGCGATGGCGTGAACAACTTCTTCGCCTGCTTCATCGAGGTGCGGAAAGGCCGCGATGGCAAGAGCATCGAAGTGGATCCGGGCACGACCAGTGCCGACTACCTCCAAGGATTCTTCCGCGGCACCCGCAAGGCGCTTCACGAATCCGGCCGTAAGTCGCTGACTCTATCCATTCCGGAAGTCACTCCGTTCCAGTTGGGAATGCTCATCGCCCTCTTCGAGCGTGCGGTTTCGTTCTACGCATCGCTGGTGAACATCAATGCCTATCACCAACCGGGTGTAGAAGCAGGCAAGAAGGCTGCCGGAGTTTTCCTGGATACCCTCAGCGCGGTGCGCAGCGGGCTTTCCTCCACACCTAAAACCGCCTCACAAATCGCCACTGCGATCGCCGCCGATCCAGAGGATGTTTATCACTGCCTGAATCACCTCGCTGCCAACGGCGAAGCTCTCTCCGCCCTCGGATCATCACCTGCGGAAGACGCATTCCAATGTAGCGTCGGTCTGTGACCGTTGCACTATCATCTTCAAACAACCAGCGACGGTCATAGACCGCCGCTACAGTCCAATACCCCTCTCCCCCTGATGACCACACCGATCGACTACGGCGTCAAAGGCTATAACAGCTATGGCCAGTGGCTTCGCCAAAAATTCGACGGCGCGCGGGTTTACAAGGTCATCGTGGACGCGGGATTCACCTGCCCGAACCGCGACGGCACCAAGGGCTACGGCGGCTGCACCTATTGCAACGTCGATTCTTTCACTCCGACCCTGCCGCGCTCGCTGGATGAAATCCGCGATCAGGTGGAACAGGGAATCGCCCGCGCACGCAAGCACTACAAGGCGGAAAAGTTCATCATCTATTTCCAACCGAACACCAACACCTACGCTCCCGTCGAGAGACTCAAGGCGCTCTACGACGAAGCGCTCTCAATCTGCCCGGAGGACGTCGTGGGCTTATCGGTCGGCACCCGGCCCGACTGCCTGGATGCGGAGAAAATCGCACTACTGGAAAGTTATGCCGATCGCATGGAGGTCGATCTCGAACTCGGCATGGAATCGATCCATGAATCGACGCTCAAACAAATCAACCGCGATTGCTCCCACGACGAACTGACAGGACTGCTGGAATCCCTAACCGACACGCCGCTCAACCTCTGTGTGCACACGATCTTCGGATTTCCATGGGAAACGCGGGAAATGATGCTGGCACAGGCGGCCGAGATCAACCGCTTCCCGCAGATCCAATTCGTCAAACTCCACCACCTGCACATTGTCAAAGGCTCGATCCTCGCCTCGCGCTACATGAAAGAACCGTTCCCGCTTTTCGATCTCGCGGGATACACCGATTTCCTCTGTGCCTTCCTCCCGCTGTTGCGCCCGGACATCATTATCCAACGCCTATTCGGCATCGCAGACCAGGACCTGCTGATCGCCCCGGTCTGGGATCTCGCGAAATCCTCCGTGCAAAGCTACATCGACAAGGAACTCGAACGCCGCAGAGTCGTTCAGGGCGCTGCGTTCTAACGAATCACTTCTTCAAATACGCATCCAGCGGCACGAGCAGGTTCTTCGCGCTGCTCATCTCGGTGGAGAGGGTTTGGGCTGCCGCGACCAGTTCGGGCGTGAGTCCGCGTGTGGCGGTGATGTTGCGTTTGGCGTTGTTTTCCGGGGACGGATCTTTGGTGGCCGAAATCAATAGCAGTGCAAGGCCCGCGGTCTTGTTTTCCTTCACGCCCTGGCCACGGGTATACAACATGCCCAGGTTGCCAATCGCCAGCGGATCGCCCTGCACCGATGCCTTGCGATACCACTCGTGGGCTTTTGCGAAATCCACGGTCGTGCCACGACCATTCTCATACAATACTCCAAGATTGAACTGCGCCGCGCTGTTCCCCTGCGCCGCGGACTTCCCATACCATACCACCGCCTCCTTCTCATCCTTCTCCACTCCCATCCCTTTCTCATACATCAAGGCCACGTTGAATTGGGAGTCGGCATGACCTTCATCCGCCGACGCACGGAACTCCTTATACGCCAAGGGCAGGTTGTTTGCCTCATAGGCCGCGATCCCCTTCTCGAAATCCGCATGCGCCATGCCGATTGTTAGAGTGGCGGCAAGGACGACAACGAGGGCTGGGCGGGTAAATGGATTCATGAGGATCAGTTGTTTGGGAAAAAACCCGCGAATTGAACCGTGGATTTCAGATGGATTGATCGAGCATCCGGAGCAGCGGGATTTCGGCGCGTTTGCGGATGGATTCCTCCATTTCGACACGGGGTTGCAGGGTGACGAGCGCGTCGCGGAGTTTCTGCAGCGTGTTCATTTTCATGTAGCGGCAATCCGCGCAGGCGCAGCGGTCGGTGGGGCCGGCGATGAGATTCTTGTCCGGGCACTCCTTGCGCAGGCGGTGAAGCATGCCGCTCTCAGTGACCACGATGATGTCGCGGACCGGAGCGTTCTTGCAATAGGTCACCATCTTTTCGGTCGAGCAGACCTCATCGGCCAGCAATCTAACCGCCTGGGTGCATTCGGGGTGGGCGACGACGAGTGCGTCCGGATATTCCAGTTTGATTTTACGGATCGAATCACGGGTGAACTCGACATGGACGTAGCAGTTGCCTTTCCAGAGATCCATTTTGCGTCCGGTTTGCTCCATGACCCAGGCACCGAGGTTTTCATCGGGCACGAAGAGGATTGGGCGGTCCGGCGGCGCGTGGTTGACGATCTTCACGGCATTGCCGGAGGTGCAAATCACATCGCAGAGCGCCTTCACTCCGCCGGAGCAGTTGATGTAGGCGATGACATAATAGTTTTTCTCCGCATTGGCGGTTAGAAATGCCTCCAATTGATCCGCCGGGCACGATTGTTCCAGCGAGCAACCGGCATCCATGTCCGGCAGGATGACGATTTTTCCGGGGTTGACGATTTTGGCGGTTTCCGCCATGAAATGGACGCCGCAGAAGGCGATGACATCGGCCTCGGTGGCTTTGGCGAGGTAGGCGAGACCGAGCGAGTCTCCGACGTGGTCCGCGACATCCTGGATGTCTCCGGTCTGATAGTTATGGGCAAGGATGACGGCGTTCCTCTGCTTCTTGAGGGCGAGGATTTCCTCCTTGAGATCGAGCGCGGCATTCATGGCGGCGGAAGGGGGGATTGTTTTGCTAGATTACGTTAGGTTCGGGCGGGGTGATCACCTCAATGGTACCGGAGTGTTTGGCACCGGGTTTGATGATGAGGGATGTCGTGCGGACGAGTCCGTGGAGTTGGGCACGTTTTTCCAGAGTCACGGACCCGGTGCAGAAGATCTGGCCGCGGACGTTACCGCCGATGGTGGCGGTTTCGGCGGTGACGGGGTTGAGGAACTCGACGTGGGCTCCTTTTTCCACATGAAGATGGCGGCACTGGACGGTGCCGATGATTTTTCCGTGGCTGCGGATGGTTAGATCGCCGGAGCATTCCACAGAGCCTGCGAGCGCACCCAGCACCGTGAGGTGGTGGCAACGGACGGTGGTGCCCGAGACCGATCCGGTTTTCTGAATGATCACATCACCGCGGGTTTCGATGCGGCGGTTCCACGGCTCGTTGATATCATGATCTAACAAGCTGATATATCCACCGCATTTCGGGCACTGGCTGGACTGGGCTTCCGAAATGGCTTTGAAGCTGTGTTCACATTTGAAACAGATCACCTCGCGCGGTGGTTTGATCGGTTGGAGCCAGCGCTTGAGGAATGATCGTGGCGGCGGAGTTGCCGGGCCGGCGCGGAGCAGCAGCTTGGGTGCCTCCGGTTCGGGCGCGGGGTAGGGGTCGCTGTCTTTCCGAGGCTTGGCAAAACGCGTCACCGGGTGGCTTCTAATCACGCCCTTGCCGTCAAGCACCTGGAAATTGGCGCGACAGGAACGGCATTGGGTGGAAACTACCAGTGCAGGTTCGGTTTGCAGTTTGCCGCATTCCGGACAAGCCACCTCGATACGATGGCGCTTGGGCTCATCGGCCATGGCGGGAGACATTGGGATTCAAATCCATTCAGGAAATGGTGCCAGCGAGTGTGCCTTGCTTCGGAACACTGGAGGCGGCTGCCACCGGTGCTTTGGGAGTCTCGGCAGGTGTGGATGTCAGGGCGGCGGGCGCGGGTTGCGCTGCGGTTGCCTGGGCGGGGGTTCCGACCGTGGACTTGCCGACAAAGATGGCTCCGGCTTCGATGCAGAGAATCTTGGCCTTGATGTCTCCGACGACTTCGGCGCTGCTCTTGAGTTCCACGCGGTCCGTGGCGATGATGTTGCCGTGGACCTTGCCGTAAACGACGACCGTTGCGGTTTTGATTTCAGCCTTGAGGCGGGCGTTTTCGCCGACGGTTAGATTGCCGTCCGAGGAAATTTCGCCTTCGATTTTGCCGTCCACGACGAGGTCGTTGGTGAACTTGACAGTGCCTTTGATTTCCACATCCGAGGAAAGCACGTTGCGTGTGGCGGCTGCGGTTGGCCGGGCGGCGGCAGGAGCCGGGTTGGAGTATGCCTGCGAGGCTTGTGGGGCAGGCTCGGGCTGGCGGGTGTCCGGAAGCGGGGCTGATGGGCGGGCGGCTTCGTTGTTGTCTTGGCCAATGTGTTTTTTGAAGAACGGATTCGACATGGTGATGGGTGTGTTGAGGTTGTGAGGTGTATTGAAATCAGGTGGTTTCGGGGAGTGTGGCGGGGGATACGGGATCTTGGCCCGACTTCTTACGGTGCGGGCGGCGCGGGTGTTTCAGTAGCAGGTGCGGCAGGGGGCGTTGTAGTAGCAGGAGTGGGTTCGGGAGTTTTGGGGGCAGGTGGAAGGGTGGGGGCTGTCGGGGGCACCTCAGGGGTAACGACACCGCCGGGTATAACACCGCCGGGTATAACACCGCCTGGCATGACACCGCCTGGCATGCTGGTGGGAGAGGCGGGTGTGGTGGCTGGCGGTGCTGGTGGCGGAGCGATCTCGACCGGGGGTTTGGTTTTGAGGGTGGCGATGCGGCGATTGGCGGTTTCCGCAAACGTGCTTTCGGGGAAATCCATTTTCACCCGGCTGTAGGTGGTTTCGGCTTTCGCGATGTCGCCACCGATTTTTGCGATGTCGCCGAGGGAAATCAGGGCGAAGGGAGCGATGAAACGTGCTTCGGGCTTGGCGACGATTTCCTCGAAGACTTTGGTGGCATCGGCGGTTTTCCCCTGGATCATGAGTTTCGCACCCAGGCTGGCCATTGCGGTGGGCAGGGCGGGGTGGGTGGGGTTGGCGGCGATGAATTTTTTGAGGGTTTCGATAGCGTTATCCTGTTGTCCTTCCGTCCACTGGCGGTCGGCGAGTAAGACCATGGCGCTGGCGGCGGCTTGGGTGCCCGTATGTTCGGTGATGAGCGATTGGAGAGAGGGCGTGTCTTGCGCGGTGCCGAGTGCGGAACCGGCGGTTTCCTGGCGGCTTTTCTGGATGCCGCTGTAAACCACCCACACCGCCACGCAGAGGGCGATCAGGATCGATAAAATGACCAGATTCTTTTGGTTTCTATCGAGAAATAGCTCGAAGGCGCTGGGACCTTGAACGATTTCAGCAAGTGGCGTGGGCGATGATTCTTTGGGATCTGCGGGCATGACAGGAAGTGGGCGGTGCTGCGGAGCCCCGATGAAAGCCGTGATGGCGGCGAAATCAATGCGTAAGTCTGGAACTTGAAAGATTTTCGTGAATTTATCGGGAATCGGCATCATTTGCATCGTCAGGTGAGTGGAATGTCGCTATGCTCCGGGGGCATGTCCAAACGGCTTTATGTGGTGGCGGGGGAATTGAGTGGAGACGCCCATGGGGCGGGATTGCTGCGCGTGCTCAAAGAGGAGGTCCCTGCGGTTGAAATCCGTGGTGTGGGCGGCCCGGCGATGGCGGGTGTGGCGGGGCCGGGATTGTGCGATTGGGTGGAAGAGGCCGCGGTGATGGGAATATGGGAGGTTTTGAAGCGTTACGGATGGTTCAAGGAGCGGTTCGAGGCGATGTTGGAAGAGGTCAAGGCATTCAGGCCCGATGTGCTGTTGCTGATCGATTACCCTGGATTCAACCTGCGGTTTGCGGAGGCCGTGAAGCGCGAGTGTCCGGAAACGCGTCTGGTGTATTACATCAGCCCGCAAGTCTGGGCATGGAACAAAGGGCGGATCCCCAAAATGGTGCGCCTGCTAGATGAAATGCTTTGTTTGTTCCCGTTCGAGCAGCCGATTTTCGAGAACGCCGGACTCAAAACCACGTTTGTCGGCCATCCATTGGTCGATGAACTGGAGGAAGAGCGGATTCCTGGAATCGTTCGGGATCCTCGATTAGTTGGGCTTTTCCCCGGCAGTCGCGAGCGCGAGGTGGCCCGGTTGTTTCCGATGATGATCAAGACCGCCAAGTTGCTCAGGTCATGGCGTGGCGATCTGGTTTTCGAGGTGCCGGCTGCTTCGGCGAAACTCGCAACTCAGATCCGTGGCATGTTGTCGGATGCTGGCGCGGAAGATCTGGTCACCGTCAATACGGGAGAAAGCCATTCGCTGATGCAACACGCGTATTGCGCCGTGATCGCGAGCGGCACCGCCACCTTGGAAGCCGCTTACTATGGTCTGCCATACTGCCTGGTCTATCGGGTGGCACCGTTGACCTATGTGATGGCCAAGATTCTGGTGAAAATCGAACTCATTGGTCTGGTCAATATTCTAGCAGGCAGCGAGGTGGTGGAGGAATTCGTGCAAGCGGATGCCGAACCCAAGGCGGTTTTCGAAGCCCTCCGCGGCTTTATTGAATCCCCGGAAAAATGCAGTGATCTGCAGCAAAAACTTGCGGAAACCACGGGAAAACTCGGTGGACTCGGTGCCCACCAGCGCGCCGCTATGGTCGTTGCTGGGTGGTTGACTTCTTCCAACCACGCATGATCTCAATGGAGTTTCTTGTTTGGAACATGCATTTGTTTGACCCGGTGTGGGCTGATTTGCATTCTTTGCGAGTGAAGTTCCTCCATTTCCTGATTCTCCCGCTCATCGCCGGTTGTGTTAAGGGTCCAACGGCACCGCCATCGCCATTGCTGGTGCCGGGTGAGGCGTCCGCACCCTCGCAGATCACGCCCCGCGAATCGATGGCCATCGCGCAACAGCTTTCCACGCATCCTTGGCGGCCGTTTTCTCAAAATATCCTGCATGGTAAGGACAAGAAAGGTGTCGTGGTGCAGACGCCGGATATCAGTCATGAACCTGGGCAATCCCGCAAGGGGTGGTGGATTCCGGGTGAGGTCAATATCGGAGTTCCTTACAAGTGGGGCGGTTTCGATGATCCCGCTTCGTTTGATGCGGCGATTGCGAATGGCTTGGCCGGCGGTGATGTCTCATCGCCTGAAAAACGCCGTGCGGACAACGTTGCGGTGAGCACTCGCGCGGCGGGGGTTGATTGTTCCGGTTTCGTATCACGCTGCCTCAAACTGCCATCCGTCCATGACACCACGCAATTGCCGGCGATCTGCACCGAGCTGCGGAGTCCGCAGGATTTGCGGGCCGGGGATTTGCTCAATATTTCGCATCGTCATGTCGTGCTTTGCGCCGGTTGGTCGAACCCCGAACATACCTGGATCTATTACTATGAAACCGGTGGATCTCCGGACTATTGGAAACCCGCACTCAAGCGGGCACCGTTGGATGGCATGCTCGCACTGGGTTACAAACCGCTGCGCTACCGTGGGATGGCCCACGAGGCGCTGTCACCCGGCCAGGATTCCAAGGACGTGCTGACACGCGGAATAAAATCCACCGCAGTGGCCGTGCCAAATCCAACGGTGGGCGAACCTTGACGACCTGATCAAACGGGGTTTTCTCCTGAAAAAAATCGTGGCATCCGGTCCGAATCCTGTCACTAATTTCCCCATGAGCACATCAACGCCGCGCGATAAGAACGCGATCACCAACGATCCACCGCATGTGGAGCCGGCCACGATCGAGGATTTGCCGGCGTTGACCGAGTTGGTGATGGATCTTTTCTCTCGTTCCGGGGATTTTACGCCGAACCGGGATGTGCAGGAACGCGGGCTGCGCCTGATCCTCGAACAGCCGAACCGTGGAAGGATTTTCGTGGTCCGCAATCATGATCGGATCTTCGGCATGGTGAACCTGCTCTTCACCATCTCCACCGCGCGCGGTGGATTCGTCATCCTCATGGAGGACGTCGTCATCCACCCAGACCACCGCGGACAGGGCTATGGGGCGATGCTGGTCGATTACGTGGCGGACTTCGCCAAGCGCAAGAATTTCAAACGTATCACCCTGCTCACCGACCGCATCAGCGCGGAATCCCAGGAGTTTTTCAAAAAACAGGGGTTTGAATACTCCAATATGATCCCGATGCGCCGGATCATCGATTAAGGACGCAAATTCATCCGTTCCATGGTTGCATCCGTTCCTCATTGCGCTAAGCTGGCGGTGATGGGCGTAGTAAAAACGTTGCAGGCAGCCACCGGGTGGCTTGAACTCGGATTGGCCGACGAGGCTTTGGCCGAACTGGAGTCATTGCCCACCGAGGCCCGCTTGCAGCGCGATGCGATGGAGCTGAAACTCGTTGCCCAAATGGAGTGCGAATCGTGGAATTGCGCGTCGGACACCGCCCGCCTGCTCTGCCTGAAAGCTGCCGACGAACCGATGTTTTTTATCCGAGCGGCGTTTTGCCTGCACGAGACAGGTGACACGCTGGCGGCCTGCAATTGGCTGCTGCGTGGTCCAAAAACGCTTTTTGACATGGCGATTTTCCACTACAATCTCGCTTGTTATCTGTGGACGCTGGGGGAGGGGCCACGCGCCCGGAGCCACCTGAAACAAGCCATCACGATGGATGGATCGTTTCTCGACGCCGCACGCGGTGACCGCGATCTGGCGGGCATCGGTCCGCTGCCGTGAGCCGGTTTGTGATGCATCCGTGAAAATATGCGGAATGGCTGATGGGGAATCAGGTGACAGTCCGGCTGTTTTAGTTCATCAACGTCTCCGTCAGGCGGCATGGTCGCCAATCGAATCAAACATCATGAATCATCCTTTACCCACCGATGTGACATGTCGCTGCATCATGGCGACTGAATATCCTGTGCTGACGGCGGAAATGACCCTTGGGGAATGCATCAGCGCCCTGCTCCAGCACCGGGTCCTTTCCATGCCTGTGGTCGATGCGCAGGGCAAATACCTCGGGCAATTCAGAAAAGTCCATCTACTTGCCGCGGTGCTGCCGGCGATTGCGGTGCATGACCCGCGGTTTGACAGGATCACCCGCATGATCGATTCCGGATTGCTGCAGGAAACCATGTCGGATGTCCGCGCCCTTTATTCGGCCATTGCAAATGATCCGGTGAGTTTGCACCTCGATCCGGAGGCTCCCGTTCTGAGGCCTGACCAACCGTTGGTCGCCGCCATGTTCTACTTGTTTCACGGTCACAACTTCCTTCCCGTGGTGGAGGCGGAAACCGGATTGCTGGTGGGAGAAGTTTCGTCATGGCATGTGCTCGAATGCATCACTCAATCTCCTTGATTTATGTTAGGTCAAATGTGTGCGATGATATCCGGAGTGAATCCGGTGTGGCTGGCGGTTGGCATCCTGCTTCTAACCTATGTGGCGATCATGACGGAACGCCTGAACCGCGCCATCGTCGCGCTGCTAGGTGCCGTCATCATGATCGCCAGCGGCATCCTCAACCAGGAGCAGGCGGTCGCCGGGATCGACTTCAATACGATCGGTCTGCTGACTGGCATGATGGTCATCGTCGCCATCTCACGGAAAAGCGGGCTTTTCGAGTTTCTGGCGATCTGGGCGGCCAAACGGACCAAAGGCAGTCCCGCCGGGATACTTGCAGTGTTGGTGGTGGTGACGGCGGTGGTTTCGGCGTTGTTGGACAACGTGACCACGGTGCTGCTCGTTGTGCCGGTGACTCTGGTGATCTGCTCGCAGCTGAAGGTTCCTCCCTATCCCTTCCTGCTTTCCCAAGTGTTGGCGTCCAACATCGGCGGCACCGCGACTCTCATCGGTGATCCGCCTAACATCCTCATCGGTGCGCAGGTCGGCATTCCCTTCAATGCGTTCGTCGTCCATCTGGCACCGGTTGTCGCGGTGATCCTAGTCGTGCACACCCTGGCGATTCATTTCATCTGGGGGAAAAAACTCCACGCCACTCCGGAGGCCCGCGCCCGCATTATGGAAATGGATGAGTTCAAAGCGATCAGCGATAAAACATTGCTGGTCAAATCCCTGGTCGTCATCACCATGGTGCTCGTTTGTTTTGTTCTTGCGCGTTTCATCGGGCTTGAGTCCGGAACCATCGGTATGGGTGGTGCTGCGCTTTTGTTGTTGTTAGATAATTTCGGGAAATCCGCCGAGAAACAGAATGAAAGCGTCACCCATGTTTTCAACGAAGTGGAGTGGGTCACGTTGTTCTTTTTCATCGGCCTCTTCATCGTGGTCAAGGGGGTTGAACACACCGGTGTTCTGGCGACCTTGGCAGGGCAGTTGCTCAAGGCTACCGGTGGCGACATGAAATCCACCGGATTGGGGATCCTCTGGGCTTCGGCTTTCCTTTCCGCCATCGTGGACAACATTCCCTTCGTGGCGACCATGATTCCGATGATCAAGGCGATGGCACCTTCGTTCAATGGTCCGGACGGACTGATGCCTCTCTGGTGGGCACTTTCGCTGGGTGCCTGTCTCGGTGGAAACGGCACGCTGATCGGTGCCAGCGCGAATTTGACGGTGGCGGGCATTGCCGAGCGCAACGGGATTCCCTTTCGATTCCTCACTTATACCAAGCA